>DASVGO010000033.1:0-13113 GCA_036379495.1 Rhodanobacteraceae bacterium | reverse complement strand
GGCTCGTGCACCATGAAGTTGAACGCCACCGCCGAGATGATCCCGGTGACCTGGCCCGAGTTCGGCCAGATCCATCCGCTGGCGCCGCCCGAACAGTGGCGCGGTTACAAGGAGCTGATCGACGAGCTGGAAGCGATGCTGATCGCCATCACCGGCTACGACGCGGTCAGCGTGCAGCCGAACGCCGGCGCGCAGGGCGAATACACGGGCCTGCTCGCGATCCGCCAGTACCACCGCGCCAACGGTCAGGGTCAGCGCGACGTGTGCCTGATTCCGGAATCCGCGCACGGCACCAATCCTGCGTCCGCGCACATGTGCGGCATGGAAGTCGTCGTCACCAAGTGCGATGCCAACGGCAACGTCGACGTGGACGACATCCGCGCGCAGGCCGAAAAATATTCCGACCGCCTGGCCGCGATCATGCTGACCTACCCCTCGACGCACGGCGTGTTCGAGGAAGAGATCAAGCAGATCTGCGAGATCGTGCACCAGCACGGCGGGCAGGTTTACACCGACGGCGCCAACTTCAACGCGCTGTGCGGCGTCGCGCGCGCCGGCCGCTGGGGTTCGGACGTGTCGCATTTGAACCTGCACAAGACGTTCTGCATTCCGCACGGCGGCGGTGGTCCCGGCGTGGGTCCGGTCGCGGTCAAATCGCATCTTGCCGCCTACCTGCCCGCGACCCGGCCCGATGCCGGCAGCAGCGTCGGCATGGTGTCGGCGGCCGCGTTCGGCAGTGCGTCGATCCTGCCGATCAGCTGGATGTACATCACCCTGATGGGCCGCGACGGGCTGCGCCGCGCCACCCAGGCCGCGTTGCTCAACGCCAACTACATTTCCAAACGTCTGGCGCCGCACTACGAAACGCTCTACACCGGCCGCAACGGGCTGGTCGCGCACGAGTGCATCCTGGATTTGCGTCCACTGAAGGACGATTCCGGCGTCGAGGCCGAAGACGTGGCCAAGCGTCTGATCGACTTCGGCTTCCACGCGCCAACCCTGAGCTTCCCGGTACCGGGCACGCTGATGGTCGAGCCGACCGAGTCCGAATCCAAGGTCGAACTGGATCGTTTCTGCGACGCCATGATCCAGATCCGCGACGAGATCCGCGCCATCGCCGCGGGCAAGCTCGACCGCGACGACAATCCGCTGAAAAACGCACCGCACACCGCAGCCATGGTGTCGGGCAGCGAGTGGACACACGCCTATCCGCGTGAACTGGCCGTGTTCCCGCTGGCCAGCCTGCGCCAGCAAAAATACTGGCCGCCCGTGGCACGCGTGGACAACGTCTATGGCGACAAGAACGTGTACTGCTCGTGCGTGCCGGTGGATGCCTACAAGAACGACGAAACCACCACGCCGGCATGACGTCACACCCGACAGCGGCAGGCAGTTGATGTTGCCTGCCGCTGTCGGCAGTTCAAGCCTGGCCCGACATGCCCCGCAGCAGCACGCGGTTGATGCGTTGCACGAACGCTGCCGGGTCGGTCAGTTCGGCGCCTGCAGTGAGATTGGCCTCGTCCAACAACACCCACGCGATGTCACTCTGGACATCGGCATCGGCCTCGTCTTCCAGCCGTTTCAGCAAGGCATGTTGCGGATTGATCTCCAGCGCCGGCTTGGCTTCAGGTACTTCCTGACCAGCCTCGCGCAACAGCCGTGCCAGATGCGGGGCCAAATCCTGATCGGCCAGGACCAGGCATGCCGGTGAATCGGTCAGGCGGGCGGATACACGCACATCGGCAACACGGTCACCCAGCAGCATCTTGAGTTTGTCGATGAGCGGCGCGGCCGCCTTGCTGGCCGCTTCCTGCTTTTGCTTGTCCACCGCATCCAGCGGCAACTCGCCCTTGGCCACGTTCTTGAACGACTTTCCGGCATATTCGTTGAGGTACCCCATCATCCATTCGTCGATGCGATCGCTCATCAACAACACTTCGATGCCCCTGGCCTTGAAGGCTTCCAGTTGCGGGCTGCCGGCCGCGGCCAGATGGCTGTCGGCGGTGACATACCAGATGGCATCCTGGCCGGCCTGCATGCGACCGACATAGTCGTCCAGCGACACCGTCTTGCCCGCACCTTCGCCGGCCGTGGAAGCAAACCGCAACAAACGTGAAATGCGCTCGCGATTGGCGGCATCCTCGACGATGCCTTCCTTGAGCGTGTTGCCGAAGGACGTGCAGAAGGTGGCGAATTTTTCGGACTCGTCGCCGGCCAGTTTCTCGATCAAATCGAGCACCCGCTTGACGCAGGAAGCCTTGATGCGCTCGACCTGGCGATTGTGTTGCAGGATCTCGCGGCTGACATTGAGCGGCAAATCGTCGGCATCGACCACGCCGCGCACGAAGCGCAGGTAATTGGGCAGCAACTCCTCGGCAGCGTCCATGATGAACACGCGTTTGACGTACAGCTTCAAGCCCTTGCGCTCGTCGCGCGCGCCCAGCATCAGGTCGAACGGCGGCTGCGCCGGCAGGTACAGCAAGGTGGTGAAACTCTGGTTGCCTTCGACTCGATGATGCGCCCACGCCAGCGGGTCGTTGAAGTCATGGCCCATCGACTTGTAGAAAGCCTTGTACTCGTCGTCGGAAATCTCCGACTTGGGCCGTGTCCACAACGCCGACGCATCGTTGACGATCTCCCATTCGGCGGTCGGCTGACCGTCCTTCTCCTTGGGCATGCGGATCGGAAAAGCCACATGGTCGGAATACTTGCCGATCAGCGAGCGCAATTCCCAGCCTTTCAGGAACTCGTCTTCGCCCTCCTTCAAATGCAGAACCACGGTCGTGCCACGCGTCACGCGCGGTGCCGATGACAAGGCGTACTCGCCCTTGCCGTCGGATTCCCAGCACACGCCCGTGTCTTCCGTGGTACCAGCCCGGCGGCTCAACACCGTGACCTTGTCGGCCACCACGAAGGCCGAATAGAAGCCCACGCCAAACTGGCCGATCAGACGCGCATCGGCCTTGGCCTCGCCACTCATCGCATCCAGAAACCGGCGCGTGCCGGAACTGGCGATGGTGCCGATGTTGGCCACGATCTCGTCACGACTCATGCCGATGCCATTGTCGCTGACAGTCAAGGTGCGCGCAGCCTCGTCCCAACTGACATCGATGTGCAACTCCGCGTCGCCATTCAGCAGCTCGGGCTGCGCGATCGCCTCGAAACGCAATTTGTCACAGGCGTCGGAAGCATTGGAAACCAGCTCGCGCAGGAAAATCTCCTTGTGCGAATACAGCGAGTGCGTCACCAGGTGCAGCACTTGGGCCACTTCGGCTTCAAATGGACGGGTTTCGACGGGGGCATCACTCACGGGTACGACTCCAGGTTTGAACAATCAGGTTTCGATGGGTCGGGGCAATTTGGCCAATTTCAAGTAGCCAAACCGCCAAAACCGGAGTTAGACTGAACCGGGAGAGGTAGCTCGTATCTGGCACACGAACCAGTGGGGGACACCGTCATGGGATTTTTCCGCAAGATGTTTGGCATGGATGACACGGCACAGGCGACTTTCGCGCCAGCGCCCTTCCAGCCGGTCGCACCATCCACCATCAACTACGACCCCAAGCTGCTCGAATCACTGCGCGCCGATCATGCGCGCTTGGGCGCCATGTTCCAGCGCATCGGCATGCTCGGCAAATCCGGGGAATACGCCGAGGTCCGCTCCCTGCTCGCGCATTTCAAATCATCGCTGCAGGCGCACATCCTGACCGAGAATGTGCGTTTCTACACCTACCTCGAGAAATCTCTTGCGGGTGATGCGGAGAACGCGCGCACCATCCACGAATTCCGCCGCGACATGAATACCATCGCCCGCGGTGTCGTCAATTTCGTCAAAACCTGGCAAACGAGTGATTTCGCCACTCCGGCCGAGCGCCATCAATTCGAAGCGGATTATGCGAAAGTCGGCGAATTGCTGGAACAGCGACTGGACAGCGAAGAAAACAGCCTTTATCCGTTGTACCAGCCTTATTGAACCCGGCATTTCATAATCTCCATTCACGCCTGAATTGAATGGAATCATGCCGGATGCCTGCGCATTCCGGATGAATCCGGAATGCGGGCGGTGTTCTGCGACCAGCCATAACCGGTTTGGCTGTCGAACCCCTCACCGATCTCCCGATATCGCGCAAACTTTGGCACACTGCCCGCCCGTGTCACGGAACGCTGCACCTTGCCATCTTCACCTTGCCGCGGACGTTTCGCGCCTTCGCCCACCGGCGATCTGCACGCCGGATCCCTGGTGGCCGCGCTGGCCAGTTGGTTGCGTGCGCGGCAGGCCGACGGCCAGTGGCTGTTGCGCGTGGAGGATCTCGATCCGCCGCGCGAGGTTCCCGGCTCGGCTGCCTCGATTCTCGCCGAACTGACGCGTCTCGGGCTGATTGCCGACGATGAGGTCTGGTTCCAGTCGCACCGCCACGCCGCCTATCAGCAAGCACTCGATACCCTGCGCAACGCCGGCCAGGCCTTCCCCTGCTGGTGCAGCCGGGCCGATCTGGCCGACACCGGCGGCATCCATCGTGATGGCCATTGCCGAGCCAAACCCGATGCCCGTCGCACCCCGGCCTGGCGGCTGCGCGTTGCCGACGTCACCGTGAGCTTCGACGACATGCTGCAGGGACCGCAACAGCAAAATCTGCGCGATGTCGTCGGCGACTTCGTGGTGCGTCGTGCCGACGGACCATGGGCCTACCAGCTGGCTTGCGTGGTCGACGATGCCGCTCAAGGCATCACCGAAGTGGTGCGCGGCATCGACCTGCTCGACTCCACCGCGCGCCAGATCCACCTGCAACACGTACTGGGGTTGCCCACACCGCGCTACCTGCACATCCCGCTGGTGACCGACGCGAACGGACGCAAATTATCCAAGTCCGACGCCGACCGCCCGCTGACGGGACAGCCGGCCATGCTGCTGTTGCGTCGCGCCTGCACCTGTCTGGGCGTGTCGATGGACGAACCGTTCCCGGACACGCCCGACAGTCTGCTCGCTGCAGCCCTGTCGCGTTTCGACATCACCTGTCTTGCCGGCCGCGACCGTCTGGACTGGCCACACGATTGAACCGGCCTGCACGCTGGTACCCCGCCATGGCTTCTGCTAGGTTCAGGTCATGGCAGCTGCCCCGCGCCTCATCAAGAAATACCCCAACCGGCGTTTGTACGACACCGGCATTTCCGGCTACATCACGTTGGAGAACGTGCGCCAGTTGGTGCTGACGGATGAAGCCTTCGTCATCTGCGATGCCCGCACCGGCAGCGACATCACTCGCACCGTGTTGCTGCAGGTGATTGCCGAATGTGAAAGCCGCGACGAGCCCATGCTTTCGACGCAGTTGCTCGGAAAAATCATCCATTGCCAAGGCCAACACTGGCAAACCGCGGCTGGTCAGGTACTGGAAGATCACTTGGCCGCTTTCATCAATCAGCGCATTGCCGTGGCCGTGCCGGACCCGCTCCCCCAGACACCCGACTCCTGAACTCGTCGCCTTGTCCGCGTCCGCACGCAGTCCATTTTCAACACTGACCTCCGCCACATGCGAAGGCTCCAGCGCCGTTGGCAATAGTGACACCCCCACTCAACGGAACCGCGCATGACCGTCGCCAGCTTCCAGATACGCCCCATCCAATCCGCCGACGACTCGACCATCGCCCGCATCATCCGTACCGTGATGCCGGAGTTCGGCGCCGGCGGCCAAGGCTTTGCCATCCACGATGCCGAGGTGGATGCCATGCATGCCGCATACACGACTCCACGCAGTGCCTATTTCGTGATCGAACACGATGGTGAAGTCCGCGGCGGCGGCGGCATCGCACCACTGACCGGAGCCGATGTGAACATCTGCGAATTGCGCAAGATGTATTTCCTGCCGGCCCTGCGCGGACTCGGCGCAGGCCATGCGTTGATCCGGCATTGCCTCGATCACGCCCGCAACCTTGGTTTTCAACAGTGTTATCTGGAAACCCTGACCGGCATGGACGCGGCGCAAACCCTGTATCGCCGCTTCGGCTTTCGCCCGCTTGCTGCGCCGATGGGCGCCACAGGTCATGATGGTTGCAACCGCTGGTATTTGCTGGATCTGGGCTGAGCCAGTCAACAACCCGCTAAAATGGCGCTTTTGACCTGCGGAGATTCCCCATGCAACTCAATCAGGTGAAAGCCATCATCACCGGCGGCGCCTCCGGGCTTGGCCACGCCGTCGCCCGCCACTTCGTCGCCCACGGCGGCACGGTCACGCTGTTCGACGTCAACGCCGACAAGGGTGATGACGCTGCGGCCGAGCTGGGCCGTGCCGCGCGCTTCATGCGCACCGATGTCACCAACGAGGACGAAGTCATCGCTCATGCCCACGCCGCACGCGAAGCCATGGGTGGCCTCAATGTCGTCATCAACTGCGCCGGCATTCTCGGCGCCGGCCGCGTGCTCGGCCGCGAAGGCCCGATGCCGCTGGACAAGTTCAAGGCCACCATCATGGTCAACTTGGTCGGCAGCTTCAACGTGGCCAAGGCCGGCGCCTCATTGATGCAGAACAACGAGGCCGGCGAAGATGGCGAGCGCGGCGTCATCATCAACACCGCTTCCGTGGCCGCCTACGAAGGCCAGATTGGCCAGGCTGCATATTCGGCATCCAAGGGCGGTGTGGTCGGCATGACCTTGCCGATGGCGCGCGAGCTGGCACGCTTCGGCATCCGCGTGGCCACCATCGCACCAGGCATTTTCTGGACGCCGATGGTCGACGGCATGCCGCCGGACGTGCAGGCATCGCTGTCCGCATCGATCCCGTTCCCGTCCCGTCTGGGCAAGCCCGAGGAATACGCCGACGTGGTCGCCTTCATCCTCGGCAACCGTTACATCAACGGCGAAACCATCCGGCTGGACGGCGCGGTACGCTTGGCGCCCAAGTAAGTCGACAACGCCAGCCGCCGTCATCCCGGTACGCGCCGGAATGACGGCGGCCACCTGCACCATCGGCGCGGCACCACCAGCAACCGCCAGCACGCCCTCTCGCGCACCGCACCGACATGCCGCACAATGGCGCAACCCCTGACTGCGAGGCCGCATGTCTGACGGCGCCTATTCGCTGCGTGCATCCCTCGTCACCACGCTGAGCCGCTTCAAGCGGCCGGACGTGCCGATCCCGGTGGCGCTGCGCAACACGGCCGCCGTGATCCTGCCGCTGGCGATCGGCTTCGCCTGCCAGCATGTCGAAGTCGGCCTCGGGGTCAGCCTCGGCGCTCTTGTGGTGATGTTCGCCGATCAGCCCGGACCGTATCGCCAGCGTCTGCTGTTGATCACCGGCGTGACCGTGGCGGCCGCATTGTCGGGACTGGTCGGCTTTCTGGTCGGCGGACATCTGGCACTTGGCGTGCTGGCGGTCGCACTGTGGGGCCTGATGGGCGGCATGCTGGTGCTGTATGGCCCCGGCATGGCGCGCGTGGGCATGACCAGCATGATCCTGCTGGTGGTGGCCACATCCGAACCTATGCACTGGCGCGCGGCCATCGACACCAGCGGACTGATCCTGGCCGGCGGCATTTTGCAGGCACTGTTTTCGATCGCCGCCTGGCCGCTGCAACGTTACCTACCCGAGCGGCTGGCGCTGGCAACCCTCTACCGCGACCTGGCCAGACAAGCGTGCAGGCAGCCCGGTGCCGACGAGGCGCCGCCCGCCACCGACACCCTGACCGTGCTGCAGCGGACCTTGTTGGGTCGCGCGCCACTGCACGGTCGCGCCATGGAAGCCTTCCACACCTTGCTGGAACTGGCCGAGCGCATGCGGTTGGAATGGGTGGCGTTGGCCGAAATGGTCCCCGACGAGCATGCCGACCTGGCCATCTTCCGCCGGCGTGCCAGCAAGGTGCTGCAAGCCATCGCCGAGGCACTGGACAAGGCCGAACCGCCCACTCGTGCCGAACGCACGCTCAAGGCCCTGACCGGATCCGGCCAAGCGTACGTCGACAGTCTGCCGACACTGCCACCAGTGACCGCCCGCCACTTGCATGCCTTGACCGGCCAGCTCGCCGCCGCCGTGCGCAACACCCGTTGGGCCGGCGCACGTGGCGAAATCCGTGCGCGCCACGCCGATACCTCCATGCCGCACGCGCTGCGCAACGTGGCGCCACTGGCCACCTTGCGTGCCAATCTCGGCTTGTCATCGAGCGCCTTCCGCCATGCCTTGCGCTGCGCCGTCGTGCTGGCACTGGCGCTGATCGTCGCACACCTCACCGGCCTCGGCCGCGGCTACTGGGTGGCCATGACCGCCGCCATCGTGCTGCGACCCGACTTCGGCGCCACCTTCAACACCGGCCTGTTGCGCGTCCTCGGCACCCTGCTCGGACTGGTGCTGACCACCGCACTGCTGCATCTCGCACCCGATTCCGCCTGGGCCCACCTGGCCCTGATGGCCGTGCTGTGCTTCGCCTTCCGTTACCTGGCAACGGCGCATTACGGCGTGGCCGTGATCGCATTGACCGGGACCGTGGTGATCCTGCTGTCCTTCGAAGGCACCGCGCCGAGCGCCGCCGTGGTCGAGCGTGTCATCAACACCGCCATCGGCAGTGCGATGGCACTGGCAGCCTATCTGGTCTGGCCAACCTGGGAACGTGGCCGTGCGCGGGATGCGCTGGCCAACATGCTGACCGCATACGCGCACTACCTCGGCACCCTGACCCGCCGCAGCAACGCCCTGACCCGCCGCGATGCGCGAACCGCAGCGCGGGCAGCGCGCAGCAACGCGCAAGCCTCGCTGGAACGCCTGCGCACGGAGCCGACCACGTCGGCCGCACTGCTCGATCAGGCCCGCGCCCTGCTCGCCAGCGGCAACCGGCTGGCGCGCACGATCATGTCCTTCGAGGCATTGCTTGACGAAGGCGAATCCTCGCCCGCGTGCGCCGCCGCCGGCCCGTTCGTCGAACAATCCGCCACCGCCCTGCTCGCCATCGCCACGGCCCTGCGCGAACATCGCCCGCCCGATTCGCTGCCGGCGCTGCGCGATCAACAGCGCGCGCTGGCTGCCCAACTGGCCCGCGCCGAGGATGCGCATCTGGCCGCTGCAATCGTGCACATCTGCGACTGTCTGACCGACAACATCGATACCCTGGCCCATGTGGCTTCACGGGGTTTTCGCATGCTCCTGCCGGACCACCGACAGCACGCCGACTGACGTCGCCGCTCCGGCCGGCACCCAGCCGCACCGGGCATCGCACACGACTCCATCGACCGACCCGGCAATGTGCCGCCCGCATCACGACTCCCGCGGCATGATGTTCTACACTCGAACGCATGCTCAAGATCGACACGCACACGCACATCCTGCCGCACGACTGGCCCAACCTTGCGACCAAGTTTGGCGACAACCGCTTTCCGGTGATGACGCACACCGACGGCCACCACCGCATCTACAAGGACGGCAAGTTTTTCCGTGAGGTGTGGGACTCGGCCTTTGATGCGCAGACCCGCATTGACGATTACGCCTCGTCCGGCGTGACCGTGCAGGCCATCTCCACGGTGCCGGTACTGTTTTCGTACTGGGCGCCAGGTCATCAGGCGCTGCAGTTGCATCGCCATCTGAACGATCACATGGCCGGCTTGTGCCGTGACTTTCCGCACCACTATGCCGGCCTTGGCACGGTGCCGCTGCAATCACCGACGCTGGCCATCCAGGAACTGGAACGCTGCATCGAGCAGCTGGGTCTGGCCGGCGTGCAGATCGGCTCGCATTGCAACGACTGGAACCTCGACGCGCCGGAGCTGTTTGCGTTTTTCGAGGCCGCCGCCGATCTCGGCGCTGCCGTGATGGTGCATCCGTGGGACATGATGGGTTTCGACTCCATGCCCAAATACTGGATGCCGTGGTTGGTCGGCATGCCGGCCGAGCAGTCGCGCGCCGCCTGCAGCCTGATCTTTGGCGGCGTGCTCGAACGCCTGCCGGCGTTGCGCGTGATGTTGGCCCACGGCGGCGGCAGTTTTCCGTTCACCATCGGCCGCATCGAGCACGGCTTTCGCATGCGCCCCGACCTGGTCGCCGTCGACAACGCACGCAACCCGCGCGACTACTTCAAGCGCCTGTACTTTGACTCCTGCGTGCACGACACGCAGGCGCTGGCCTACCTGCTCGACGTGGTCGGCAAGGACCGTGTGATGCTCGGCACCGACTACCCGTTCCCGCTGGGCGAGCAACAGCCAGGTAGCGGCATCGAAGCCTTGCACGGCCTGGATGCCGCCGCCAGCGCGCGTCTGTTCCATGGTGCGGCCCTGGAGTGGTTGGGCCTGCCATTGACCCGCTTTCAATCCGACCGGAGTACCCAGTGATGACTCATCGCCTCGAACGCCTTGTCATCTTTGCGCTGCTGGCCCTGATCGCACCGGCATGTCTGGCCGCGCAGTTCACCTTCGCCAACGGCAACATCCAGCTGACCGTGCCCGATGGCTGGCCGCGCATCCTGCAGTCCAAGGGCGATCCTGAAACGATGGTGTTCCAAGTTCCTGATCCTTCGCCCGACAGCCGGAATGCGCTGGCGCGGATCAGCGTGACCACCGAACAGGTGCATGACATCATTTCGTTCGAGCGCTTCGTGCAGGAAAACAGCGCCCGCGCGCACGTCTTGCCGGATTATCAAGCCGACAAGCTGCACTCGACATCCACCACCTTGCGCTATACCGCCGATGACGGCAGTGTGCAGCAAACTTACGTGGAACATTATTCGTTGCATCACGGCTATGCCGTGGTGGTGCGTTGCGTGCGTCCCAGCCACAGTCAGGCGGGTGCCGCATGGGCTGCCACTTTTGATCGGGGCTGCGCCAGCATCGCTGCCAGCATCAAATAACCTTCGCTCCGCGGAAACCCTTCATGTCCGATTATCAAACCGGTGCCGACTGGGCGTATGCCCGCGATGCCGCCGATCCGTTGCGCGCCTTTCGTGACGAATTCCTGATCCCGCCACACGCCGGCGGCGACAGCCTGTACTTTTGCGGCAATTCGCTGGGTTTGCAGCCGCGTGGTGCGCGCGATGCCATCAACAACGAACTGGATGACTGGGCGCGTCTTGGCGTGGAAGGCCACTTCAAGGGTCGTCTGCCGTGGATGCCATATCACGAGTACGTGCGCGACAACCTGGCCGAAGTGGTCGGCGCGCTACCGATCGAAGTGGTGGCGATGAACACGCTGGGCGCCAACCTGCACTTTCTGATGGCGAGCTTTTACCGTCCCACGGCCGCGCGCCCGGCGATCCTGATGGAAGCCGGCGCGTTTCCCACCGACCGCTATGCGCTGGCGTCGCAGGTGCGCTTTCACGGCTTCGATCCGGACACGGATTTGATCGAACTGGAAGCCGACGAAGCCGAAGGCACGGTGTCCATGGCCGCCATCGAACGTGCACTGGCCGAGCACGGCTCACGCGTCGCGCTGGTGCTGATGCCGGGCGTGCAATACCGCACCGGTCAGGCCTTCGACGTCAAAGCCATCACCACGCTCGCGCATCAGCACGGTTGCGTGGCCGGCTTCGATCTGGCCCATGCGGTCGGCAACCTGCCACTGAAATTGCACGACAGCGATGCCGACTTTGCCGTGTGGTGCAGCTACAAATATTTGAATGCCGGCCCCGGCGCCGTCGGCGGTGCCTTCGTGCATGAACGCCACGCCCACGCCCAACTGCCGCGTCTGGCTGGCTGGTGGGGCCACGACAAGACCACGCGCTTCCAGATGGGCCCGGAATTCGTGCCCACGCCGGGCGCCGATGGTTGGCAGCTGTCCAATCCGCCGATCATGGCGCTGGCGCCGCTGCGGGTGTCGCTGGAACAATTCCATCGCGCCGGCATGGATCGCCTGCATGCCAAGTCGATTGATCTCACCGGCTATCTCGAATGGTTGGTCGACAACGAACTGGCCGACACGCTGGAGGTGGTCACGCCACGCGATCCAGCGCGACGCGGCGCGCAGCTGTCGATCCGCGTCAAGGGTGGCCGCGAGCGTGGCCGCGCGTTGTTTGATCACCTGGTCGAGCAAGGCATCATCGGCGACTGGCGCGAGCCGGACGTGATCCGCCTGGCGCCCACACCCATGTACAACCGCTACGCTGATTGTCTGGGCCTGGTCGAAACCGTCAAACACTGGCGCGACCGGCACGCGTGATCCCGCACGGCATTCGGCACCGTCACATTCACTCACATGGCATCAAGGCACCCTTCATGAGCAAGCATGGTCTGCGGCACTCCCTGATGGCTCTCGCGCTGATCGCGCCGTTGGCGTGGTCGATGCCACTGCTGGCGCAGTCGACATCGACCATGCGCGCCGTCGACACCAGCGCGCCGGCCACCACGCGCGCGGCATTGGCCCAGGCCAGGCCGGTCACGGCCAAGCACGCCATGGTCGTCACCACGCAACATCTGGCCACCGAGGTCGGCTTGAACATCTTGAAGCAAGGCGGCAACGCGGTCGATGCCGCCGTGGCGGTCGGTTATGCACTGGCAGTGGTGCAGCCGTGCTGCGGCAACATCGGCGGCGGCGGCTTCATGACGTTGCATCTGGCCGACGGCAAGAACATCTTTCTCGATTTTCGCGAGAAGGCACCACTGGCCGCCACCACCGACATGTATCAGGACGCCAGCGGGCATGTGGTCAAGGGTCGCTCGACCGGCACCTACCTCGGCGTCGGTGTGCCCGGCACGGTGATGGGCATGGACGACGCGCTGAAAAAATACGGCACCATGTCGCTGGCGCAAGTGATGGCGCCGGCCATCAAACTGGCGCGCGATGGCTTCATCCTCGAACCCGGCGACATACGCATCCTGCATGAGCGCAGCAGAAAGTTTGCCCAGCACCCCAACGTCGCTGCCATCTTCTTGAACCACGGCAAGCCGTGGCAAGCCGGCCAGCGACTGGTGCAAACACAGCTTGCGCACACCCTTGAACTGATTGCCAAGGGCGGCACCCGCGCGTTCTACGACGGCCCGATCGCCAAGGCCGTGGTCAAGGCCAGCAAGGCCAACGGCGGCATCCTGTCGCTGAAAGACTTTGCCGACTACACCGCCGTGTGGGCCAAGCCGGTCGATTGTCACTACAAGGGCTACGAGATCGTGTCCGCCGCGCCGCCCAGCTCCGGCGGCGTCACCATCTGCGAAAT
>DASVGO010000032.1:0-49505 GCA_036379495.1 Rhodanobacteraceae bacterium | reverse complement strand
CTAACGCTAATTCTGCTCCACATCGGGAGCGGTATGGAATCTTTGCGCGCTGGGTCGAGGCTGTCAATCGGCGGAATCCTACGTTGCATCAGGCAGATGGCTGGCTGAAGGCAGAGGGTGTTTGCCGTACCGTGGCGTTGCTATGACACGCATGAGGGGCGGTATGGGCACTTATCAGGGACGAAACGTGGCGGTAACGGGCAAGGGGGCTGATGCAGCGGCTTTGCAGCAGGCGCGTGGCGCGGGTCGTCTGCTCGATCAGGTGCGTGGCTGCTGCCGGGTGCGGCATTACAGCATGCGCACGGAGCGGGCCTACGTGGGCTGGATCCGGCGCTTCATTCTGGCCAATGGCAAGCGGCATCCGCGCGACATGGGCGGGCGCGAGGTCGAGGTGTTTTTGACCGGGCTGGCCACCCAGGGCCAGGTGGCGGCAAGCACGCAAAATCAGGCGTTGGCGGCGTTGCTGTTTTTGTATCGGGTGGTGCTCGGCGTCGATTTGCCATGGATGGACGGGGTGGTGCGCGCCAAACGGCCGCGCCGGGTGCCGGTGGTGTTGTCGCGCGATGAGGTGCGCCGGGTGCTGGGGGCGCTGGACGGCGTGCATTGGCTGATGGCCGGGCTGCTGTACGGGTCGGGGTTGCGTTTGATGGAGTGCCTGCGCCTGCGCGTGAAGGATGTGGATTTTGCGCGCAACGAGATCACGGTGCGCGAGGGCAAGGGCAGCAAGGACCGTCACGTGCCATTGCCGGGGGCGGTGCATGCCGCGTTGCGACGGCAATTGGCGCGCGCCCGTTTGCTGCATGAGCAAGATCTTGCCGCCGGGAACGGCAATGCGCGGCTGCCGCATGCGCTGGCGCGCAAGTATCCGCATGCGGGGAGTGAGTGGGGTTGGCAGTTCGTGTTTCCGTCGGACAAGTTGTCCCGCGATCCGGAGAATGGCGCATTGCGCCGCCATCATCTGGATGCTGCGGTGCTGCAGCGGGCGATCAAGCACGCGGTCAGGGTGGCGGGCATCGACAAGCCGGCCAGCTGCCATACCTTGCGGCATTCGTTTGCCACGCATTTGATCGAGGCGGGCCAGGACATCCGCACCGTGCAGGAGTTGCTCGGGCACAAGGATGTGTCGACGACGCAGATCTACACGCACGTGCTCAACCGGGGCGGACTGGGCGTGCTCAGTCCGCTGGATCGTGACTGATGGACGGCACCGGTTTCGCGCGGTGGCGGCCTCGGCGATACTGCGGTCATGACCGACACTTATCTTGATGATGTGGCCGAATTGCTGGGTGCCGAGGGCCCGTTTGCCCGCGAGGTGCCGGGGTTTGCGCCGCGTGAGGCGCAACAGGCGATGGCCCGCGGGGTGGCGCGCGCCATCGATGAAGGCGCAACGCTGGTGGCCGAGGCCGGCACCGGTACCGGCAAGACGTTTGCCTATCTGGTGCCGGCGCTGTTGTCGGGCAAGCGGGTGCTGGTTTCGACCGGGACCAAGACGCTGCAGGACCAGCTGTTTTTTCGTGACCTGCCACGTGTGCGCGCGGTGCTGGACAGCCGGATCAAGATCAGTCTGCTGAAGGGACGGGCCAATTATCTGTGTCTGCATCGGCTGGATCAGGCGGTGCATGAGGGCGAACTGGCCAGCCGCGAACAGGTGACGCAGCTGGCGGCGATTCGAGCTTGGTCGGCGCGCACCAAGCGTGGCGATCGCATGGAGCTGGCCGAGGTGCCGGAGGATGCGCCGATCTGGCCGCGGGTGACATCCACGCCGGAAAATTGTCTGGGCACGGCATGCGCGTTTTTCGAGGATTGCCATGTGGTCAAGGCGCGGCGCGAGGCAGCCGAGGCCGACCTGGTGGTCATCAATCATCACCTGCTGTTTGCCGACCTGGCCTTGAAGCAGGAGGGATTTGGCGAATTGCTGCCGACCGCCGATGCCTTCATTCTCGATGAGGCGCATCAGGTGCCGGAGCTGGCGGGGCAGTTTTTTTCGCAGCATGTCAGTGCGCGGCAGCTGACCGAGCTGGGTCGCGATGCGCTGGCCGAGTGTGCTGGCGTCAGTGGCGCACTGGATGTGTTGCGCGAGCCGGTGGCCGTGTTGGAGGGGGCGATCAGGCGTGTGCGGCTGGCGATGGATCCGCTGCCGGCGCGTGGTGCATTCGTGCAGTTGTCGGGCAGGGCCGAGGTGTGCGACGAGCTGGAGCGTCTGGAATCGGCGCTGGGTGATCTGGCGGAGGCGCTGGCCTTGCAGGCGGATCGCTCGCGTGGGCTGACCACAGTGCATGAACGCGCCATGGCCTTGGCCTTGCGTCTGGACAGCATTGGCCAGCATGCCGACGAGGCGGTGGTGCGCTGGTACGAACGCAGCGCGCATGGATTTGCCTTGCATGCGACACCGCTGGACCTCGCCTCGCCGCTGCAGGACATGCGCGCGCGTCTGCCGGCGGCGTGGATCTACACCTCGGCGACCTTGTCGGTGGCCGGCCGGTTCGATCATTTTGCGCGGCAGATGGGGCTGGACGAGCCGCGCACGCTGGCGCTCGAAAGCCCGTTCGATTATGCCCGGCAGGCACTTTGTTATTTGCCGCCGGATTTGCCGGCACCGGGCATGCGCGATTACACCACGCAGGTGGTCGATGCGATCTGGCCGGTGCTGCTGGCCTCCGGCGGGCGCGCGTTCGTGTTGTTCACCTCGCACCGCGCGTTGCGCGAAGCGGCTGAGCTGCTGGCCGCGCGGCAGGCGCCATGGCCGTTGTTCGTGCAAGGCACGGCACCGCGCCACCAGCTGCTTGATGCGTTCCGCGCATCGGGGCAGGGCGTGTTGCTGGGGGCGGCCAGTTTCTGGGAAGGCGTGGACGTGGCCGGCGATGCCTTGAGTGTGGTGGCGATCGACAAGCTGCCGTTTGCCGCGCCGGATGATCCGGTGCTGCAGGCGCGGCTGGAAGCGATGGCCGCAGCTGGCGAGAACCCGTTCATGGGTTGGCAGGTGCCCAGCGCGGTGATCGCGCTCAAGCAGGGCGCGGGGCGGCTGATTCGCGATGTCAACGATCGTGGCGTGCTGGTGTTGTGTGATCCGCGCCTGTCGAGCAAGGGTTATGGTCGGCTGTTTCTGGCCAGCCTGCCGCGCATGCCGCACACGCGCGACATCGACGATGTGCGCAACTTTTTCAAGGTGGGATAATGCGCGCATGAACATTCTTGCCATCGACACCTCCACCGAATCGTGTTCCGTTGCCTTGCTGGTCGGCGAGCAATTGCTGGACCGCAGCGAACTGTTGCCCAAGCGGCATGCCGAACATGTACTGCCGATGGCCGAATCGCTGTTGGCCGAAGCGGGCCTGGCGCGTACGCAACTGGATGGCATTGCGGTGGGGCGCGGCCCGGGTGCTTTCACCGGCGTGCGCCTGGCCGTGTCGGTGGCGCAGGGGTTGGCCTTCGCGCTTGATCTGCCGCTCGTGACTGTGTCCTCACTGGCGGCGCTGGCAATGGACGCACCGGCTGACGATGCCGATGTGCTGGCCGTCATCGACGCGCGCATGGGCGAAATCTATGCTGGCACGTTTCATCGTAGCAAAGGCGGTTTGGTCGAAGCCATCGGTGACGAGTGCGTGTGCAAACCCGATGCCCTGGTGCTGCCCGACGCCGCCGCCTGGAACGTGATCGGCAGCGGTTGGGGTGAATATGCGGACATGCTGGCAGCGGCATGGCCATCCGCACCGCGTTGGGCCGAAGCCGACCACTATCCGCAAGCGCGTCAGGTCATCCGTCTGGCCGTGCGCGAGTTTGCCGCCGGCCGCACACTGTCGCCGGAACAGGCCTTGCCCGTGTATCTGCGCGATCACGTGGCCTTGACCCTGCGCGAGCGCGGCAAGCCGGTGCCGCAAGCGCCGGCCGGTTGAGCCTGCGGGCTTCCTTGGGCGGCGTTACAGCTGGCCCATCATCCACTGCACGCCCAGGCTGCTGACCGCTACCGCGGCCCACACCCCGAGCCCGAGCGCGATCGGGCGCAAGCCGGTGGATTTCATGCGCCGCAGGTCGGACGACAACCCGATCGCCGCCAATGCCACGATGATGAGGAACTCGGCCATCACGTGCAGGTCGGCATGCCAGCTGGTCGGAATCCAGCCCAGCGTGCGCACGGCCGAGGCCACCACGAACCACAGAATGAACCACGGAAACACGCGACCGAGCTGGAAGTCGCCGCCGCTGCTGCGCTTGTTGCGCCACGCTTCGATCAGGGCCAGCGCCAGACACACCGGGATGATGAGCGTGGCGCGGGTGAGCTTGACGATGGTGGCGAAATCACCCGCGGCGCTGGAATAGCTGTAACCCGCGGCGACTACCGACGAGGTGTCGTTGATGGCCGTGCCGGCCCACAGGCCGAAGCCCTGGTTGCTCATGTGCATCAGATGGCCGAGCAAGGGGAACAGCAGCACGGCCACCAGGTTGAACAGGAAGATGGTGGAAATCGCGAAGGCGGTTTCGTGCTCGTCGGCCTTGATGATGGGCGTGACCGCGGCAATCGCCGAACCGCCGCAGATGGCTGTACCCACGCCGATCAGCAGCTTCAGCCTGGATGGAATGCCGAGCAGACGGCCAAGTAGCCAGGCGGTGAAAAAGGCGGCCGTCACCGTCACCAGCGTGACCGACAGCGAATCCAGGCCGGTGTGCGCGACCTGGGTCAGGCTCAGGCCGAGGCCGAGTGCGACGATCGACCATTGCAGCACTTGTTTGCCGGCGAAGCGGATGCCGGGCAGGCATGCCCCCGGCGGCGTCACCGTGTTGCGCACGATGACGCCCAGCACGATGCCGAACACCGGTCCGCCGATCAGCGGCAGCCAGCGCCCCAGTTGCCAGGCGACGACGGCGATGCCCGTGGACAACAGCAGGCCGGGCCACAGCCTGGCGATATCCGGGAGGCGGCTGTTGACGATGGCTGGCGCGGTGGTGACGGTATCGTTCGGCATCGGAGCCATTTCGAAAAACAATGCGCGCAGCCTAGTGGCGGGTCTGCCAAAAATATATTTATAATTGCTTATCTTTTACATCAATATTACTGATGATAAGCATCAGCCCGCGTCAGCTGGAGGTGTTCGTGGCCATCGCGACCACCGGCAGCGTGCGGGTTGCCGCCGAACAACTTCACCTGACTCAACCGGCCGCGAGCATGGCGCTGGCCGAATTGGAGCGGCATCTGGAGGCGCCATTGTTCGTGCGTGCGCGTGGGCGCCTGCATCTGAGCGAGCACGGACGCGAGATGCTGCCACGGGCGCGCGAGGTGCTCGATCGCCTTGAGGACGTGCAGCGTCGTGCTGCCGGGCGCCCGCGCGAACTGATTGGCGAGCTGCGCATCGGCGCCAGCAACACGGTGGGCAACTACCTGGTCGGCGATTTGCTGGGCGACTTCGTGCGCGCGCAGGCACGAGTGAACGTGCGCCTGCGGGTGGACAATACGCGCGCCATCATCGCCGCCGTGTGCGGACATGAACTGGACATCGGCTGCGTGGAAGGACCGGTGGCGCAGGCCGACCTGGAGGTGTTGCCATGGCGGAGCGATGCCCTGGTGGTGTGTGCGTCGACGGATCATCCGCTGGCGCATCGGCGACGTTTGCGCGTGGCGGATTTTGCTGCGGCACGCTGGATCCTGCGCGAACAGGGGTCGGCCACGCGCGCTCAGAGCGAACGCGTGCTGGCGACCTTGCCGCCTGGCGAAACGGTGCTGGAAATGGGTCAGGTTGAAGCCATCAAACAAGCCGTGATCGCCGGGCTTGGCATGGCCTGCTTGCCCGAAGTGGCCGTCGGCGATGCCGTGGCGGCCGGGCGTTTGGCGGTATTGAAAACACCATTTCTCGATCTTGAGCGACGCCTGTCACTGATCCTGATTCGCGGCAGTTATCGTGGCGCGCTGGTGGAGGCGTTTCTGGCCACGGTGCGTTGAGAAATTCTCGACTTCGCCCGGCCCGTTCCCGGAAGTGCTGCTGGCCAAGGGGAAAGGTGGCAAATTGCTGGGCTGCAGCGCTCGTTTTCAGGTAATCAGCAAGGTCATTTGAAAATTCATGGTGCGCCGATACCCGTGTCTGGTGCGCATCATGCCGTGGCCGGCATGCCCTGGCGCACGATGGCCTCGACTTCGTCGCACGAGCCAGCGCGCAGGATGCGCGGTGCCAGCCGCCGCAATCGGGCGTGTTCGAGGCTGCCGATGCGGTCGCGCACGGCAAGCAATTGCCCTGGGTGCATGGAAAAATCGGTCAGCCCGAGTGCCAGCAGCAGTGGCGTGAACAGTGGATCGCCGGCCATTTCGCCACACAGGCACACGGGCTTGCCGGCGTGGTTGGCGGCGCTGATGACGTGGTGGATCAAGCGCAGCAAGGCCGGTTGCAGCGGGTTGTAGAGATTGCCCAATGCGTCGTTGTTGCGGTCGGTGGCGAGCACGTACTGGGCCAGATCGTTGGTGCCAAGGGCGAGAAAGTCCGCGTGCTTGAGCAGGTGGCGCACGGTCAATGCGGCCGCCGGGACTTCGATCATGGCGCCGATGTCGAGATTGTCCGGCGGGTCTTCGCCTTCATTGCGCAGGTCGCGTGCGCAATGGTCGACGAGCGTGCGCACGGCGTCGATTTCGTCGATCTGGGTCACCATGGGAATGAGGATGCGCACCGGTCCGTAGCTGGCAGCGCGCAGGATCGCGCGCAGTTGCGTCGCGAAGATCACCGGGTGACGCAGGGACAGCCGAATGCCGCGCACGCCCAGCGCCGGATTTTCTTCGCCGCGCACGGTGAGGCCGGCATTGCCGGCCTTGTCGGCGCCAAGATCGAGCGTGCGGATGGTGACGGGCAGCCCGCCCATGCCCAGCACCAGGTTGCGGTAGGCGCCAAATTGTTCGTCTTCGCTGGGCAGGCCTTTTTGCTGCAGGAACAGGAATTCGCTGCGGTACAGGCCGATGCCACTGGCGCCGGTGGCGCGCGCGGTGGCCAGGTCGCCGGCCTGTTCGGCATTGGCATACAGACGGATGTCCACGCCATCGTGCGTGCGCGTGGGTGCGTTGGCCAGGGCGGCCAGACGCTTGCCTTCGCGCGTGGTGGCGCGTTGCCAGCGGCGGTAGCGGGCCAGGTCTTGCGCCGCCGGATGCACGATCAGTTCGCCGGTCTCGCCGTCGAGCAGCACAAGGTCGTTGTCGCGGATGGTGCCCAGCGCGCTGGCCACGCCGATCAGCATGGGCAGGTTGAGGTTGCGTGCGAGGATGGCGCTGTGCGAGTAGGCGCTGCCACTGGCGGTGATGGCACCGAGCAGGCCGCGGCCGGCGAGGCTGGCCAGGTCGCCTGGGGCGATGGTTTCGGCGACCAGGATTTCACCCACGCGCGAGGCGAGTTTGCGTTCCTCCGGGCTGCTCTTGCGCGCGAGGATGCTTTGCACACGGCCGATGACCTGGTCGATGTCTTCGCTGCGGCTGCGCAGGTAGGGATCGTCCATGGCCTCGAACACGCCGGCGAGGCGGTCGCGCTGGGCCTTGAGTGCGGCACCGGCGCGCATGTGCTCGTCGCGGATCATGGCATTCAGGCCGCGCAGCAGGTCGGGGTCGGACAGCAGCATGCTGTGCGCGTCGACGAATTCGGTGGCTTCGCGCGCCATCGAGCCTTGCAGTTTGTCGCGCAGTGCCAGCAGTTCTTCGCGGGCGCTTTCCAGCGCCTGATGCAGGCGCTGGAGCTCGCCATCGACCTCGGCGTTGGCCAGCGGCGTGGGGTCGATGCGGACATCGGTGGTCTGCACCCGGCGCGCGCGACCCAGCGCCATGCCGCGTGCGCCGATGGCGCCGGTGAGCACCTGTCTCATGTGCGGCTCCGGCGCGTGCGCGGCGGGGAGATGGTGGTTGTCGGCATGTCAGCCGCCTTCGTCGAATTTGCGTTCGAACAGGGCGATGACGGCGGCCATGGCGGCGTCTTCATCGGGGCCGTCGGCACGGATGGTCAAGGGTGTGCCGAGTCCTGCGGCGAGCATCATCACACCCATGATGGACTTGGCGTTCACCTCGCGACTTTGGCTGATCAGCATGACGGTGGATTGGAAGTGTTGCACGGTCTGTACCAGCTTGGCGGCGGCGCGCGCGTGCAGGCCGAGGCGGTTGGAGACGGAAATGCCTTGTTCACGCATGGTCGATGTGGATCCCTCCGCGACCGCCGGCGGCCGCGATTTCTGCCAGTTCGTCGAGTGTCTTGTCGGCGTAGTTCATCACGCGCAGCAGCATCGGCAGGTTGAGCCCGGACACGCAGCGCACTGGCGCGCCTAGGTCGCTGACGGCCAGGCCGATGTTGCAGGGCGTGGCGCCATACAGATCCGACAGCACCAGCACGCCGTCGCCGCGGTCAAGCTGACGCACATGCCGCGAGGTCAGGCTGCGCATGGTGTCGACGTCGGCATCGGCAGGGATTTCCTGCGCGATGACCTGCAGTGGCAATTGCGGCATGACGTGGCGGGCGGCGGCAATCAGCGCCTCGCCGACGGCTTCGTGGGTGATCAGCAGGACCCCTGTGCTCATGTCAGTCCAGTTCGCGGTGGAAGGTCAGCACGTCATGCCGGCCGTTACGAAAGTGTTCGGCCAGCTTTTCCACCAGGTACACCGAGCGGTGGCGGCCGCCGGTGCAGCCGATGCAGATGGTGACGTAGTTGCGGTCCTCGCTTTCGAAACGCGGCAGCCAGGTGTCGAGAAAGCGGGTGATGTCGTCGAGGAATTCCCCCACCATGGCTTGGGCGTCGAGAAAATCGCGCACCGGTTCGTCCTTGCCCGACAGTGGTCGCAGTGCCCGGTCCCAGTGCGGATTGGGCAGGCAGCGTGCATCGAAGCTGAAGTCGGCATCCAGCGGCATGCCATGCTTGTAGGCGAAGGACTCGAACAGCAGCGTCATGCCTTCGGTGGCGGCGGCAAAGCGTGTGGCGATCATGCGCCGCAGCTGGTGCACGTTCATGTCGCTGGTGTCGATGGTGTTTTCGGCGATGGATGCCAATGGGCGCATCAGCCGGCGCTCGCGCGCAATCGCATCGGCCAGCGACAGGCCGTCGGCCGACAACGGGTGGCGGCGCCGCGTTTCCGAATAGCGCTTGATCAGGACCTCGTCGCGGCTGTCGATGAAGGCCAGATGCACGCGGACGCCTTCGGAGGCCAGGGTCGAAAGCATGTAGGGAATCTGCGAGAGATCCTCGATGCGGTTGCGCACGTCCACGCCGACCGCGATGCGTTGGTGCGTGCCGTTGCCGATGGCCTTCACCAGTTGTGGCATCAATGTGACCGGCAGATTGTCCACACAGTAGAAATCGAGATCCTCGAGTGCGCGCAGGGCGACGGTCTTGCCGCCGCCGGACATGCCCGAGAGCACAAGCAAATGCACGCCGGGTGGAGCGGTGTCGGGAGTGGGTTCGGTCATCGGATTCACCACGGCGGCAGGTTTTGCAGTTGGCGGGCCTGGCGGTCGATGAAGGTCTGCGCCGGGTCGATGCCGCTGGATTTGAGCATGTAGCTGCGCACGGCGGCCTCGACCATCACGGCGAGATTGCGACCGGGCGCCACCGGAATGGTCATCACCGGTATCGGCACGTCCAGCACCTCGCGCTGGCTGGTGTCGCCGGTCAGGCGGCTGAGTGCCTCGGCGTCGACGGTGTCGCGCATGGGCTTGAGGTGGATGATGAGGCGCAGGTACTTGGATTTCTTGACCGCGGTGTGGCCGAACATCTCGCGCACGTTGAGCACGCCGACGCCGCGCACTTCCAGCAGGTCGCGCAGCAGGTCGGGGCAAGTGCCGTCGATGACATCCGGCGCGATCAGGGTGAATTCGGTGGCATCGTCCGCGACCAGGCGATGCCCGCGCGTGATGAGTTCCAGTGCCAGCTCGCTCTTGCCGGAGCCGGGTTCGCCCGTGACCAGCACGCCGATCGAGTAGACCTCGAGGAAGACACCGTGCAGGGTGACGCGTTGCGCGACCTGGCGGGCAAGGTGGTATTGCAGCCAGGCCAGCAGCTGGTGGCCGCGCTTGGAGCTGATCCACAGCGGAGTGTGACTTTCCTCGGCCGCATCAAGCAGGTCCTGCGGCGGTTTCTGGTTCTTGCTGACCAGCAACGCCAGTGGTGCACGGGCCATGATCTTCTGGATGGTCTCCCAACGTTGGCGCGAATCCAGGCCATCCAGGTAGGACAATTCCTCTGCGCCGATGATCTGCACCTTGTTGGGGTAGATCACGTTGAGGTAGCCGACCAGCGACGGCCGGCGCGACTTGGCTTCGCCGGGGTCGAGAGTCCGGGTTTCGCCGCGCATGCCGGCGGCCCAGCGCAGGTCGAGGCGCTCCTGCACGTCGTCGAACAGTTGTCGGGCGGTGAGTGTGTCCACGCCAAGCTCTACCCATGGCCGCGAAGGCGGCCGTCCTGCCCATTGTGCCAGTTTGACACCGGGACGTCGCCGGCATGACGCGCCGGCGACGTGGTGGCCGTCAGCCGTAATGCGCGGCGCGACCTTCCTGCGGGTGGTGATCGGTGAGTTTTTCCTTGTGGCGGCGCAGCTGGGTGACCAGCTTGTCGAACATCAGATCGATGGAGGTGTACATGTCCAGGTCGCCGGCCTGGGCGTGCAGCGTGCAGCCGGCGCCCACCAGGGTGCCTTCGGCGCGGTGTTCGAGTTTGTCCACGGACAACACCACCGTGAGCATGGTGAGATTGTCGAAATGGCGGGCGAGACGGTCGAGCTTGGATTGCACGTGGTTCCTCAAAGCGGAGGTGATTTCGATCTGGTGACCGCTGATCTGCACTTGCATGGAACGTCTCCTTTCAGTTGCTGCTTGGGTGTCGCCTCACGGCGGCGGGTTGACGCGAAAAAGCGGCGTCAAGGTTGTGAACGTCCTGCGGGCGACAAGTTCCTCAGTCGGCGCGTTGGCGTTCACTGGAGCTGGGTATGCGCATGACCTCCCGATATTTGGCAATGGTACGCCGTGCAACGTGAATTCCGCGTTGTCCGAGCGCCTTGCACAGGGCCTGGTCGGACAACGGTTTGCGCGGGTTTTCCGCATCGATGAGTTGGCGCAGCATGGCCTGGATGGCGGTGGACGAGGCACTGCCGCCGTCCTCGGTACCCACGCTCGAAGAAAAGAAATACTTGAATTCGAAGGTGCCGCGTGGTGTGTGCAGGTATTTGCGCGTGGTGACGCGGGAGATGGTGGATTCGTGCATGCCGATTTCCTCGGCAATCTCGCGCAGCACCAGTGGCCGCATGGCTTCGGGTCCGTAATCGAGAAAGGCGCGCTGACGCTGCACGATGGCACGCGCGACCTTGAGCACGGTATCGGCGCGGGCTTCCAGGCTTTTCAGCAGCCAGCGCGCCTCCTGCAACTGGCCGCGCAGATAGGCGGCATCGTCATGGCGCACTTCCTGGATCAGCCCGCAATAGTGCTGATTGAGTTCCAGCCGTGGCTGGCAGCTCGGACTCAGGCTCACTTGCCAGCTGCCATCGTTGCCGCGCCAGGCGTAGGCGTCGGGGATGACGTATTCGACCGGTGCGGCGTCGAATGCCGCGCCGGGGTGCGGATCGAGGTTGCGGATCAGGGCGCAGGCGCTGGCGACCGCGTCGATGTCGACGCCCAGACGTCGGCCCAGTTGGACCAGGTTGTTGCGGGCCAGAAGATCCAGTTCGCCAGCGACGATGCGTCGGGCCAGATCCCGTTGTGGCGTGTCGGTGGCCAGTTGGCGCAGCTGCGCGTCCAGGCAGTCGCGCAGGCTGGTGCTGGCCACGCCGGCGGGGTCGAATTGCTGCAATCGACGGCGCACGGTCTCGATATCGTCGATGCCGATGTGCAGTTCGGGAGGCAGTGCCGAGGCGAGTGCTTCCGGGGGCTCGTGCAGGTAACCGTTGTCGTCCAGCGCGTCGATGATGACAGTTGCCACCAGGCGTGCACGGGTATCCAGCGAAGACAGTTCCAGTTGCCACATCAGGTGCTCGCGCAAGCCTTCCGGAGCAGCATTCTGAGGCTCGAAATCGCCGGTTGGCGCGGTATGTGACGTGCCGCCCGTGTGCGAGAAATCCAGGGCCATGTCGGGGGCAACCGTTTCGGATTCCCAGGCGGTTTCCGTGTCGTCGGTGCCCGAACCTGCATGGTCGACGACATCAACGTCTGGCGCGTCCACCGTCATGTCGTCTTCGATGAGCTCCAGCATCGGGTTGGCTTCGGTCAGCTGACGCAGTTCCGTGGCCAGTTCCAGTTGCGACAATTGCAGCAAACGAATGGCCTGCTGCAGCTGCGGAGTCAGCGACAGTTGTTGGTGGAGACGCAGTTGGATGGATGGTTTCATGCCAGCCAAAGCAATGAGCGTGCCACCATCCTACCGATCCGCCGGCATGTGAACCAGTGGTGAAAAGTCATGTGGCGACGGGGTTGGCAAAATCGCCGCCTTACAGGCGGAATTCGTGCCCCAGATACACCTCGCGCACGCGGGTGTCGGCAAGAATGTGTGCGGGCGAGCCCTTGGCCAGCACCTCGCCTTCGTTGAGGATGTAGGCGTGGTCGCAGATGCCGAGGGTCTCGCGCACGTTGTGGTCGGTGATCAGCACACCGATGCCGCGGTCTTTCAGGTGACGCACGATGCGCTGGATCTCGCCGACCGAGATGGGATCGACGCCGGCGAAGGGTTCATCCAGCAGCATGTAGCGCGGTTGCGCGGCCAGGGCGCGGGCAATCTCGACGCGCCGGCGCTCGCCGCCGGACAGGCTGATGCCCTTTTGCGTCGCGATGTGCTCGATCTTCAGTTCGGCCAGCAGCTTGTCCAGTTCCTCGCGGCGTTGTCGCGAGGTGAGGCCGGTACGCAGTTCCAGCACGGCCAGGATGTTGTCGGCCACGCTCAGGCGCCGGAACACGGAGGGTTCCTGCGGCAGGTAACCGATGCCGCGATGCGAGCGCGCGTGCATGGGCAGGCCGGTGATGTCCTCGCCGTCGAGCGTGATCGCGCCGGCATCGGCCTGGATCAATCCGACCACCATGTAGAAGCAGGTGGTCTTGCCGGCTCCATTGGGTCCGAGCAGGCCCACGACCTCGCCTTCGGCAATGGCGAAACCGAAGTCGCGCACCACCTCGCGCGCACGGAAGCGCTTCTTGAGTCCCTTGGCTTCCAGCATGGGTCAGTGGCCGCCTTTGGATGTCGTCGACGCGGCGCTGGCGGGCTTTCCGGTGGCCTTTTGTCGTGGCAGGAAGGTCATGTGCACGCGATGGTCGCCGTGGCTGCTGCCGGTCATGGCGCTGGTGGTGGTGTTGTACACCAGCGTGTCGCCACTGGCCGAACCGCGCCCGACCTGGTCGACATGCGCGTTGCCGGTCAGCGTGGCGATGCCGTTCTGGATGTCGTAGACAATGCGATCGGCACGGGCCTTGAGCAGATTGCCGTTGTTGTCGACTTGCTGCAGATGCACGGACCCGGTCAGGACCACGCGGCGAATCTGTGAGTTGGCGTCGAAGTAGATCAGGCCATCGTCGCCGGTGATCTTCATCGTGCCCTGGCTGATGACGACATTGCCTTTCAGATGGCTGACGCCGTTGGGCTTGGCCAGAACGTCACCGTATTGCGACGATACCTGGATCGGCTGCGAACGGTCGTTTTGGGTGGCCATGGCGGCACGCGGCACAAGGATGGCCAGCAGCATGATGGCTGCCGCCAGCATGGCCAGGGCGCATTCAGTGGTGCGTGCTCGGCTCGAACGTGCCGTGAAAATCATGCAGCAGCTCCAGGTATTTGGTATCGAGGTTGGCGTGCAGGCCGACGCCGGACATTCTAGAGGTTCCCTGGCGCAAGTGCGCGGCTTGCGCAGTGGCCAGTTCATGTTTGCGTGGCCAAGTGGTCACGTCGGAGGTGAGGATGGACGCCGAGGGCACGTTGGCATAGGCCGCGCGTTGCATGTCCACCTTGCCCATCAGCTTGAGCACGGTGTTGTCGGCGTTGATCCAGCCGTAATCCGCCGTGCCGCGCCAAGGGGCACCGCCCTGGCCGTTCTTGGGCGGCAGCAGGAAATGGGGTGTGTCGATGTACAGCGACTGGTCGCCTTCACGACGCTGCAACGACGGCGATTGCACCTCGAAACTGAGCTTGCCGTCCGGCGCGTAGGCGTAGAACGTGAAATGGCTGAGGGTGTAGCCCGAGCGTGGCGGGCCGACCAGTTGGCGTGGCCTGGGCGGTGGTCGCAACCACCAGAGGGCGAGCTGGACCAGCGCGACGGCCAGTCCCAGCACCACCAGGCTTGCGATGAGACCGCGACGAGTCACGGCGTGCCCGAGGGCTGCAGTTCGAGCTTGCCCTGCGCCGCGAGCAGCAGGTCGCACACTTCGCGCGCGGCACCGTCACCACCGTGCCGGCGGGTCTGCCAGTGCGTGTACGGAATGACTTGCGGGTGGGCATTGGCCACGGCGATGGCGAGGCCCGCCACCTGCATGGCCGGGACGTCGGACAGATCGTCGCCGGTGAAGGCGGTCTGTTCCGGCGTGATGCCGAGGGCCTGTTGCAATTCGGTCAAACAGGCGCGCTTGTCGGACTGGCCTTGATAGACGTGATCGATGCCCAGCTCTTCGGCGCGCAGGGCCACGGGCCGGCTGACCCGCGCGGTGATGATGGCCACGGTGATGCCGTTGGCCGCCAGGCGTTTGAGGCCGTAGCCATCGTGGGCGTGGAACACCTTGATCTCGTGCGCATCCTCGGTGTACCACAGGCGGCCATCGGTCAAGGTGCCGTCGACGTCGAAGGTGGCCAGGCGGATGCGCGCGGCACGGGTACGGACGGAATCCGGAACATCGGCGAGAAGACGGATGGGCATGATGCTGGCTGGTGGTGATCGGGCAAGGCGATCCTAGCAGACGCGTCGGGCGGGCAAACCATCCGGTCGAAACGAGGATCCGCTCCGCCTCATGCATCGGCCGCGTTGGGAGTGCGTGATTACACCACGCGGGCGCGCAGCAGATCGTGAATGTTCAGCGCGCCGACCACGTGATGGTTCGCATCGACGACCAGCAATGCGTGAATCTGGTGTTTCTCCATCAACTGCGCGGCCTCGACGGCGAGCTTGTCGGCGGTGATGGTCTTGGGGTGGCGTGACATGAGCTGCGATACCACGCTGCCGCGCAGGTCGACATGTTGATCGTCCAGTGCACGGCGCAGGTCGCCGTCGGTGAATACCCCGACCAGACGCTGGTTGGCGTCGACCACGGCGGTGAGGCCAAGACGCTTGTGCGTCACCTCGACCAGGGCTTCGCTCAAGGGGGCGTCGGCGGCCACCGATGGAATGCCTTCGCCGACATGCATGATATCGCTGATGTGCAGCAGCAGGCGCCGGCCCAGCGTTCCGGCCGGGTGCGAGCGGGCAAAATCGTTGGCGGTGAAGCCGCGGGCTTCCAGCAGCGCGATGGCCAGCGCATCGCCCATCACCAGCGCGGCAGTGGTGCTGGCAGTGGGGGCCAATCCCAGCGGGCAGGCTTCGGCCGGCACGCTGACGTCGATGTGCACGTCAGCCTGCTTGGCGAGCGAGGAGTGTTCGTTGCCGGTCATGGCGATCAGGGCGATGCCCTGGCGCTTGATGGTCGGCAGGATGAACAGGATTTCGTCGGTTTCGCCGGAGTTGGACAGGGCCAGCACGATGTCTTGCGGTTGGATCATGCCCAGGTCGCCATGGCTGGCTTCGCCGGGGTGCACGAAGAAGGCCGGCGTGCCGGTGGAGGCGAACGTTGCCGCGACCTTGCGCGCGACGTGCCCGGACTTGCCCATGCCGGTCACGACCACGCGGCCGTGGCAGGCGAGGATGCGTTGGCAGGCATCGCTGAACGCGCCGTCGATGCGCGGCTCCAGCGAGCAGATGGCGGCGGCCTCGATGGCAATCACGGTGCGCGCACTGTGCACAAGTGCGTCGCGATCATCGTTGTGGGGAACAAGCAGCGGGTCGGCGGGCGAGGCGTTCATGAATCCGTGACTTGGGGAAGATGGGGAGCGCGATATCGGCGCCGGCGGATTTCCATTACCATTCCACAATCTTATTTTACCGTTTTGTAACGGCCGGCGCGTGGTTCGGTCCCGGCTCAAGAATTCATGCTAGCAGAAAACATCAAGTCATTGATCGAAAAGGCTTTGCCGGATGCTCTTGTGCAGGTGCGCGGGGATGATGGGGTGCACTTCGAGGCCGAAGTCACCAGTCCCGTGTTTGCCGGCAAGCTGCCCCTGGCGCGCCATCGCATGGTCTACGCCGCCTTGGGCGAGCAGATGGGTGGCGCGATCCACGCGCTTGCCCTCAAGACATTGACGCCCGCCGAAGCCGCCGCGCGCGGCGCCAAAGGATAAATCCAGCCATGGCCAAGATCGTTGTTTCCGGGGGTCACCCGCTCGAGGGTGATGTCAGCATTTCCGGCGCCAAGAACGCGGTGCTGCCGATTCTTGCCGCCACCTTGCTGGCCGACGAGCCGGTCAGCATCGGCAACGTGCCGCATCTGCACGATGTCACCACCACCATGGAGCTGCTCGGCCAGATGGGCGTGCAGCTGGTGCTCGACGAGCACATGATGATTCACATTGACCCACGCACCACCGACCGCTATTTCGCACCGTACGAGCTGGTCAAGACCATGCGCGCGTCGATCCTGGTGCTGGGACCGCTGGTGGCGCGTTTCGGCCAGGCCGAAGTGTCGTTGCCGGGTGGTTGCCAAATCGGTTCGCGACCGGTCGACCAGCACATCCGCGGCCTGCAGGCGCTGGGCGCCGATGTCGTGGTCGAAAATGGCTACATCCGGGCGCGCGCCGGGCGGCTCAAGGGCGCGCACATCAACATGGACATGGTCACTGTCACTGGCACCGAGAACATCATGATGGCGGCGACCCTGGCCGAGGGCACCACGATCATCGAGAACGCGGCGCAGGAGCCGGAGGTGGTCGATCTCGCGCATTGCCTCAATGCCATGGGCGCGTGCATCGAAGGCGAAGGCACCAACACGCTGGTCATTCATGGCGTCGAACGTTTGCACGGCTGCCATTACAACGTGTTGCCCGATCGCATCGAGACCGGCACGTTCCTGATTGCCGGCGCGATTACCGGCGGCAAGGTGCGCGCGCGGCATGCGCGTCCGTCGACACTGGAATCCGTGTTGTCCAAGCTGGAAGACACCGGCGCGCAGATCTGCACCGGCGAGGATTGGATCGAGCTGGACATGCGCGGCAAGCGACCGCGCGCCATCAATCTGACCACCGCGCCGTATCCTGCGTTTCCCACCGACATGCAGGCGCAGTTCACCGCGCTCAACTGCGTGGCCGAAGGCGTGGGCGTCATCACCGAGACGGTGTTCGAGAACCGCTTCATGCACGTGCACGAGTTGCAGCGGCTGGGTGCGGACATCCGTCTGGAAGGCAACACCGCCATTGTTCAGGGCGTGGACCACATGAGTGGTGCACCGATCATGGCCACCGACCTGCGCGCCTCGGCTTGCCTGGTTCTTGCCGGCCTGGTGGCGGCCGGCGACACCGTGGTCGATCGCGTCTATCACATCGATCGGGGCTACGAGAACATCGAGGAAAAGCTGGGCGGACTCGGTGCCAACATCCGGCGACTGCCGAACTGATCGACGTCAGCGGTCGATTTCGACCGTCCGCGCACGTTTTTGAGTGGCGGCGCCCAGCGCGCCGATCAGAATCACGCTCAGGACCACTTCGAGCAGTGACGGGATACGCGCGGCCGGCGTGGTCCAGGCCGTGCTGACTCCGTGGATGAAGTAGAACACCGCGAAGATGCCGGCCCACAACAAGGCGCGATGGGGTCGACGCCACGCCAGCAGCGGCAACAGCAGCGGCACCACGGCCAGGGCCAGGGCGGGCATGTCGATGGGCGATTGCCAGCAAGCGTGCCAGAGGATTTCCAGAACGATGAGCGCCGCCCATGCGATGAAGGCTGCGCGCCGGGCACGCAGGACGCGAGTGGGAGTCGGCGGCTCGGTCATGCCTGCCCCTGCAATTGGCGCGTCACTTCGGCCAGGCGTCGGCCCAACTTGCGCGCCAGCATCCGTTCCTCATCGCTGATCGGCAGGTCGCCGTTCGTGCCGGTCACGTGGCTGGCGCCGTATGGCGTGCCGCCGCTGCGGGTCGCGTTGAGTTCGGGTTCGGTGAACGGGATGCCCAGCAGCAACATGCCGTGATGCAGCAGCGGCAGCATCATCGACAGCAGGGTCGATTCCTGGCCTCCGTGCATGGTCGCGGTCGAGGTGAACACGGCGGCCGGTTTGCCGACCAGCGTGCCCGAGGCCCATTCGGCGATGGTCGAATCGAGAAAATGCTTGAGTGGTGCGGCCATGTTGCCGAAACGCGTGGGGCTGCCCATGGCCAGGGCCGAACATTCGGCCAGATCACGCAATTCGACATACGGCGCACCGGCGCCGGGATCCGGCGGTTGCGTGACTTCGGTCACCGGTGCCACGGGTGGCACCTGACGCAACCGGGCGTGCATGCCATCAACCTCCTCGATGCCGCGTGCGAGCAACCGCGCGAGCTGGGCCACATGGCCGTGGCGGCTGTAGTAAAGCACCAGGATGTCGTGGTTCATGGATCACCGTGGAGGGTCGGGCGTACCGGAGTGCATTCCATGTGGCGGAGAGCACCGATACCCGCACAGGCACATGGTTTGCGCTAGTGTAGCGGTTAGTCTGCCGATGTCGCACGGGATGCCCATGGCCTTTCAATTCGATCGCGATCGAGCGCGTGCCTTCGGGTTGTTCGTGTGGCGGCGTTTTGTCGACGACAAGTGTTTCGAGACGGCCGGCGCGTTGTCCTACACCACGCTGTTCGCGCTGGTGCCGCTCACCGCCGCGGTGTTTGGCATTCTCACCGCGTTGCCGGCCTTTGGTGGCTTGAGTCACCACCTGCAGTATTTCGTGTTCCGGAATTTCGTGCCGGCGGCCGGGCATGCGGTGCAGCATTACCTGCTGCAGTTTGCCAGCAACGCCAGCAAATTGACCACGTTGGGCGTGGTGGTGTTTCTTTTGTCGGCGTTGGCGATGATGGCCAGCATCGAGGTGCGCTTCAATCGCATCTGGCGCGTCAGCATGCGCCGCTCGACGGTATCGCGATTCCTGATGTATTGGGCCGCATTGACGCTGGGACCGCTGCTGGTCGTGGTCGGCCTGACGCTGACCTCCTACCTGCTTGCGTTGCCACTGCTGGGACAGGCGGGAAGGCACTGGACGCTGGTGCGCGTGCTGCCTTTTCTGGTGACGCTGGTAGGCTTGTTTGCCTTGTACATGCTGGTGCCGAACCGGCGCGTGCCGTGGCGGCATGCGGCGTCGGGCGCGTTGCTGGCGGCCTTGCTGTTCATGTTCGCCAAGTGGGCATTCACGGCCTATGTACGCGCGGTGCCATCCTATCGGCAGATCTACGGCCAGCTGGCGGTGATCCCGATTTTTCTGGTGTGGGTGTACCTGTCGTGGGTCATTGTGCTGCTCGGGGCTTCGATCACGGCATCGCTGGCGGCGTTCGAATACCGACCCAGGGATTGGCACTTGCCGGCAGGCGGTGAATTCATCGGGTTGCTGCATCTGATCAAGCATCTGGTGCGTATGCAACATCAGGGGCGCGGCATGAGTGGCGAGGCACTGCTGCATTGCGAGCGGTTCATGACCGATGATCTGCTGCAGCGTTACCTGCGTGACCTGCAAAAGGTGAAGCTGGTGCACGGCACGAATGATGATCAGTGGATGGTGGTGCGCAATCTTGGCGACGTCACACTGGCGGAGCTGTACGAGGTCGGCGGTTACCGCATGCCGCTGGAGCACGGTTTGCTTGAAGCGCTGGGCCGCGATCTGCCGCCGGCGCTGCAGCATGTGCTGACGGCGCTGGCCGACGATCTGCGAGGCGGCCTCGGGCAGACGCTGGGCGATGTATTCTTGTCCACCGATCCGTCTGCTGCGGACGCCGGACGTCCGCGGAGCTTGTCTGCATGAAGTCGTTGATGTTTCGTTTGGCGGTGCTGTCATGGTTGTGCGTCATGCCGGGTTTGGCGCGAGCCGGGGCCGGACCGCGACCGACGGCATCGATCATCCCGCCGCCGGCGACGGGGCCGACGTTGTCGGTGATGACGCTTGCCGGCCATCGTTTTGATTTGAAGGCACAACATGGCAAGTGGGTCATCGTCAATTTCTGGGCCACTTGGTGCGGGCCGTGCATCCACGAGATGCCGGCGCTGTCGGCATTTGCCGCTTCGCGGACGAACGTGGCCGTCATTGGCCTGGCTTATGAAGACCAGCCGGTGAGCAAGATTCGTGCATTCCTCGGCAAGCATCCGGTGCGTTATCCGGTGGCCCGCATCGATCCGCTGCACCCGCCCAAGGGCATTGCGATGCCGAGTGTGCTGCCGACGACGTTCCTGATTGCACCCGATGGCCGTCTGGTGCGCAAATTCGTCGGGCCGCTGGATTTGCATCGACTCGAAGCGGCCATTGGTGCCGCCGGGACATGATCTGTCAGTGGTTCGTGGTGAGCGGCCGGGTGCAGGGTGTGTGTTTCCGTGCCTCGACATGCGAGAAGGCGCAGGCATTGGGCTTGGTCGGGCATGCGGTCAATCGTGCCGATGGCCGTGTGGAGGTGCTGGCGTGCGGCGAAATCGCGGCGCTGGAGACATTGCAACAGTGGCTGCATCATGGGCCGCGGATGGCGTGCGTGGAGGCGGTGACGGTCGAATCCATGCCCGATCCGCAGCCGTTGCCGACGGATTTTCACATTGGCTGACGGCGTCTACGCGGGCCGGCGATCGCGCGGCAGATGGCTGACCAGAAATTCCATCTGGTCGGCCAGGATGTTGCGATTGGACAGGATCAGGTGCTCCACCCAGCTGGGGCGGTAGGGCACGGCCAGCAGCGGCATGTGGGCCTGTTGCGGGGTGCGGTTGGCCTTCTTGAGGTTGCAGCTGTTGCAGGCCGTGACCACGTTTTCCCATTCATCGCGACCGCCGCGCGACAGCGGCAGCACATGGTCGCGGGTCAGTGCGTGACGCGCGTAGGTGTTGCCGCAATACAGGCACAGGTGATGGTCGCGGGCAAACAACGCGGTGTTGGTCAACGCCGGCGCTGGATCCACGGCGTGGTTGTCGCAATGGCCGGTGCTGGCCACGATCGGATGCAGGAGCAGGATGCTCTGTTCGCCACTGTCGCGGTTCATGCCGCCATGCACGGCCAGACACGGTTCGCCCAGGGTCCAGGCGACGACATCGCGCACGTACAGGCAAACGGCATCCTGCCAGCTGATCCAGTCGAGGATGCGCCCGGCAGCGTCCAGCGACAGCACGCGCGTGCTGCCGAGGTCGTGAAATGGAACAACGGTGTCCAACATCCAGATCCTCCGCTGACGATCGAGGCGTATTCGTGTTGTTTACCTTTGCCGCTGTGGCCAGCATAGCGAAAATGCGGGCGGCTGCGTAGTCGGCACCCTTATCGCCGGGCCGGGGCACTGCTATAGTGCCGGTTCCTGTCAACCCAGTCGTCGGAGTTCGCGGGCACCGGAGGGGTGCTCCACGGCGGCAACGAGGATCATTCAACGTGGCTGAAGTACTTTTCTACGAGCGTCCGGTACCCCTGAACCGTGAGGGTCACAAGGACCTGCGCATCAAATCCATCAACAATGTCGGTTTTGCGGCCAAGACCCATTCGGTGCCGTTGACGGTGGCCGAGTTCGGCCCGGCGGCCCGCGATTTTCCCATCCTGTTCGGCGGCGCCAATCTGGATGAGGCCGGCCCGCTGGCGATGCTCGGCCTGCAGCAGTCGGAAAACATCTTCGTCGATGCCGACGGGCAGTGGGAGCAGGGCGTTTACATTCCGGCCTTCGTGCGTCGCTATCCGTTCGTGCTGGCGGAAAAGCCCGAAGGCGCCGAGGGCGATGATTTCACCGTGTTTCTGGACGAAGCCTATCCTGGTTTCGGCACGCAGGAAGGTGACCGCCTGTTCAATGAAGATGGCACCGATACCGATGTATTGAAGAACGCCGTGCAGTTCCTGGGCGAATTCCAGGAGCACGTCAAGCGCACCCAGGCGTTCACGCAACGCCTGCGCGAGCTGAATCTGCTGGAAGAGCGTTCGGCGCAGATCCAGGACGGCGATCAGACCATGGTCATCAACGGTCTGTTTCTGGTCAACGAGGAAAAGCTGCGTCAACTGGACGAGAAGGTGGCGCAGGAGCTGCTGGCCGATGGCAGCATGGGCTTCATCTATGCGCACCTGCTGTCGCTGTCCAACATCGATCGCCTGAAAATGCGCGTGGATCGGCGCAAGGCGTTCAACGCGTAAACGGGCAGCTGCCTGTGACGCAGGTGCCGGTCGTGCCATGAAAAAAGCCCCGACAACCAGGTCGGGGCTTTTTGTTTGGGCCGGACATGGCAAACCGGCTGGCGGGATGTCAGGTCACTGGTTTGACCAGTCGCAGCAGGTCCACATCGAAGCCGCAGCCGGCGTACAGCTTGCGCGCGCGCTCGTTGCCGGGGAACACCGCCAGGGTCAGCATGTGGCAATGATGTTCCCTGGCCCACTGTCCCGCGTGGTCCATCAGGGCACGGCCGATGCCGCGGCCCTCCGCGTCTGGCGCCACGGCCAGATCCGAGATGTGGCAATTGGTGCGGCCGTTGAAAAAATCCTGCACCTTCTTGAGGTGGATGAAGCCGACCGGCTGGCCGTTGCCACGATCCTCGGCAATGAACATGAAACTGCCCGCCGGCTGGTCGGCGAGGTGATGCGCGATGTCTTCACGGATGCCGCCAATGCATTCGTTGCGGCGTCGCCACGGCGGCAGCGGGAAATCCGTGAAACGGGGGACCAGACCGAGGATGAAATCATCGTCATCCGGGTCGGCAAGACGGATCAGGAAGGCATCTTCGCTCATGGGGCTGTCCGTGATCGATCGCGGCCTGTGGCACGGTACACCTTCGGCTCGCGGTGCGGAAGTTCGCGTGGTTGCCACTCAGCGGTAGGTGTTGGCCACGCCCGGCACGGCCGACAGCCAATCGTTGCTCTTGACCGGAAACTGACGTGGTTTGCCCCGTCCACCGGGGATGGCCGTGGCCGTGCCGGTGAGCGAATAGGCCAGCGTGCCGTTGCTGCCTTGGCTGGCGATGGCGGCAAGCGCGGCCTGGGCCGCAGCGCTGGGTGTGATGTCCACGTTGGTGGTGTCAGCCGAGAGCGCCGGGATGCCGAGCTTGAACCGGGCATCGATGCGGGCTGCGGGCTGATTGTCGATGTGCATGATCAACTCCAGCCGGCGGAAGCTCATCGAGCCGTAGCTGTTGTTCAGGATGCGCACCTGCATGTGCCAATGGCCATCGGGCTGGACACGCAACTGCTGCACGCTCAAGGTCGGCGGGAACATGCTCTGGCGGGTCGAGCCACAAGCGGTCAGGGCGATCGCGAGCAGTGCGAGGATGATCCATTTCAGCAGACGTGGCATGGCGGGGCGTCGGTAGTTGTTTGAATGGAGGATTCTAACGCCGCACGTTGGCGTGTGGATGACGATTCCCATGTGCCGTTGAAACCGGCATCATGGACGTTTCCACACGAGTTGCCTGCATGCCACGTCGCATTGTTGCCCGCCGTTCGCCGATCCATGGCAACGGCGTGTTTGCCGTCGCTTCCATCGCCAGGGGCGAAACTGTCATCCGTTATCAGGGGCGCTTGATCACCCACGCCCAAGCCGATCGCGAATATGGCGATGGCGCTGACACGGGGCACACGTTCCTGTTCACGCTGAATGACAAGTACATCGTCGATGCCAATGTCGGCGGCAACACGGCGCGCTGGATCAACCACAGCTGCGAGCCGAACTGTCAGGCGCTGATCGAGGAGGCGGACGACAACGATCCGCGCCACGACAAGGTTCTGATCGAGGCCTTGCGCACCATCGAGCCGGGCGAAGAGCTGACCTACAACTACGGCATCGTGCTGGACGTGCCGCACACGCCGCACATGAAAAAATTGTGGGCGTGCCGTTGCGGCTCGCCCAAGTGCACGGGCACGCTGTTGCAACCCAAGCGCAAGGCGCGCTGACAAAAAAACGGCAGGCCATGGGCCTGCCGTTGTGTTTCGCGATGGTGCGGCTGTCAGATGCCGGTCATGCCGATGGTGTTGTAACCGGCATCCACGTAGGTGACTTCACCGGTGATGCCCGAGGCCAGATCCGAGCACAGGAATGCCGCCGCGTTGCCGACTTCCTCGGTGGTGATGGATCGGCGCAATGGCGCATTTTCCTCGACGTGGTCCAGCATCTTGCGGAAATTGCCGATGCCGGCCGCGGCCAGGGTCTTGATCGGGCCGGCGGAAATGGCGTTGACGCGCGTCCCTTCCGGGCCGAGGTTGAAGGCGAGATAGCGTACATTGGCTTCGAGGCTGGCCTTGGCCACGCCCATGACGTTGTAATTGTTGAGTGCCCGTTCGGCACCCAGATACGTCAGGGTCAGGATGGCGCCGTTGCGGCCGGCCATCAACGGGCGCGCGGCCTTGGACAGGGCGGCCAGGCTGTAGCTGGAAATGTCGTGCGCGATGGCGAAACTTTCGCGCGTGAGGTTGTCCAGGTATTGGCCTTGCAGCGCTTCGCGCGGCGCAAAACCCACCGAATGCACGAGGATGTCGAAACCGTCCCAGTGCTTGCCCAGTTCGGCGAACACGTTGTCGATCTGCGTGTCGTCGGCCACATCGCACGGCAACACGATGTTGGAGCCGAACGCGTTCGCGGCTTCGTCCACGCGATCCTTCAACCGCTCGTTCTGATAGGTGAAAGCCAGTTGCGCGCCTTCACGGTGCATTGCGTTGGCAATGCCCCAGGCGATCGAGCGCTGGCTGGCGATGCCGACGATCAGGGCACGTTTGCCATGCAGGAATCCCATGCGTCCTCCGGGTGGTCGTGGTAAACCGCGTCATGCGCGGCCGAAACGGCAAGTGTAGCTTGCTTGTCCGCGCGGGGGTATCAGCCCGAGGAGAACGGTGGCTCAAGCATGAGTTGCTGACCCGGGTGCAGGGTCGAGTTGTTCATGCCGTTCCATTGACGCAGTTCATGCACGCCCAGGTTGAAGCGATGCGCGATGCTCCACAGCGAGTCGCCGGAGGCCACGATGTACATGGCCGGGCTGTTGTTTTCGTGCAACTGGCCGGCCGCAATGCCTTCACGCAACGATTGGGCTGCGCTGGCCGGCAGCAGCATTTTCATGGGGGTGCGCGAGCTGACGCGGACCATGCGGTAGCCGGCATTGAGCTGGCGCACGGCTGCCAGTGACAACCCGGACAATTTGGCCACTTCGCGCAGATGCACCGGCACGGGCAGTTTGACCACTTGCAGACGCTCGTCGGCGGCAAGCGTCGGCAACTTGACGCCAAATTGTTCAGGGTGGGCAATGACGCAGGCGATGGCCAGGAGTTTTACCAGGTGATGGCGCGGGCCGCGGCCCACCGGCAGATCCGGAATGACGGGTCGGGCTGGCGGCATGCCGTGCTGCTTGACGATGTGCCGGATGCGATATGGTCCCGCGTTGTAGGCCATGTCGACCAGGCGCCAGTCGTGCAGTTGCTTGTGGTAATCGGCCAGCATGCGCATGACCGTTTGCGTGGCGGCGACCGGGTCCAGACGTCCGTCGTAGCTGCGTGTGACCTGCAGGCGGGAGGTACGGGCGGTAGCCGGCATGATCTGCCACATGCCTGCGGCGCGGTGCCGGCGCGGACGGATTTCGTGGAAATGGCTTTCCACCCACGGCAACAGCACGAATTCGCCAGCCACGTGGTTCTTTGCGGCAATGCGCTGGATGTAGTTGATCACCGGCAGGTCGCGCTGCATGTGCGCTTCGAAGGCGCGTTTGTTGCGGGTGTCGAAATGTGCGCGTTTCAAGGCTGGCGCGGGGCAGTCGTCCATGGCAAAGCTGGCACGCAGCGTGGCCCATGGACCGGTGGGGGTGACGGCCCGCACGGGGATGATGGGCGGGTGCGGCTTGGCCACGCGGAGTGCGGGTCTTGCAATGGGCGGCATCGCGATGGAACGCGGCTCGGGTGTCGAGCAGCCAGCCAGCAGGGCGATGGCGAGCAGTCCGCAAATGCCGGTCAGGTGACGCCGGCTCATGCCTTGAATCCGTCTTTGGTGGCGCGCAGGGCAGCAAAGCGCCCGGTCCGGTCATCGGGCGCGACGCCGCGATTGCCGGCCCATTGCCTGATGGCGGCGCAGTCCGTGCGCAGGAAGGGATTGGCCGCACGCTCCTCGCCCATGCGTGCGGGCAAGCTGGCGCGTCCATCGGCGACGGCCTGACGGGCGGATTCGGTGCGCATGGCCAGGGCGTCATTGTCCGGTTCGATGGTGTGCGCAAAGCGCGCGTTGGCCAATGTGTATTCATGACCACAACACACCAGCGTGTCGTCGGGCAGCATGGCAAACCGATCCAGCGCATCCAGCATTTGCTGCGGTGTGCCTTCGAACAGGCGCCCGCAGCCCAGGCTGAACAGGGTGTCGCCGCTGAACGCCAGTCCTTCGCCGATATAGGCGATGTGGCTGCGCGTATGCCCGGGCACGGCCCAGACCTCGAAATGCGCCGCCGGCGCGTTCAGCGTCACTTGATCGCCCTCGCCGACACGGTGATCGACATCGTCGATGCGACCATCGACGGGTGCGTACACGCTGGCGCCGTGGCGCTCGCGCAACATGGCGGCGGCACCGACGTGATCGGCATGGTGATGGGTCAGCAGAATGGTTGTCAGCTTGACATGCTGGCGCGTCAATGCCCGTTCGACTGGCTCGGCTTCGCCCGGATCGACGACCAGCGCGTGTCCGTTGTCATCGGCGAGCAGCCAGATGTAATTGTCCTGGAGAGCGGGCAGTGGTTCGAGGCGCAAGGGGTATTCCGTGTTGGCGGGGCGCCAGCATGCGGCGCTGAATTCCATGGAATATAGCAGGAGCGGGATGGTGTAACCGGAACGGCCTCGCGCCCTGCTAATCTAGGCCGAGATCCGCTGCCTGCTGATGTCGATGCCCGCACACCCTCGCAACCTGATGGATGAACCGGCCGTCTGCCGGCTGCATGCCGCCGAGTCGGTGGCGCTGGCGCAGGTCCTGTCGGGGATGACCGGCTCCCATGGCTTGTATCTTGGCGTGGCGCGCAAATTCGCCAAGGGCTTGCCGCGCATGGGCTGTTGGACGCGCCTGCGGCTGGAAGGCGAGTGTTTCGATGGCAGCGTGCGTGCGCGTGCGGATGAGGCCTTGCCGTTTGCCGATGATGCCTTCCGCGTTGTGGTGGTCAGTCACGTGCTCGAGTGGACGCCGCACGCGATCAATCTGCTTGACGAAGTGGCCCGCGTGCTCGCTCCCGAGGGTGAGCTGGTGGTGGTCGGGTTTCATCCATTCAGCGCGTGGTTGCCATGGCTGCTGTGTCGGCGCCGGCCGCGCCCGATGCTGACTGCGCCGGGGTGGGTGCGTCAGCGTCTGGCCGGACGTGGCGTGCGTCTGGTACAGGTGCGTCGCTGCGGAAGTTGGTTGCCCTCTCGGCATGGTACTGCCGCACCGGTGCGACAGGGTGGCGGTTTCGTGCTGGTTGCGCGCAAGCAGCGGGCCGTGGTCATGCCGCTGCGGTCGTTCGCGCGACGGCAGGCTGCAGGCCGGCGTGGCGCGTGGTTGCCGGGCACGCATCGGGAATGTGCATGAGCGGTTCGGTTCAAGAGTCGACCAGCGTGCAGATTTTCACCGATGGCGCATGCTTGGGCAATCCTGGGCCCGGCGGCTGGGCGGCGTTGTTGCGTCAGGGTGGACGGGAAAAGTTGCTGGCCGGCGGCGAGACCATGACGACCAACAACCGCATGGAGCTGCTGGCGGCCATTCATGGGCTGGAGGCGCTCACGCGGAGTTGCCGGGTCAGCCTGACCACCGATTCGCGTTACGTCATGCAGGGCATCGAGGAATGGCTGCCGCGCTGGCGTGCCAGACAATGGCGCACGGCCGCCGGCCAGCCGGTCAAGAATCAGGACTTGTGGCAGCGGCTGTCCGCAGTGACGGACGCCCACCAGGTCAGCTGGCATTGGGTGAAGGGGCATGCCGGCCATGTGGAAAACGAGCGCGTCGACCAGGCGGCCCGTGCCGAAGCCGAAAAGTTCCGAGGAAAAGCCTGATGCGTCAGATCGTGCTGGATACCGAGACCACGGGTCTGGAGGCCCGCCAGGGTCACCGCATCATCGAGATCGGTGCAGTCGAACTGGTTGGCCGACGTCTCACCGGCAGGACATACCACACCTACCTCAATCCCGATCGAGCCATTGATGAGGGCGCGCGCGAGGTAACCGGTATCCAGGACGACTTCCTGCTCGACAAGCCGCATTTCGTCGACGTGGTCGACGCCTTCCTTGCATTCATCGATGGCGCCGAGCTGGTCATCCACAACGCCGCGTTCGATGTCGGCTTCCTGGATGCCGAATTGTCCCGGGCTGGCGCGCAGTACGGCAGCATCGCCGATCATGCGGGCGTGCTCGATACCCTGGCCATGGCGCGCGAACGCTATCCGGGGCAGCGCAACAGCCTGGATGCCTTGTGCAAGCGTTTGGGTGTCGACAACCGGCATCGCGAGCTGCATGGCGGCTTGCTTGACGCGCAGTTGCTGGCCGATGTGTATCTGGCCATGACAGCCGGCCAGTCGGCATTGGATCTTGGCTTCGATGCGCCGGCCCATGGCTCGGTGGTCGATCGTGCGGATGCTCCCGCGCTGACTCGTCGCCCGCGCGTATTGCGAGCCAGTGCCAGCGAGCAACTCGCACACGCCGAACGGCTGGATGCCATCGGCGAGGCGGTCGGTGGGCCGAGCGTGTGGCGACGTCTGGAAGTGGACGTCAGTCCCGACGGCATCTGACGACGATCGCGGTCACGTTGTCATGGCCGCCGGCATCCAGCGCGGCCAGCAACAGGTGATCGACGGCTTCCTGGGCGGCGATGTCCTCGCGCGCCAAAATGTTGACCAAGGTGTCGGGCGACACGTCCTCGGTCAGGCCATCCGTGCACAACAGAAAGCACATGCCGGCCACCACGCGCCCGCTGACGGTGCCGATTTGCAGAGTGTCGGGGGTAGTCACGCCCAGTGCTTGCGTCAACACGTTGCGGCGCGGGTCGTCCTGTGCCGCGCAGGCATCCAGCAGGCCTTCCTCGACCAGTGACTGCACCAGCGACTGGTCGTGGGACAGTTGCCGCAGTTGGCGTTCGTGGAGCAGGTAAATGCGGCTGTCGCCAACCCAGGCTGCCTCGAAGCAGTCATGACGAAGACGCAGTGCCGCCACTGTCGTACCCATCGGAGGGGCACTGTTCGTGTTGTCGCGCTGCTGCGTGATGTCCTGGCCTGCGGCGCGGATGGCGGCAACCAGCGATTGCCCTTCGCGAACACGCCTGGCCGACCCGTCACGCGCCAGGGCCGCCGCACGTTCACCGGCGGCGTGGCCACCCATGCCGTCGGCAACCAGAAACAAGCCGGTTGCGACATCGGCGCAATAGGTGTCCTCGTTGCGTTTGCGGCGCAGGCCGGCGTGCGTTCCGTGTCCGAATTCGATCATGGCGAGGTGGCCGAAAAGTGCGCTGAGCATGCCGCAGGTGGCAACCAATGTCACGACGGGCAAACGTTGCCATTCATGAATGTCCTTCGAGCGTGGAAGGTGATCCACGTCGACTTCGCTTGTTTTCTTGCCATCAACCCTGCCTGCGCCGTATCATGCTCGGCCCTTCGTTATGCGAAGAGCTGGTTTTCCGGAAGAGACGAACACAAATTCGTCTGGAACGAATTTGGACAGCCGCAGACTGGCCCTGAGCGCTTGCGCGAAGGGTGAGTCTCAGGGAAGAGATGAACATATGCGCCGGCAACATCTGCCAAGTTGCCAAGCGCTGCATTTTCTGGAGAGGTGGCAGAGTGGTCGAATGCGCCGGATTCGAAATCCGGTTTACGGGTCTCCCGTAACGAGGGTTCGAATCCCTCCTTCTCCGCCAGAACCGCACGGCGCCCCGCAAGGGGCGTTTTGCGTCCATGCGGACGTATTGCCGAATGGCCGGCCCGCCGTTATCATTCCAAGTCCGGTGCGACAAGGACCGGGATGCATGCAGGCACCCAGGGACAAGGTGCGCCGTGCATCCCCGCCACGAGAACTTTCTTTGACGAGAAAGCCTCCTTGGGAGGCTTTTTTGTTGGATGCACGAAAGCTGGATGCTTGCGTGCGCGGACATGGGCGTTTGGCCCATTTTTTGTTGATGCGACACGCTTTGGAGGTCGTTTGGATACACAGGCGCTGGCCCGACGGTTCGGTGAGGTTCTGGTCGATCTCGGCCTGGACTGCGCCGGCATCGAATGGATGCCCGCACAGGGGCAGGGCACCTTGCGCGTGTATATCGAAAACCCGGAGCGCGAGGTCGGCATTGACGATTGCGAAGCGGCCAGTCGCGAACTGTCGGCCCTGCTTGATGTGGAAGATCCGATTTCGGGCCATTACACGCTGGAAGTATCCTCGCCAGGACTGGATCGCCCACTGTTCGCGGTCGAGCAGTTCGAGCGTTTCGCCGGCCAGGAAGTCAAGGTGGTGCTGGGCGCGCCCGTGGATGGCCGTCGCCGTTTCCGCGGTCGCATCGATCATGTGGACGGCGCGACCATCCACCTGGTGCTGGACGATGGGCAGGCGTTCAGCATCGAGCATGCGGCCGTGGAAAGTGCGCGGATCGTGCCGGACTGGGTGGCACTGGGGTTGGCGCCATCGCCCAAACCCGGCAGTGGTGCCGGCGATGGCAGCAAGCGTCGCAAGAAGACGGATTGATACAGACAACGGGCGCATGAGCGTTCGCGGAGACTGACGATGAGCAAAGAATTGTTGCTGGTGGCCGATGCGGTGGCGAACGAGAAGGACGTGCCGCTGGACACCATCTTCGAGGCGCTGGAAGCGGCGCTGGCTTCGGCGGCCAAGAAGCGTTGGCCGGACGAAGATGCCGACGTGCGCGTGTCGATTGATCGGGATACGGGCGATTACGAAACCTTCCGCCGTTGGGAGATCGTGGCCGACGATGCCGAGATGGAATCGCCGTACCGCCAGATCCGCTTGATGGACGCTGTCGACGAGCGGGAAGGCGCGCAAGTCGGCGAATACATCGAAGAGCAAGTCGAGAACGCCAAGTTCGGACGCATTGCCGCGCAGGCTGCCAAGCAGGTGATCGTGCAGCGCGTGCGCGAGGCCGAGCGTGGCCAAGTCGTCGAGGCTTATCAGGATCGCGTCGGCGAGCTCATCACCGGCATCGTCAAGCGCGTCGAGCGTGGCAACATCTATCTCGACCTTGGCGCCAATGCCGAGGCCTTTATTCCGCGTGATCGTTCGATTCCGCGCGAGCCGGTGCGTGTCGGTGACCGTTTGCGTGGCTATCTGTACGAGGTCCGCTCCGAAATTCGCGGGCCGCAGCTGTTCGTGTCGCGCACCGATCCCAAATTCATGATGGAGCTGTTCAATCTGGAAGTGCCGGAGGTCGGGCAGGGCCTGGTCGAGATCAAGGATTGCGCGCGTGACCCGGGTGATCGCGCCAAGATTGCCGTCATTGCCCACGATGCGCGCACCGATCCCATCGGCGCCTGCATCGGCATGCGCGGTTCGCGCGTGCAGGCAGTGTCCAACGAGCTCAATGGCGAGCGCGTGGACATCATCCTGTGGAACGAGAATCCGGCCCAGTTCGTCATCAACGCAATGGCGCCGGCCGAAGTGCAGTCCATCATCATGGACGAGGACAAGCATTCCATGGATATTGCCGTGGCCGAGGACAAGCTGTCCCAGGCCATCGGTCGCGGCGGCCAGAACGTGCGTCTGGCCAGCAAGCTGACCGGCTGGCAGCTCAACGTGATGACGCAGGAAGCCGTGGCTGCGAAGAGCGAGGCCGAGCAGCAGGCGGCGCTCGAACTGTTCATGGAAAAGCTGGAAGTCGATCAGGAAATCGCCGGCATTCTCGTGCAGGAAGGCTTTTCCAGCGTCGAGGAAATCGCTTACGTGCCGACCGGCGAATTGTTGGCGGTCGAAGGTTTCGACGAGGACATCGTCGAGGAGCTACGTTCGCGGGCACGTGATGCCCTGCTGACCGAAGCCCTGGCGGTCGAGGAAACGGTGGACGAGCACCAGCCGGCCGAGGATTTGCTGGCACTGGATGGCATGGACGAGGCGTTGGCATACACCCTGGCTGGCCGTGGTGTGGTTACCGCCGACGATCTGGCCGATCTTGCCGTCGATGATCTCATCGACATCGAGGGCATGGATGAGGATCGCGCGGCAGCCTTGATCATGACGGCACGCGCGCCGATGATTGCGCGCCTGGAGCAGGGTGGCTGATGCCTGCGGCCACGCCCTGGATGGGCGTGCCGGGAAGGTGGAATTCCTTCCACCATGGATGGCCCCCCCGACCGGGTTGACCGGTTGGAGCCAGATCGCACAGATGCGGAGATAAGAGAACCATGTCGGATGTCACCATCAAGCAATTGGCCGAGCTCCTGAGCACGCCAGCCGACAAGCTGTTGACGCAGCTTGGCGAGGCGGGCATGCAGTTCTCCGATCCCGATCAAGTCGTCAGCAATGATGAAAAAGCCAAGTTGCTCGCGCATTTGCGCGGCAATCATGGCAAGACTGCCGCGGCTGCCGCCAAGGGCAACGGGCCGCGTCAAATCACCTTGCGCCGACGTCAGGTGAGCGAGCTGAAGGTATCGCCCGGCAGCGGCCGTGGTCGCGCGGCCGCACCCAAGACCGTCAATGTCGAAGTACGGGCCCGACGCACTTATGTCAAGCGTGGCACGCTCACGGATGATGCCGATTTGGTCAGCGAGCGCGAAGAAGCGCGGCAAAAGCTTGAAGAGTCGCAACAGCAGCGGCAGCGTGAAGAGTCCGAGCGCGAGGAACACAAGCGCCGTCGTGGTGAACAAGCGCGCCTGAAGGCCGAGGCAAACGCCGAACCGGAGGTTGTCGCGCAGCCCGAAGTGACCGCGTTCGAGGATGTGTCTGAGTCGACGGGCACGGAATCCACGCCAACGGAGTCGGAATCGGTTCTCGAATCGACCGACGAGATCGAGACGGTCGTCGCGCCGGTCGCGGGGGCCGAGTTGATGGAAGATTCGGCGGCGAGTGAAGATTCCCCTGCCGATGCGAAACATGCCTGGGACACGCCGGTGATGCCGCGTGTGCACGAGCGTCGCAAACGGCGCGAGAAGCCGGTGGTCAAGAAGGCGGCAACTCCAACCGTGGCGACACCGGTCGCGGCCGCGCCAACACCTGCGCCATCGCGCAATGCGGGTGGTCGTCGTGGTGAACGTACCCGTGAACGTGACGATGACAATCGCGAGCGCAAGCAGTTTGGTGCCGGCAAGTTGCACCTGACGGCCAGTGAACGCGCCAAGCGTTCCAGTGGTGGCGGTCGCCGGCATGGCAAGGCCGAGCCTGCGCATGGCGCCGCTGCGGCATCCGCGCACGGATTTTCCAAGCCCACCGCGCCGGTCGTGCGCGACGTGGCCATTGGTGACGCCAACGTGGTCAGCGAGTTGGCGCAGAAAATGGCGGTCAAGGGCGCCGAGGTGGTCAAGGCCCTGTTCAAGATGGGCGTGATGGCCACCATCAACCAGACCATCGACCATGACACCGCCGCGCTGGTGGTCGAGGAACTCGGTCATAACGTGGTCGAAGCCGAGGACAAGGGTGCCGAGGCGACCCTGCTCGAACAGACTGCTTCGGTCGACGAGTCGGGCGAGAAGCAGCCGCGTCCACCGGTGGTGACCATCATGGGTCATGTCGATCACGGCAAGACGTCGTTGCTCGATCACATCCGGCGCACCAAGGTGGCTTCCGGCGAGGCCGGTGGCATCACGCAGCACATCGGTGCCTACCACGTGACCACGTCCAAGGGCGTCATCACGTTCCTGGACACGCCGGGACATGCGGCGTTCACCTCGATGCGTGCGCGTGGTGCGCAATCGACCGACATCGTGGTGCTGGTCGTGGCCGCCGATGATGGTGTCAAGCCGCAGACCATCGAGGCGATCAAGCATGCGCGCGATGCCAAGGTGCCGCTGATCGTGGCGATCAACAAGATCGACAAGACCGGTGCCAATGTCGACAACGTCAAGCAGGGCCTGGCCGGTCACGAAGTGGTGCCCGAGGACTGGGGCGGCGACACGCAGTTCGTGCCGGTGTCGGCCAAGACCGGGCAGGGCATCGATGATCTGCTCGATGCCATCTCGCTGCAGGCCGAAGTGATGGAATTGCGCGCGGTGGTCGAGGGCCATGCCTCGGGTACCGTGATCGAATCGCGGCTGGATCGCGGCCGCGGTCCGGTGGCGACGGTGTTGGTGCAGCAAGGCACCCTGGCCAAGGGTGATTTTGTCGTGTGCGGCGTGGAATATGGCCGCATGCGTGCCTTGATCGACGAAAATGGTCAGCAGACCGACAGTGCCGGTCCATCCATTCCGGTGCAGGTGCTGGGTCTGTCCGGCGTGCCCAATGCGGGTGACGATTTCGTGGTCGTGGCCGACGAGAGGCTGGCCAAGCAGGTTGCCGAGGAGCGCGCCCTGCGTCGCCGCGAAACGCGTCTGGTCGGCAAGGCCAACCGTCTTGAAGACATCATGGCGTTGATGGGCAAGGGCGAGGCCCAGCAGGTGCTGAACATCCTGGTCAAGGCCGATGTGCAGGGTTCGGCCGAGGCGCTGCGCGAGTCGTTGAGTGCGATCGGCAACGAGAACGTCAAGGTCAACGTGGTCGCTTCGGGCGTCGGTGGCATCACCGAATCCGATGCCACGCTGGCGTCGGCCTCCAAGGCGCTGCTGATCGGCTTCAACGTGCGTGCCGACGCCTCGGCGCGCAAGGTGGTCGAAACCAATGGCGTGGATTTGCGTTACTTCTCGATCATTTACGATGTGATCGATCAGGTGACGCAGGCCGCGTCGGGTCTGCTCGGCAACGAGGTGCGCGAGGAAATCATCGGCATTGCCGAGGTGCGCGACGTGTTCCGCAGCTCCAAGTTCGGAGCCGTGGCGGGTTGCATGGTGTCCGAGGGCGTGGTCAAGCACAACAAGCCGATCCGCGTGCTGCGCGACAATACCGTGGTGTTCGAAGGCGAGCTGGAATCGCTGCGCCGCTTCAAGGACAACGTGCAGGAAGTGCGTGCAGGCACCGAGTGCGGCATCGCCGTCAAGCAGTACGATGACGTCAAGCCGGGCGACCAGATCGAGTGCTTCGAGCGCATCGAAGTGGCACGGAGCCTGTAAGCGATCATGCCTTCGCGCGATTTCAAACGGGTGGACCGCATCAATGCCGAGCTGCGCCGGGAACTGGGCCAGCTCGTGCATGCGGCCGTGCGTGACCACGGCTTGCCGTCGGTCAGCATTTGCGATGTCGAAACCACGCGCGACCTCGACGTCGCCACGGCGTGGGTGACGACACTCAATCCCGACGAGGCCGACATCGCGGTCAAGGCCTTGCGAGAGATGGCCCGTGAGCTGCGCCGCGAATTGTCGCACAGCATGCGCTTGCGCCGCGTGCCCGAGTTGCGCTTCAAGTACGACGATTCGGTGGATAAGGGCGAACGCATCGAAAACCTGTTGCGGCATGAACATGATCAGGGTCGCCTGTAGTTGCAGCGTGTCCGCATGACTCGTCGCCAGACGCGCCCCGTGCACGGCATCCTGTTGCTGGACAAGCCCCAGGGCCTGAGTTCCAACCGGGCGCTGCAGTCTTGTCTGCGCCTGTTCGATGCCGCCAAGGGCGGCCATACCGGCAGCCTGGATCCCATGGCCACCGGCCTGCTGCCGATCTGTTTTGGCGAGGCCACCAAGATCGCCGGGCTGTTGCTGGGCTCACGCAAGGCCTACGAGGCCGAATGCCTGCTGGGCATGACCACGAATACCGATGATGCCGATGGCGAGGTGATGGTCGTGCGCCCGGTGCCGGATATCGATGAATCCGCGTTGCGGAAAGTGCTTGCGGGCTTCGTCGGGCGCATCCAGCAGGTACCCCCGGCGTATTCGGCCTTGAAACGCGATGGCGTGCCGATGTATGCGCGCGCCCGCGGTGGCGAGGTCGTGGAGCTGGCGGCGCGCGCGGTAGACATTCATGCCATCGAACGGCTCGGGCGACAAGGTTCGCGGCTCCGCCTTCGCGTGACCTGCGGCTCGGGCACCTACATTCGCAGCCTGGCGCGGGACATCGGCGAAAAACTGGGTTGTGGCGCACATCTGACGGCCTTGCGCCGGCTGTGGGTGGATCCGTTTCTGGAGCCTTGCATGCACACGCTGGACAGCCTCGAAACCCTGGCTGATGTGCCGGATCGACTGGATGACCTGCTGTTGCCGATCGATGCCGGCCTGATCGACATGCCTGCCGTGCATCTGGATGCCGCGGCCAGCCAGGCCCTGGCGCATGGTCAGGCCGTGCCAGCAGGGCAAACGCTCACGATGGGCCGTTATCGGGCCTATGCCGCCGATGGCCGCTTGCTGGCATTGGCTGAACAACGCGCCGATGGCTGTTTGCACGCGTTGCGCGGGTTCCATTTGCCCGCACCGGCAGATGCGGCAAGTGCCTGATTCAGGCTTGTTGTTGCCACCGGTCGCCCGCTACAATACGCGCTTGCCCAGTGAGTTCATTGGTTTCACGGGGTTTGCGCAGATCCATTCGACAGTGCATCCGCGCAAACCTCGTGCGTTTTGTTTTCTGAGGAATCCGACATGTCCCTGACGGTTGAACAGACCAGCAAGATCATCGCCGAATACGGCCACGCCCCCAACGACACCGGTTCGCCGGAAGTCCAGGTGGCGCTGCTGACGGCCCGCATCACCCATCTGACCGAGCACTTCAAGAGCCACAAGCAGGATCACCATTCCCGCCGCGGCCTGCTGAAGCTGGTCAACCAGCGCAAGCGCCTGCTTGGCTACCTGAAAAGCAATGACAGCACCCGTTACCAGACGTTGATCGAACGCCTCGGCCTGCGCCGCTGATCGTCCAAGTCGAGGAGAATCGAAGATGGCGAAAGTAACCAAGTCGTTCCAGTACGGCAAACACGCGGTCAAGCTGGAGACGGGCGAAATCGCCCGCCAGGCGTCGGGCGCCGTGATGGTGTCCATGGGCGCCACCACCGTGCTGGTGGCCGTCGTGGCCGCCCCCGAGGCGCGCGCCGGGCAGGATTTCTTCCCGCTCACCGTCGACTATGTCGAGAAGTTCTATTCCGCCGGTCGCATTCCCGGCGGTTTTTTCAAGCGTGAAGGCCGTCCGACCGAGAAGGAAACGCTGACCGCGCGCCTGATCGATCGCCCGATCCGCCCGCTGTTTCCGGACAGCTTCAAGAACGAAGTGCAGGTCGTGGCGACGGTCATGTCGCTGGATCCGGAAATCGACGGCGACATTCCTGCGCTGATCGGTGCTTCCGCCGCGCTGACCCTGGCCGGCATCCCGTTCAAGGGGCCGGTCGCCGCAGCGCGCGTCGGTTACGCCAATGGCCAGTACCTGCTGAATCCGACCCAGAGCGAGCTGGCAACCTCCGAGCTGGATCTGGTCGTGGCCGGCACCGCCAAGGCCGTGCTGATGGTCGAATCCGAAGCCAAGTTGCTGTCCGAAGAGACGATGCTGGGCGCCGTGATGTTTGGCCACCACGAGATGCAGGCCGCCATCAACGCCATCAACGAACTGGCTGCCGAAGCCGGGCGCAAGCCGTTCCGCTGGGAAGCCCCGGCTGCCAATGATGCGCTGGTGGGCGCCGTCACGAACGCGGTGGGTGGTCGCCTGATCGAGGTGTTCCGCATCAAGGACAAGCTCGAGCGTCGTGATGCCATGAAGGCGCTGCATGCCGACGTCAAGACTGCCCTGGCGGCCGACATCGAGACCAATGGCTGGTCCGAGGCCGACATCGGCAACGTGTTTGGCGAAGTCGAGTACCACACGCTGCGCGATGGCGTGCTCAAGACCAGGCAGCGCATCGATGGCCGTGGCCTGGAAGACGTGCGTCCGATCACCGTGCGCGTGGGCGTGCTCGATCGCGTGCATGGTTCGGCCCTGTTCACGCGTGGCGAGACCCAGGCGCTGGTGTCGGTGACGCTCGGCACCAAGCGTGACGCGCAGATCATCGACGCGCCGGCCGGCGAGTCCAAGGACCCGTTCCTGTTCCATTACAACTTCCCGCCGTATTCGGTCGGCGAGACCGGCCGCATCGGCAGTCCGAAGCGCCGCGAGATCGGCCACGGCCGTCTGGCCAAGCGTGGCGTGTCGGCGGTCAAGCCTGACATGGACAGCTTCCCGTATGTGGTGCGCGTGGTGTCGGAAATTACCGAATCCAACGGCTCTTCGTCGATGGCGTCGGTGTGCGGTTCCTCGCTGGCCATGATGGATGCCGGCGTGCCGCTGACCGCACCGGTCGCGGGCATTGCCATGGGTCTGGTCAAGGAAGGCGACGACTTTGTCGTGCTGACCGACATCTTGGGTGACGAGGATCATCTGGGTGACATGGATTTCAAGGTCGCCGGTACGTCCGAAGGCGTGTCCGCGCTGCAGATGGACATCAAGATCGACGGCATCACCGAGGAAATCATGAAGGTGGCGCTGGCCCAGGCCAAGCGTGGCCGTCTGCACATCCTCGGCGAGATGGCCAAGGTCATCAACAGCCCGCGTGCCGAAATGAGCGAGTTCGCGCCGCGTCTGCTGACCATCAAGATCCATCCGGACAAGATCCGCGAAGTGATCGGCAAGGGTGGCGCCACCATCCGTTCGATCACCGAGGAAACCGGTGCCACCATCGACATTTCCGACGATGGCACCGTGGTCATCGCCTCGGTCAATCGTCAAGCCGCCGATGCCGCCAAGCATCGTATCGAGCAGATCGTGGCCGACGTCGAGCCGGGCCGCATCTACGAAGGCAAGGTCGCCAAGATCATGGACTTCGGCGCCTTCGTGACGATCCTGCCAGGCAAGGACGGCCTCGTGCACGTCTCGCAGATTTCCAACGAACGCGTCGAGAAGGTTTCCGACTTCCTCAAGGAAGGTCAAGCGGTCAAGGTCAAGGTGCTCGAAGTGGACAAACAGGGCCGTATTCGCCTGTCCATGAAGGCCGTGACCGAGGAAGAGGCGGCTGGCGCCTGAGTCGCTTTGCAGGGTCCAAGAATCGAACCGGCGCTTTCGGGCGCCGGTTTTTTTTCGCCTCGGCGCGGCGGATTTGGACAACAGGGGCGGTACCACCAGGTGTGCAACGTGGGTATGCTTGGGCACTTGCATGGCCCATCCATATTGGGAGGCACAGATGAAATCCGCTGTTCGTTGCATGCTGGTCTTGCTGATGCTGGCCCCTGTCGCTGCACTGGCAACCGGCAAACCGATTCGTCTGCATGATTACCGTGCCCTGGTCCGCATCCGCGCGCCGCAGTTTTCACCCGATGGCGGGCAGCTTGCCTTTCTTGCCGTGCGTCCGGACATGCTGCATGACCGTTATGCGGCAACCTTGCGCGTGATGGCGGTTGCGGGTGGAACCTCGCGGGTGCTGGTGCAAGGCATGCGAGGCCTGCACATGCCGCGCTGGTCACCCGATGGCCGTGCGCTGGCTTTCATCGCGCATGTGGAGGGACAAACACCGCAGATCTTCGTGGTGCCGGTCGCGGGCGGCATGCCACGGCAGTTGAGCCATGCGCCCAACGGTGTCGAGCAGTTTGCCTGGAGTCCGCATGGCCGCCGCGTGGCGTATGTCACGCCCGACAATTCGCCGATCAGTGCCGCGGACCGGCGCACGCACCATGACCTGTTTGTCATTCACGACGATGATTACCTGATCAACCAGCCGCCGGTGCCGTCGCATGTGTGGCTGCTGGACGTGCGCACTGGCAAGACACGCCAGTTGACGCATGGGTCAACCAGCGTGCTGGAGAACGCGCCGCCGTTTGGTGGCGGCATGTCGGCACCGGTGTGGTCGGCCGATGGGCGCTTCATCGCCTACACCCAACAGGCCGATGCGCATGACGCCGATTCGGATCGGACCCGCATCGTGGCGGTGAACGTCGCCACGGGCAAACTGCATCCATTGACCGCCCGAACCAGTTACGAATACACGCCGCGCTTCGCACCCAAGGGCGATGTGCTGGCATGGCTGTATCCGCATGGCCCCGGTCCGGTCAGCGACATGGATTTGCTGGTCGGTTCAGCCGCCGGCGGTGCGGTGCGCGACATCAGTGCCGATCTTGATCGCAACCTGTTGCCGGATTTTGCCTGGCTGCCTGATGCCGCCGGCGTGGTGGTGATGGCCGATGATCACGTCGGCCGCAATTTGTACGTGCAGCCGCTGCAGGGCAAGGGGCACGCCGTGCCGTTGGGTGATCTGAATGCACTTGCGGTGGCGGTGTCATCCAGGGGCGCGCTGGCGGTGGTGGCCGACAACGCGTCGCACGCACCCGAGCTGTATCTGCTGGACTCGCCCGATGGCAGGCCGCAGCAGTTGACCCATCTCAATCGCGGGTTTGCCGGGTTCGCCTATCCGCGCAGCGTTGAAGTCACCTGGCATGCGCCAGATGGGCAGGCCGATGATGGCATCCTGACCTATCCGGATGGCTACCGTGCCGGGCGCAAGTATCCGCTGGTCGTGTTCAGTCATGGTGGGCCGGAAGCGGCATCCAGCGAAGACTTCGATGGCGGCGAAATCGGCCCGCTGCGCGACTTGTTCGCGGCCGATGGCTACCTGGTGTTCGAGCCGAATTATCGAGGCAGCGACAATCTTGGCACCGCGCACGAGCACGCCATATATCGCGATCCCGGCCAAGGCCCGAACAGCGACGTCATGGCCGGTCTTCGCATGATCGAGGCCAAGGGCATCGTGGATGCCTCGCGTATTGCGGCGGTGGGCCATTCCTATGGCGGCTACATGACCACGTGGCTGATCTCGCATCAGCATTTCTGGCGTTGCGCGGTGGTGGCCGACGGTGCGATCGACTGGACCGAAGAGTACGAACTGTCCGCGGCCGGCAATCTGGCGTGGACACGCGATTCGCTGGGCGGCAGTCCGTGGGACAAGCAAAGCGCCGCACTGTATCGGACCGGTTCGCCCATTACCTATGCCGGCCAGATCACCACGCCGACGTTGATTCTTTCAGGTACCGACGACACCACCGTGCCGATCACCGAGTCCTTCGGCCTTTACCACGCATTGGCCAGTCGCCACGTGCCGGTGACGTTTATCGGCATTCCTGGTGCCCACCACACGCCGCAGGACCCGGTGCATCTGGAGCTGTATTACCAGGCCATCAATCAGTGGGTGCGGAAGCATCTGGGGTCGTGAGAAGCGTGGGCCAGGGTCATCCCGGCGGCAGCCTGAACAGGCGCCTGGCGTTGGCCGTGGTGGCCACGGCAATGACTGCATCATCCACGTCGCGCAGACGGGCGATGCAGCGCGCAATGTCGGGCAACCATGCGGGTTCATTGCGCTGGCCGCGATGCAAGGCGCCGGGCTGATCGGGGGCATCGGTTTCCAGCAGCAAGGTGTCGAGCGGGATGTCGGCCACGGTGGCCCGCAGGCGGCGCGCGCGTTCGTGGGTGACCGGTCCGCCGATACCCACCAGGAAGCCCAGGTCAGCCAATTGGCTGGCTTGTTCGCGACTGCCCGAGAAACTGTGCACCACGCCGTGCAAGTCCTTGACACGCCTCAGATGCCCGATGACTTCCTCAAGCGCCCGTCGCGCATGGATGATGACTGGAAGGTTGAGCTCACGGGCGATCGCCAGTTGTCGCGTGAAACACGCGCGTTGCCGGTCAGGCTGCGAGTCGTCGATGAAAAAATCCAGCCCGCATTCACCCACGGCAATGGCATGGTGATCGCTGAGCCATTGCGGCAGGTTCTGCAGATGTTCATCCACATGCGCGCGCATGAACATCGGATGCAGGCCGTAGGCCGCATGCAGGTTGGCATGGTGGGCACACAGCGCGCGCAGGACCGGCCAGCTTGCCGCGGTGGTGGCGGGGACCACGATGTGTTCGATCCCGACGGCATCGGCGCGGGCGAGCATGGCATCGCGATCGGTGTCGAATGCTGTGTCGTCAAGGTGGGCGTGGCTGTCCACCAGTCGGGGCTGCACGTGGCTTTTTGGCAGGGAATTCACGTTCACGGTGCAACGAATCCTGCATACTGCATGGGCAGGCAGTCAAGGCTGTCCTGATTCGGCAGAAACTGTGGTGGCGACACCGGGCGTATCAGCGTAGTTCAGTTTGCCAATGCTTGAATGGGCGCGTTGGTTGCCTGTGTGCAGCCGGGTCTGAAATTGCAACGTTGCAGGAGGTCTGATGATGAACAGGTATTTGAAGGGAACCATGTGGGTGGGGCTGTGTGTCTTGACCACGATCGGGCTGGCCGCGTGCAACAAGAGCGCCAGCGCGAGCGGCGAAGGTCAACCGGCGGCTTCGGGGCAGGCTGCTGCGGCGAATGCTCCGCAGTATGCCGATGTGATCAGCGCCACGCCGATCCGGCAGACGACCAATCACCCGCAGCAGGTGTGTCACAACGAAGCCGTGACCGAGCACAAGCCGGTCAAGGACAAGCACGAAATTCTTGGCACGGCCCTTGGTGCCGTGGTTGGCGGTCTGGTCGGCCATCAGGTCGGCGGTGGCAATGGCAAGAAACTGGCCACGGTCGCGGGAGCGGTCGCCGGTGGTTATGCCGGACGCAAGATCCAGGAACACCATCAGGAGAATGCCACCGAGACCGTCAACAAGCAGGTCTGCAGCACGGTCAACAACCCCTCCACGCGAGTGGTGGGTTATACCGTCAAGTACAGTTACAACGGTACGGTGCATACCACGCGCATGGATCACAACCCTGGCTCCAGGGTCGAGATCAAGCAGGGTGTGTCGGTGGTCGGCAGCCGGTAATCCGAAACTGGCGCGACGCACGAGTGCGTGACCTGCAGCAACTCATTTCGTGCCGTGAATGCAACAAGGCCCTCCAGGTGGAGGGCCTTGTCATTTGTGTCGTGATACCTGCGTTCAATTGACAGCGTAGAACGCGTGGTTGCCGATGGTGCGGGTCTTGACCGCACTGACCGAGGCCCAATACGGCTTTGAGTTGACAGTGGCGAAGTGGTCGGCACCAGGCACCACCAAGGTGCGATCACTCTTGGGCAGTTTCCATATGGCCAAGGATTCACCGGCAATCTTCCATGCCTTGGTCCAGGCCTTGAGATTGTCGAGCCGGTAGTTCGGGGACACGAAAGCGGTGGCAAATTGATGCGGATATTCGACCACGTCGCAAACGGTCTTGCCCCAGCGGCCTTCCTGGCGACGACGCAATACCACCTCGGCCACGGCGAACTGGCCAATGGTCGGTTGGCTGCGAGCCTCCAGATAGACCGTAGTGGCCAGACAGGTCTGTGCCGCCAAGGGGTGGGGAAGTATGGATGCCATCCAGAGCAACCAGGCAAGTTTCATGCAACTGCTCTCCTGGGTGCGCCAGCCGTGGGATTGGTGGCGCGTGGTGAAGGAAATCCGACCGGTCCAACAGTCATGCAACACTGCCACGCACGGGTCCGCGTCCACGAAAGGATGGAACGGCAACGTGAGTGGGTGAAATATGCACAGGCAGCAAACGCGCTGCACAAATCAAGGCTGGTCGAATACGGTCGACACACCTTGGGCCATTGAATCAATCAGATACGACACATGGCGCACTTTCGCGCGCCGCCATGACGACCAGAATCTGGTCAGCCATCTCTGAATTCAAGACGCACATGGCTAGTGCGTTACAAATGATGAGCACAGGTTAACAGTTTGAATGCGGCATGACAAGTTATTGTGAACGGCTGTTCAGGCAATTGTGAACAACCGGGCAAGAGGCCAACCTGTTTTTCCTCGCCGGCCCGCGCTCGGGCGGCTCGCTCGCGGCGTGCAGGCCGCGACCCGAGATTCTGCAGCCGAATCATGCACAGCTGCGGTAATCACCCTTTTCCCGCCACGGCCTGCAGGTTTCATTGCCCGCAGGCGAGTCGCCCTGATTGCACAACGAAAACGGCAAGTCGCAAGACTTGCCGTTTTCATGAAACTTGGTAGCGGGGGCAGGATTTGAACCTGCGACCTTCGGGTTATGAGCCCGATGAGCTGCCAGACTGCTCCACCCCGCATCAGGGAGCCGCGAACTATACACACACGTCGGCTCGATATCAATACTACCCGCTTGCATGGCTGTTTGTGAAAGATATTCATCTGTGCTGCCGTCAATCGCCAAGTCATCCGCGATACTTTTCATCCTCCGAGTACGACTGATTTTGGGCGGCTGACCTCGGTTGGAGACTACCCGGAGGCCGGACTGAGACCACGCGAAGACCATGAGTGCCGCTCCCCGCCATCCGTACCAAACGGTAGCAGGTAAAGTCTGTTCACCCGGAGAGGACGGACAGGCGCAAAAGCGGATTCACAATCGAGCGGATCATCGGGTTCATCAAGCAGGCCTGCCGAGTGTTTGCGGTCAGCGAAACCTGCTACCTCCATCAAGCCGCCTCCGGCGAGGAGATCGCCCGGATCGCCGATTGACTGGCTCGGCTCGTCACGGCTTACCGGTACTTGGGCTTCGGCATGCGCTTCCCGCACTTGCGTAACGTCAAAGAGTTTGGCTGGTGATCCTGTCCTGCATCTAAGCCTGCATTCAGTGTGTCCCTGCTGCAATGGGAACATCTCGTCACGCCTGAAAGGATGCGTCAAAGGCACTCAAGACCCACCAAGAGGTTCGTCATGCATCGACTCCGTGTTTGTTTCGTGTTGATTCTTGCTCTGGCATTTGTCGGACTGAGTCCCGTGGTTTTTGCCCAGGATGTCGTTCCGGCAACCGATTCGGGCCATGTGTTTTACGCCTGGGCCAGTGTGACGCGAGTGGACCCGATCTATCAGACCGTGTCGATCGCCACGCCTCACCAGCAGTGCTACCAGCAGCCAGTTGAACGCCGCGAAGGCGGCAGCCATGCGGCGGGCACCATCCTTGGCGCGATCGTCGGCGGCGTGTTGGGCAATACCATCGGCAAGGGGGATGGTCGGCAGGCGGCCACGGCGGTGGGTGCCGTGGTGGGTGGTGCCGTTGGCAACAAAGTGGCCAGTGGCAATGATCAAGTGGTGCAGGATTCGGTCACGCGCTGTCAGCAGGTTCAGGATGTCAGCCAGGAACAGCGCATCACCGGCTATCGCGTGGAGTATCGCTATCACGGCCACGTCTATACCTCGCGTCTGAGCTACGATCCGGGTACCCGTCTGCGCGTGCGGGTGACCGTGACCCCCGACGATTGAGGTATCATTCGCAGGCGTTATGCCCGATGGTTGTTGCGCGCATGCGCAAAACCGATTATTTCTAGGCACTCCACCCAGCTTGATTTCGCATTCATGTCTTTCCTGCCGTCAGCTCATCCGATCGTCATCACCAGCGCCTGGTTGGCCGCTGGCATGACGTCGCGCGCGCGCCGACCGCAGCCGGATCATCTGGCCGGGTAGGCATGTTGCGCGTCAGCACGTAACAGAAAGCCCGGCTCCTGCCGGGTTTTTTTGTGCCCGCCGCCACTCCTTCGATCATCACGCAGCACCATCAACCAGGGGCAACCATGAGCATTCGCCACTTTCTCACCACCCAGGATGTCAGCCGCAGCGAGCTTGACGCATTGCTGGACGATGCGGCGCGCTTCAAGCGTTCGCCCGTGGGCAACCAATTGGCCGGCAAGGCTGTGGCTCTGCTGTTTTTCAACCCGTCGATGCGCACCCGCACCAGCTTCGAGCTGGGCACGTTCCAGCTGGGCGGGCATGCCGTGGTGCTGGAGCCCGGCAAGGGCGCCTGGCCGATCGAATTTGCGCCCAACGCGGTGATGGATGGCGCGGCCGAGGAACATGTGGCCGAAGTCGCGCGCGTACTCAGCCGTTATGCCGACATCATCGGCATCCGTGCGTTTCCCAAGTTTCAGGACTGGGCCGAGGATCGCAAGGACACCTTGATCCGCGCCTTCGCGCAGTACGCGACGGTACCGGTCATCAACATGGAAACCATCACGCACCCGTGTCAGGAACTGGCGCATGCACTGGCTCTGCGCGAGCACCTTGGCCACGATTTGCGTGGCAAGAAGTATGTGCTGACGTGGTCGTACCACCCCAAGCCCCTCAATACCGCCGTGGCCAATTCGGCGCTGCTGATCGCCACGCGCTTGGGCATGGACGTGACGCTGTTGTGCCCGACACCGGAGTTCGTGCTGGACGAGCGTTACATGGCCTTCGGTCAGCAAAACGCGGCCGACAACGGCGGCTCGCTGACGGTCAGCCACGACATCGAAGCGGCCTATGCCGGCGCCGACGTCGTCTACGCCAAGAGCTGGGGCGCGCTGCCGTACTTTGGTCGCTGGGATGCGGAAAAGCCCGTGCGCGAAGCCAGCAAGCATTTCATGGTCGACGAGGCCAAGCTCGCGCTCACCAACCACGCCGTGTTCAGCCATTGCCTGCCGCTGCGGCGCAATATCGTGGCGACCGATGGCGTGATGGATTCGCCATCATGCATTGCCATCGACGAAGCCGAAAACCGCCTGCACGTGCAAAAGGCGGTGATGGCGTCGCTGGTTCGCTGAGTACGAGGAGATTGCCCGTGTACATGCCCAAATATGCAAGTGAGACCCGACGCGAGGTGCTGCATGCGCTGATGGATAACCATCCGTTTGCGACGCTGGTCGTGCACACGGCCGACGGTCTCGTTGCCAATCATCTGCCGTTCGAGCGGGTCGGCGACACGCTGCAAACGCATGTCGCCGGTGGCAACGAACTGGTCAAACTCGATGGTGCGTCGGCGCTGGTGATCTTCAACGGCCCGCACGGTTACATCAGTCCCAACTGGTATCCGACCAAGCAGGAAACCGGGCGCGAGGTGCCGACCTGGGATTATGCCGTCGCGCATGTGCACGGACGACTCAAGGTCACGCGCGACCCTGCGTGGTTGCGCGACTTGCTGGAGCGTCTGGTCGAACGCCACGAGGCCACCGAACCTGCGCCGTGGCGCATGGACGACGCGCCGGCCGATCACATCGAAGCCTCGTTGCGCGCCATCGTCGGCATCGAGATTTCGATCGAGCGGCTGGTCGGCAAGTTCAAGCTCAACCAGAATCATCCCGAACGCAACCGGCGCGGCGTGATCGACGGCCTGCGTCGGCGCGGCCTTGGCCAAGACGCGGCGCTGGCCGAGCTCATGGCGCAACGCGAGGACGAGACGTCATGAACGGCACGCATCATTACAGCGTCGACATCGAATGGACCGGCAATCGCGGCAGCGGCACGTCCGGCTATCGCGATTACGGCCGCGAGCATGTCGTGCGCATCGCCGGCAAGCCGGATCTGGCCGGCTCGTCCGACGCCACCTTCCACGGCGATGCCGCGCGGCACAACCCCGAGGACTTGCTGGTGTCGGCGCTGGCCATGTGCCACATGCTGTCGTATTTGCACATGGCGACCAAAGCCGACGTGGTGGTGGTCGCCTATCGCGATGCGGCCACGGGGACGATGCAAACCGCGGGCGACGGCGGCCGCTTTGCCGAGGTGGTACTGCACCCCGTCGTGACCATCGCGGCCGGCAGTGATCCTGCGGCAGCGGCTGCGGCGCACACGACGGCGCATCACGCCTGCTTCATCGCCAACTCCGTCAATTTTCCGGTGCGTATCGAACCGCGCATCGTCATCGCTTCCGTTTGAACTTCACATCAGGATTGCATCGACCATGAGTAAAGACATCGTCCTCGCCTTTTCCGGCGGCCTCGACACCAGCTTCTGCGTGCCTTATCTGCAGGCGCAGGGCTGGGCCGTGCACACCGTGTTTGCCGACACCGGCGGCGTCAGCGCCGACGAACGCGCTTTCATCGAGAACCGCGCGAAAGAACTCGGGGTGGCCAGCCACGTCACCATCGATGGTGGTCCGGCCTTGTGGCAGCACTTCGTCAAACCCTTCGTGTGGGCGGGTGAGGGCTATCAGGGCCAGTATCCGCTCTTGGTGTCCGATCGTTACCTGATCGTGGAAGCCGCGCTCAAGCGTGCGGCGGAGCTCGGCACCAAGGCCATTGCGCACGGTTGCACTGGCATGGGCAACGATCAGGTGCGTTTTGATCTCACCGTCAAATCGCTGGGTGATTACAAGATCGTCGCGCCGATCCGTGAAATCCAGAAGGAGCACACGCAAACGCGTGCCTACGAGCAGGCGTATTTGGAGGAGCGTGGTTTTGGCGTGCGCGCCAAGCAGCAGGCCTACACCATCAACGAGAACCTGCTGGGCGTGACCATGTCCGGCGGCGAGATCGATGAGTGGCAGGCGCCGGGTGAGGGTGCGCGCGGCTGGTGCAAGCCGCCATCCGAATGGCCGTCCAAACCGCTCGATGTGACGATTGCCTTCGAGCACGGTGAGGCGGTGTCGATTGATGGCGAAAAGTTGGACGGCCACACATTGCTGGCGCGCTTGAACGCGCTGTTCGCGCCCTACGGCGTGGGTCGCGGCATGTACACCGGCGATACCACCATCGGTTTGAAGGGGCGCATCGTGTATGAGGCGCCGGGATTGGTGTCGCTGCTGGCTGCCCACCGCGCGCTGGAAGAAGCGGTGCTTAGCAAGGCGCAGAATCGCTTCAAGCCGGTGGTCGCGCGGCAGTGGGTGGAGCAAGTCTACGAAGGCTTTTTCCATGATCCGCTCAAGGCCGATCTCGAAGCGTATCTGGCGTCCAGCCAGCGTTGCGTCAGCGGCGCGGTGACCTTGCGCACGCACGGTGGCAACGTGCATGCCGTGGCGGTCGACTCGCCGCACATCCTGCGCGCGGCCGGCGCGACGTATGCGCAGTCGGCCGATTGGGGCGTGGCCGAGGCCGAAGGCTTCATCAAGCTGTTCGGCATGAGTTCCACCTTGTGGGCCGAGGTCAATCGTGGCTGAGCGAGTGCTTTTCGTGGATACCTGTCGCCGGGAAGTGTGCACGTGAACGATTTGCTGCAGCAAACCCTTGAGCATTTGCGGGCGCTGGTAGCGCATGACACGCGCAATCCGCCGCGCGCCATCGATACCGGCGGCATCTTCGCGTATGCGCGGGCACAGCTGGCGGGCTTTGACATCAGCGTGACCGATCATGGCGCCGGTGCGGTGAGTCTGCATGCCGTGCGCGGCCAGCCCAGGCTGCTGTTCAACGTGCACCTGGACACCGTGCCGTCCAACCCGGGTTGGAGCCGCCATCCGCACGAGTTGCTGGTCACCGACGAGCGCGCGATCGGTTTGGGCGCGTGTGACATCAAGGGCGCGGCGGCGGCGTTGCTGGCGGTGGCGTGGGTGACCGATGCACCGATGGCGTTGCTGTTCACGTCCGACGAAGAAGCCAATGATCCGCGTTGCGTCAAGGCGTTCCTCGATGCTTTTCCCCCTCTCCCTTCGGGAGAGGGTCGGGGTGAGGGTGCGGGACTTGCGCATGGACTCGAACCCCCAACCCCTCTCCCGGCGGGCGAGGGGAGCTACGCCGCGGTCATCGTCGCCGAGCCGACCCA
>DASVGO010000031.1:0-3764 GCA_036379495.1 Rhodanobacteraceae bacterium | reverse complement strand
ATGGGTTTGGAAGCGCTCACCATCGAGCGTTTCGTGTTGCACGGGCATGGCGAAGTGCGCCATCCGCAAAGCCGCGCAGCGGGTTGATGTGGATTTGCGTGGGCGTGCATTGCGTGTACGCTGCGCGCCATTGATCGTCGTGTCCCGACATATATCCGCGCGTGAGCAAACCCGAGCGATGAACCTGCGCATGTTTCGAGTGTTGTGGCCGTGGTTGCTGCTGGTGCTGGCGGGCTTGCTCGCGGCGTGGTTGCGCCACGGCCTGATCGAGGTACCGGCACTGGCCGGCATGTGCGGGGCTGCGTCAGCCCCGTGGTGGTGTGTGGTGCGCCATGCCGTGATACAGGGGTTCCTGCATGACGGCTATGGTGTGGCGGCACTGTTGTTGGTTGCACTCGCCTGGTGGCGACGATCACGTGCGTTGGCGTTGCTGGCTGCCGCGTTGGGTGCGTGGGCACTGGTGCTGTACAACGTCGAGCCAGGTGCCGTGGCGCTTTTGGCCGGCTGTCTGCGGCTGGTGTATTTGCAGGGCCAGCCGGCGGTGAGCAAGCGCGCGTGACGGGCTTGTGCGCAGGTGCGTCAAGCGTGACGGGGCATGGCTGATGCCGATGTTTTTCGCCGAATCAGCCATGCGCCAAGCGTAGGCAATGCGATGGCCAGGTTTTCGGCCAGCCACAACCAGGTTGATACATCTTCGCCAAGTTCCATGGCCACGATGATGGCGCCGAGAATCGGCAGCCAGCCGGCCAGGAACAAGGCTTCGCGCGCGGGTTGGCGCGGCGTGGTGTCGAGCCAGCCGACGAGTGCGAATCCGGCGCAGGGCAGGGCCAGCACGCTGAGCGGAAAGTCGCGATAACGGCCGTCGAAGATCAGCAGCAAATCGTACAGAGCCAGCGCAAACAGCCAACCAAGGCGGAGCCATTCGACGTTGAGCCAACGCGGCGGCCTGATGGCGCCATGGGAAGTGGTCAAACGCTGCGCCAATGCGTGTGCCAACCACAGGGCCGTGCCCAGTGCGGCAAGGCAAGTGAGTATGGCTATCGACCAGTCCCATGCGCCGATGCAGGCGTGCAGCATTTGTCGGGCCTGCCACGCCAGTGCCATGCCACAGGCAGCCCCGGTCAAAATCAGCGCGAGAGCGTGGCGCCAGCGATGCTGATGCCAGCCGAGCAGCAGCGCGAACACCAAGGCACCGATGCCGCCGGCGACCCAGCCGAGCCACCAGCGCGGGATGTTCACCACCGGGCCATGCAGTGAAAATTTGGCGTGTCCATTGGCGTTGAAAATGCCCCAGTAGCCGCCGGCCGTGCCCTCCAGCACGCGTTTCCACGGCTGGTCGAAGGCCTCGATAAGGTTGTACGGGATGTTGGCGTGGTTGGCATAGCGCAAAAATTCGCGCACGTAGCGCGCTTCGTTGACGCGGCTGGGCACGGCGTCACGCCGCGGGCGGCCGGCACTGGGCCAGCCGGTCTCGCCGATCAGGATGCGCTTGTGCGGGAAAGCATGTTGCACCCCGGCGTACACGGCCTGCACGTGGGCGACCGCGCGGCCCACCGGCACGGGGTTGTTTTCCCAATAAGGCAGGGTGTGGATGGTGACAAAATCCACCGCCTTGGCCAGTTGCCGATGGCGCAGCCAGAACACCCACACATCGGCATAGCTCACCGGGATCGAAGGCGGCAACGCGACGCGCACCTTGCGGATGTCCGCCGCCAGTTGCGCTTCGGAGAGGTCGCCGCGCAACAGCACTTCATTGCCCACGATCACGCCGCGCAGCACCTGCGGGTGCGCGCGTGCCGTCGCGATGCCAAGCGCCATCTGTTGCGCGTTGGCCTTGGGGTCCGAACCCAACCAGATGCCCATCAGCACGTGCATGTGATAACGCGCGGCAATGGTCGGAACGGCCGACAAACCCTGGCCTTGCGAATAGGTGCGTACGCAGTTGGTGTATTTGGACAGGCGCCGCAGATCGGCGCTTATCTGTGTGGGGCTGATGAACGCGTGCGTGTTCAGTGGCGATTCGCCGGGATCGTGAAACGGGGAATAGGACACGCAGGCGATGCGCGCAGACGATGCATCGGGCAGGGCCACCGGCCGGCCTTGCAACCACCACCACAGCGCGCCGCCGAGCACCAGCGCCAGCAATACCAGCCATGCGAATTGTTGACGCGTGCGGGCGGAAAGGGCAGGTGGCATGCGATGCCTGCATTGGCGGGTGGCGGTGGTGCGCCAGCTTAGCAACACGGCCGTGTTTGCGCGTGGCGGGCCAGCCCTGATTTGCCCGAAGCGGCTACAATGGGCAAGTTTGTGCAGGCTTGGACAGCGGGTCTGCATACCCGACAACATTCGGTGCGATCCGCGTGGCTTGCACCTTCATGCCTTCAGGAGGACATGACCGTCATGGTTCAAGAGCAGAAAGCCGCCCCGTTCGGCACCGTGTTTTCAAGGTTCATGGCGTTGACCCGCTACTGCGACGGCCAGTGGACTACTCCGGAACTGGTGCCGGTGGCGCCGCTGAGCCTGCACCCGGGTGCGCACGTGTTGCATTACGGCAGCGAGTGCTTCGAGGGCATGAAGGCGTTCCGTCTGCCCGACGGCAGCCATCGCATTTTTCGCATCGACCGTCACGTGGCGCGTTTTGCCCACAGTGCCGAATTGTTGTGCCTGCCAATGCCGGCGCCGGAAGTCATCGAGAAGATGATCCGCGACACCGTCGAGGCTGCCCATGCCGACATCCCCGAGCCGCCGGGTGCGCTGTATCTGCGACCGACCCTGATCGGCTCGGAGGCCAACATCGGCGCCGCCGGCAAGCCGCCGAAGGAAGCCATGTTGTACATCCTGGCCTCGCCGGTCGGTGATTACTTCTCGGGCGGTCAGCGCGCGTTGAAGATCCTCATCGACGACAAGGCACAGCGTTGCGCGCCGGGTTTTGGTCAGGCCAAGACCGGCGGCAACTACGCGGCGGCGATGCGTCACGTGGTCAACGCGCGCAACACGTACGGCGCCGATCAGGTGTTGTTCTGCCCGGGCGGCGACGTGCAGGAAACCGGTGCCTCCAACTTCTTCCTGATCAACGACACGCAAATCCTGACCAAGCCATTGGATACCTCGTTCCTGCACGGCGTGACGCGCGATTCGATCATCAATCTGGCCAGGCACCTGGGTTACCAAGTCATCGAGCGCAACTTCACCGTCGACGACATCAAGGCGTGGATTCCGACCGGCGAGGCTGCCTTGTCCGGCACCGCGGCCGTGATGGCCTCGGTCGGTACCTTCATCCACGAAGGCCAGGAATACAAGGTGGGCGATGGCGGCATCGGCCGCAACACCACGCGCCTGCGCGAGGCCTTGCTGGCCATTCAGTCGGGCCGTGGCGAAGACCACTTCGGCTGGCTGAGCTGAACGGCTGGTTTCGGTTCACGCAAAGCGCGGGCCAGACATGTGGGGATCAAACCCCGCTGCTTGGTCCGTCTTGTTTGCGGCCATTCGCGTGTGAACGCGTCTGGCCTGTCAGTAACCGGCTGCCAATCCAGCGGAACGACGGCGGTCGTTGGCGCCTTCAATCAGGCCGGTTTTGGGGTTGACCACGATGGCTTCGTCGGCGCCCCATGATTTGACGTGCTTGAAGGCATAACCCATCGCCTTGAGCTTGGCGGCGACGGCCTTGGTCAAAAATCCCGGTTCGACAAACACCTTTTGCGGCCACCACTGCTGGTGCATGCGCGGTGCGTTGACGGCCTGCTGCGCGTTCATGCCGAAGTCGA
>DASVGO010000030.1:0-95640 GCA_036379495.1 Rhodanobacteraceae bacterium | reverse complement strand
TAAGGGCCCGACGCTTGCCGACCGAGCGTCAATGTGGGCGAGGTGTTCGTTGCTTGCGTGGTCGGTGTTGCCATGACCACCCCGGTGCCTGCGAACATGGTCGCGAGTGCACATGCCAGTACCGTCAGTCGCTTTTGCATGGTAACTCCTTTCGCTTCAGTGGTCAGTGGCGATCCCCTGCAGAGGCAAAATACCCCCCCCAATGAGGATAGTCAACCGAGCGACGCTCCCGCGCTCGAATGGATTCATTCGAGCGGTGGACAAGCCTTGGAGCAAGTCGCGGCAATGCTGCTTTGTCGCCCACGCGCCGCTACCACGCAGGCACTATCTGGGCCACGTCGAGCATGACGTGGCCCATATTTGTCATGGTGCCTGCAGTGTTTCCGGATGCCGCGCGGACTTACGCCGCCTGCCGCGAGGCGCGCTTGCGGTCGATTTCGGTCAGGAACTTTTTGCGCAGGCGGATGGCCTTGGGCGTGACTTCGACCAGTTCGTCGTCCTGGATGAATTCCAGCGCCTGCTCCAGCGACATGCGCACCGGCGGGATCAGCGCCACCGCGTCGTCCTTGCCGGCCGCGCGGATGTTGGTGAGCTGCTTGCCGCGCAGGGCGTTGACGGTGAGGTCGTTGTCCTTGGCGTGGATGCCGACCAGCTGGCCTTCGTAGATTTCGGTGTTGGCGTCGATCAGCATGCGACCGCGGTCCTGCAGGCCCCACAGCGCGTAGGCCGGGGCGGTGCCGGTGGCGTTGGAAATCATCACGCCGTTCGGGCGCCGACCGATGCTGCCTTCGGCGCGCAGACCGTAGTGGTCGAACACGTGGAACAGCAGGCCGGTGCCGGCGGTGAGCGTGCGGAACTCGGTCTGGAAACCGATCAAGCCGCGCGCCGGGATCAGGTAGTCCAGACGCACGCGGCCCTGGCCGTCGGGCACCATGTTCTTGAGCTGACCCTTGCGCGTGCCGAGTTTTTCCATGACGCCGCCCTGATAGGCTTCTTCCATGTCGACGACCAGCTGCTCCCACGGCTCCTCGACCACGCCGTCGATTTCGCGCGTGACCACCTCCGGGCGCGACACGCCCAGCTCGTAGCCTTCGCGGCGCATGGTCTCGATCAGGATCGACAAGTGCAGTTCGCCACGGCCGGACACCTTGAACTTGTCCGGATCGGCCGTGTCTTCCACGCGCAGCGCCACGTTGTGCAGCATTTCGCGATGCAGGCGGTCGCGGATCTGGCGGGAGGTGATGAACTTGCCGCCGTTCAAATCCTTGTTGCCGGCGAATGGCGAGTTGTTGACCTGGAAGGTCATCGAGATGGTCGGCTCGTCCACCGACAACACGGGTAGCGCCTCGGGCGTGTCGATCGCGCACACGGTGTCGGAAATGCCCAGGTTTTCGATGCCGCTGATGGCGATGATGTCACCGGCTTTCGCCTCGGGCACTTCCATGCGTTCCAGGCCCATGAAGCCGAGCACCTGCAGCACCTTGCCGGTACGCTTCTTGCCTTCGCGGTCGATGATCGACACCGGCATGTTGGTGCGCACGCTGCCGCGTTCGACGCGACCCACGCCGATCACGCCGACGTAGCTGGAATAATCGAGCTGGCTGATCTGCATCTGGAACGGGCCGTCCGGATCGACCGCCGGTGCCGCCACGCGCTCGACGATGGTTTCGAACAGCGGCGTCATGTCGCCGTCGCGCACGTCGTCGGTGAGGCCGGCGTAACCCTTGAGGGCGGAGGCGTAGACCACCGGAAAATCGAGCTGCTCTTCGCTGGCGCCCAAGCGGTCAAACAGGTCGAACGTGGCATCGAGCACCCACGACGGACGCGCGCCCGGACGGTCGACCTTGTTGACCACGACGATCGGCTTGAAGCCCATCGCGAAGGCCTTTTGCGTGACGAAGCGTGTCTGCGGCATCGGGCCGTCAAACGCATCGACCAGCACCAGCACCGAGTCGACCATGCTCAATACGCGCTCGACCTCGCCACCGAAGTCGGCATGCCCCGGGGTGTCGACGATGTTGATGCGCCAGGTCTCGCCGTCCTTGTCCTTCCAGCGGATGGCCGTGTTCTTGGACAAGATGGTGATGCCGCGTTCGCGTTCCAGATCGTTGGAGTCCATCGCGCGATCCGGGATCACCTCGCGCTCGTCCAGCGTGGCCGACTGCTTGAGCAGCTGGTCGACGAGCGTGGTCTTGCCGTGGTCGACGTGGGCGACGATGGCGATGTTGCGCAGTTTTTCGATGGACATGGAAAATCGACCGGATCTGGCGATCGGCCGCCTTTGGGTGGGAGTAAACCCGCAATTATAAGGCAAAACCAGCCCAACGGTTCGCGCGGGTGGCGGTTCATTTATAATGTCCGGCTTGATCGCCACCCAGAGATTCGCCATGAGCATTACCGCCACCTTCCACACCAATCGCGGCCCGATCCGCATCCACCTGCACGACGACAAGGCGCCGCTGACGGTGGCCAACTTCGTCAACCTGGCCCGCCGTGGTTATTACGATGGCCTCAACTTTCATCGTGTCATCGCCGATTTCATGATCCAGGGCGGCTGCCCCGAGGGCAGCGGTCGCGGTGGCCCGGGCTACCGCTTCGAGGACGAGTTCGACGCCAGCCTGCGTCACGACAAGCCGGGCGTGCTGTCGATGGCCAATGCCGGCCCCGGCACCAACGGCAGCCAGTTCTTCATCACCCATGGCGCCACGCCGTGGCTGGACGGCAAGCACAGCGTGTTCGGCGTGGTCGTGGACGATGCCGATCAGGTGGTCGTCAACGCCGTGGTCCAGGGTGACACCATCGACAAGGTGGAAGTCACGGGCGATGTCGATGCCCTGCTGGCCAGCAAGCAGGCGCGTGTCGACGAGTGGAACAAGGTGCTCGACGCACGCGGCTGAGCCGTTGTCGGGTGACATGCGCAGACAACATCCCGGCGTGTGCCGGGATGTTGCTGTCGGGGGCATGAAAGTGACGGATTGGAAATGAATTCATGAGCGCCCTCCTGATGCTGTTTGCCTGCCTGATCCTGGGCTGGCTGGTGGCGCGCTTTGCGCGGCCGCCCGACAACATGGTCGCGAGCCTCAACTGGTGGGTGCTGCGCATCGCGTTGCCGGCGCTGGTGCTGGAGCTGGTGCCCGAGCTCAAATTCAGTGCCGACCTGTGGTTTGCCGCCGCGCCGATCTGGATCGGCTTTTGCGGCGCGTGGCTGGTGTTCGGCCTGCTCGGCCCACGCCTGGGCTGGTCGCGCGGACGCACCGGCGCGCTGATCCTGGTGTGCGGTCTTGGCAACACCACCTTTCTGGGTTACCCGCTGGTCGAGGCGTTGCGCGGCAAGCAGGCGCTGGGCGTGGCCGTCATCAGCGACCAGTTCGGCAGCTTTCCCATCCTGATCACGCTGGCGGTGGTGGTGGCCTCGTTGTACGCGGGTCTGAAACCGCATCCGGGCAAGATCGCCGCGCGCATCTTCACGTTTCCGGCTTTCAGCGCCTTGCTGCTGGGCATCGTGATCAATCTTGCCGGTGGCTGGCCGCCGCTCATCCACGCTGCCTTGGTGCCGCTGGCGGCCACCTTGACGCCGGTGGCGCTGTTTTCGGTCGGCCTGCGTTTCAAGGTCAACCTGGGCAGCCGGCAGATGCTGGGCGCGGCGTGCCTGGGCTGGGGCTGGAAGCTGCTGGCGGCGCCGGCGCTGGCCTGGTTGCTGGCCGACCTGGTCGGCGTGAGTGGACAGATTTTCCATGTCGGCGTGCTGCAGGCGGGCATGGCGCCGATGGTGTCGGCGACCATTCTGGCCACCGATTACGACCTCGACCCGCCGCTGGCCAACACCATCCTGGGCATCGGCATCGTGCTGTCGCTGGCCACGGTGCCGTTGTGGAACGCGCTGATGGGGTAGGCTTTCGCGCATGAGCGACGAGCATGACGTGCGTGCCGATGTGTGGTTGTGGGCGGCGCGCTTTTTCAAGACGCGGCACCTGTCGCGCGAGGCCATCGACGGCGGCAAGGTGGAACTCAATGGCGCCACCTGCAAGCCGGCCAAATCCATCAAGGCGGGCGATCGCCTGCGCATCACGCGCGGCGAGGAGCGCTTCGAGATCGAGGTGCTGGCGGTGTCGGCCAAACGCGGTTCGGCCGTGGTGGCCCAATCGATGTATTGCGAGACCGATGCCAGCCGCGCGACGCGCGAGGAGCAGCGCGCGATCGCGCGACTGAGTCGCCCGGTCAAGCCGGATCGTCGCCCGGACAAGGGCGCGCGACGCAGTCTGCAGCGGTTCAAGCGCGATTGGTGACGGCGTGCATCGCCGCAAGCGAAAACCGATGGTGCGCGGATTGCTGATGGGAGCAGGTCATGACAATCAATCCGGCGCGCGGCGCGGAATAAGCCCATGTTCGAATGCCATGACGTGATGGCGAAAATGGGGGGCGTGCGTCATGGATTGCCTGAAATCGTGATTTAATCTTGAAGCGATCATTGGCTGGAGGGCAGATGATGTTCAGATTATTGTGTTTTGATGGCGGCGGCATTCGCGGCCTGATTACGGCATTGCTGGTGCAGGACCTTGAAACGGGTTACGGCATTGTATCCAGCGCCAATGGGTTTGCCGGAACATCCACGGGTGGACTGATTGCCTTGGCGCTGGCCAAGGGCGTGAAAGTCGATGCGGTCATCAACATTTATCAAACTCAGGGCAAAAAGATCTTCGACCCCAACGGCTGGCTGCTCGAAAATGCCGCCAAGCTGGCCGAAGACATGGATCCTGACGCGGCCGATGTGCTGTTTTCCGGGCCAGGCGTGTTTGAGTGCCAATACACCAACAAGGGCCTGATCGAGATTGCGACGAAGCTGCTTGGCAGCACGCTTTTGCGTGATTGCACAAAATACGTGGCTGTCAATTCGGCCAGATTGTGGGATGGACATTCGTGGATGGCGACAACCTTGTCCAATGCCACCGGCAATGCGTGGTCGGCGGTGAGCATGGCCGATGCGGCGCTCGCCACCTCGGCCGCGCCAACCTATTTTCCGCCGCATGCGATCGGCAATGACGGCTATTTTGCCGATGGCGGTACGTTTGCCAACAATCCGTGCATGACGGCGCTGGCCGATGCACGGTCCGGCGGGCATTTTGATTCGCTCGACGATGTGCGTGTGTTGTCGCTGGGGACCGGCAATGTCAATCAGGGTATTCCGCCCGGCGCCATGCACGATCCGCTCGATTGGGGCGTGACCCACTGGATGTGGCCATTTGCGTCGGGCAAGGTGCCGGCCATGCCGTTGCTGGACTTGATGATGACTTGCACGTCGCAGGTTGCCACGCAGGAAGCCAGGCATCTCCTCGCCGACCGGTTTTGCCGGGGCAATGTTCTCTTGCCCCAGCCCTACGCGCTGGATGACTGGGAGCATGTGGCCGAGCTGGAAAAGCTCACGCGTGCCTACATGCAAACGGCCGAATGGGCAGCGGTGCGTGCCTGGGTCAAGCGCAACTGGAGCGGTGCGTGATGGAATGGCCGTACCGCGCGGGATGCCGCGTGGCTGCCGTCGTCAGTTGGTCGGGCGCCTGCCGCGCGTTGCCGGGTCGTCAGGCATGGCCTCATCCTGACTGGCGTACACCGGCACCTCCGGGTTGCGGTGGAAGGTGAAAATCAGGCTGGTTTCGATGTGCGCCACCTCCGGGCGCGTGGTGAAGGCGTCCAATGCGAAATCGCGTAAATGGTCGCTGTCGCGCACCGCCACGTGCACCAGAAAATCGTCGGCACCGGCGACGTGGTAGAACGCCAGCACCTCGGTCAGGGTTTCGAGGTAGGCGTTGAAGGTGGTCACTTCCTTGCGCGCGTGGCGTGCCAGCCGCACGCTGATCATGGCCTGCAGGCCGATGCCGACGGCGGCGGGCTGGATCTCCGCGTGGAAGCCCGTGATGGCACCGGCCTCGCGCAATCGGCGCACGCGTTCGAGCGCCGTCGATGGCGCCACGCCGACGCGTTCGGCCAGGGTCTTGTTGGGCAGCCGTGCATTCTTGCGCAACAGGCGCAACAGGGCGAAGTCGATTCGATCAAGCTGCATGAAAGTGGCCTCGGGCGAAATAATGTTCGGTACCATGCTGGTACGGAATAACATGATTCTAAAATGAAGGCATTCATCCGAACAGGTGTACCGTCATGACCCGTTTCCAGACACGCGCCGTCCATGCCGGACGCGAGGATTTTGCCCAGTTGGGCGTGCATGCGCCGCCGATCGACTTGTCGACCACCTATCCGGTGCGCGATCTGGATGAAGGTACGGCCAGCTTCGATGCCTTGGTCGGTGGCGCGGCCGAAGCGGCCAACCCGATTTACGCGCGCCTGTTCAATCCCACCGTGGCGCGTTTCGAGCAGGCATTGGCGGAGCTGGAAGGCTGCAGCGACGCGGTGGCATTTGCCTCGGGCATGGCGGCGGCCACGGCCGTGTTGCTGGCGGCGCACGCGCATGGCAGTCACGTGCTGGCGATGCGTCCGATCTACGGCACGCATGACCATGTGCTCGATTCGGGCCTGATGGGCTTGCCGGTGCGCTGGACCACGGCGGCCACGCTGGCGGACGACATCCGCCCGGACACGGCGCTGGTGATCATCGAGACGCCGGCCAATCCGACGCTGGATCTGGTCGACATCAAGGCGGTGGTCGCTGCCGCCGGCACGGTGCCGGTGATGGTCGACTCCACCTTTGCCACGCCGGTGCTGCAACAGCCGGCCAAACTGGGCGCGACGCTGGTGTTGCACAGCGCGACCAAGTTCCTCGGTGGCCACGGCGACGTCATCGCCGGTGTGGTCGCGTGCAACGCGGAATGGGCGGCGTCCTTGCGCCAGGTGCGTGCGGCCACCGGTGGGCTGCTGCATCCGCTGGGCGCGTACCTGCTGCATCGTGGGTTGCCGACGCTGGCCATGCGTGTCGAGGCAGCGCAGGCCAATGCCGCCGTGCTGGCCGAGCGTCTGGTCGGGCACGCGGCCGTCGCCAAGGTGCATTACCCGGGGCTGGGCACGGTGGCCAATGCGCTGCTGGTCGGCACGCAGATGAGCGGGCCGGGTACGCTGATCAGTTTCGATCTCAAGGGCGGGCATGCCGCCGCGGCCAGCCTGATGCGCCGCGTCAAGGTGGCCACACCGGCCGTCAGCCTGGGCTCGGTCGACACCTTGATCCAGCATCCGGCCGGGCTGACCCATCGCGTGCTCGACGAGGAAACGCGTCAACGTTGCGGCATCACGCCGGGCCTGATCCGCCTGTCGGTCGGCATCGAGCATGTCGATGACCTGTGGGACGACCTGGTGCAGGCGCTGGATGTCAGTGTCGGCGTGCGCGCGGCGTAATCGGGCGATAATATGCGCGCATGGCATTGCAAAGTTCACCGTCGCGAAAATCAATGGCGATATGGACCGCTTTGGTGTCGGCGGCCGTGTTGATAATCGGCGTGGCGATCTATGGCGTTACACGGCCACCAGCTCCTGCAGGTCAGCCACAGTCGGCCGTGATTGTTTCCTATCGCTATTTGCCGGTGAGCCGGATCTGCGGTTCCGGTCGCTTGGAGGCCAATGTGCGATTGAATGACGGCGAAATCGTTCGCGCGGGCGCGTATCAACACGACCCTGTTCGGAACGGCATGCGGGTCACGGTGGAAAGGCGGCGCAGCCTGTGTTTGACCGCGCCCTATGCCATCTTGCAGGCGGGCCCGGTTGACAGTTCATTGCAGCGGCGCCCCGTTGCAGGGCACCACTGAATCCAAGCGTTGTGCGTGAACCGGACCGGTGTCAGTTGCCGGTCTGGCCCGCGTGTTCGCGCGTGGCTTTGAATGTCACGTCGGGGGAGCGTTCCTGCGCCAGTTGCAGGTTGACGCGGGTGGGCGCCAGATACACCAGCTCGCCGGCGCCATCGAGCGCCAGATGCAGGGCGTTCTTCTCGCGGAATTCGGCAAGTTTTTTCGCATCGTCACAATGCACCCAGCGCGCGGTGGCCACCTGCACGTTCTCGAAGCTGGCATCGACGCCGTATTCGTCCTTGAGGCGATAGGCGACCACGTCGAACTGCAACACGCCGACCGCGCCGAGGATGAGGTCGTTGCTCATCAGTGGGCGGAAGAACTGCGTGGCGCCTTCCTCCGACAACTGTTCCAGGCCCTTGGCCAGTGCCTTGGCCTTGAGCGGATCGCGCAGGCGTGCCACGCGGAACAGTTCGGGTGCGAAGTTGGGAATGCCGGTGAAGGCCAGCGCTTCGCCTTCGGTGAAGGTGTCGCCGATGGAAATGCTGCCGTGGTTGTGCAGGCCGATCACGTCGCCCGGATACGCCTCTTCGACGATCTCGCGGTCCGACGCCATGAAGGTCAGCGCGTTGGCGATCTTGACCTCCTTGCCGGTGCGCGTCTGGCGCATCTTCATGCCGGCGGTGTAGGTGCCCGAACACACGCGCATGAAGGCCACGCGGTCGCGATGCGCCGGATCCATGTTGGCCTGGATCTTGAACACGAAGCCGGATAGCCGGGTTTCCTCGGGATCGACGATGCGCCCGGTGGTGGCACGCGGCTGCGGTGGCGGCGCGTGCGCGACGAAGAAGTCCAGCAGCAGTTCGACGCCGAAATTGTTGACGGCCGAGCCGAAGAACACCGGCGTGAGTTTGCCGGCCAGATAGGCGGCCTGATCGAACGGATGCGAGGCGCCGCGCACCAGTTCCAGCTCGTCGCGCAGTTCGGCCAGCGCGGCCGCACCCAGGTGGCGCACCAATTCAGGGTTGTCCAGTCCGTGGATGATGGTGGCGTCCTGGCGCGTGTGGTTCTTGCCCTGCTCGAACAGGTGCACCTCGTCGGCGAGCATGTGATACACGCCCTTGAGGCGCTTGCCCATGCCGATCGGCCAGGTCACCGGCGCGCAGGCAATGCCCAGCACCCGCTCCACCTCGTCGAGCAGCTCGATCGGCTCGCGGCCCTCGCGGTCGAGCTTGTTGATGAAGCTCATGATCGGCGTGTCGCGCAGGCGGCACACCTCCATCAGCTTGATGGTGCGCTCTTCCACGCCCTTGGCGCAGTCGATCACCATCAGCGCCGAATCCACCGCAGTGAGCACGCGGTAGGTGTCCTCGCCGAAATCCGCGTGGCCGGGGGTGTCGAGCAGGTTGACGATGTGTCCGTCATAAGGAAATTGCATGACCGAGCTGGTCACCGAGATGCCGCGCTCCTTTTCCAGCGCCATCCAGTCGGACGTGGCGTGGCGCGCAGCCTTGCGGCCCTTGACGCTGCCGGCCATCTGGATGGCGCCACCGAACAGCAGCAGCTTTTCGGTCAGCGTGGTCTTGCCGGCGTCGGGATGGCTGATGATGGCGAACGTGCGCCGGCGCCGGGTTTCGGTGAGGTGGTCGGACATGGACAGGGCAAAACGGTGGTGAAAACGGGCAATTGTAGCGGGTGATCGGCGTGGCGGGTTGGCGTTGGCGGGTGGCACAGGAGGGTTGGCCGGGCCGTGCGCCGGCGCCGGATGTGGTCCGTGTTGGCCATTCCGTATGGACATATGGACATTTGGACGTCTATACGTCTATTGACATGTAGATATGCGGTCGCTAGAGTGCACGCAAATTCTCATCGAGACCGGCGGAGGGACAGGCCCTTGGATGCCGGGGCAACCCGTCAGGACGCAAGTCCCGACACGGTGCCAACTCCTGCGGGGATGTTCGCATCCACCGGAAGATGAGCTGCCAGTCGCATGACTGGCTCCGATTCTTTCCGGTTCTCCGCAGGGCTCGATGCCCGGTTGTCTGGAGAATCGCATGACCTTCGAAGCTGTCCAGTTGAATGTGGTCCCGTCCGCCGCTGCCGCTGCCGCTGCCGCGGCGCCGGCGCAGGTACGTACGGGATTTCATTGCGTGCGCGGCAATCGTCGCCTGAAGGTGACACCGCGGCATGGTGACGGCAGCCGCGAGATCGAGGTGAACTACCTGTGGGCTGGTGCGCCGGGCGCGCCGACGGTGATCGTGCAGGGCGGCATCTCGGCCAGTCGCGATGTGTGCGATGTGGACGGCCAGACGGCCAACGGGTGGTGGAGCGATCTGGTCGGGCCGGGCAAGGCGATCGATCTTGCCGCCGTGCGCGTGTTGTCGATCGATTGGTTGAGTGCCGATGAACTGGGCGCCTCGGCGGTGTCCACGGCCGATCAGGCCGATGTGCTGGCGGCCTTGCTTGATGCGCTGCATATTGGTCGCGTGGCCGCCTTTGTCGGTTCGTCCTATGGCGCGATGACCGCGCTGGCGTTTGCCTCGCGCCATGCCCATCGCGTCGAGCGGCTGGTCGTGTTGGCCGGTGCCCATCGCCCACATCCGCTGTCCACCGCACAGCGCTCCATCCAGCGCAACATCCTGCGTCTGGGCCTGGCCAACGGCTGTATCGCCGAGGCCACCTCGCTGGCGCGCCAATTGGCCATGACCACTTATCGCGGTGCCAGCGAGTTTGCCGAGCGTTTTGCGGGCGAGGCGACGTTTGCCGACGGGCGCTTCCAGTTGCCGGTCGAAAGCTGGCTGGATCATTGCGGCAAGAAGTTTGCCACCGCGTTTGATGCCCGCCGCTATCTGTCGCTGTCCGAGTCCATCGATTTGCACGCCGTCGATCCGGCCACCGTCAACACGCCGACCACGTTGATCGGTTTTGCCAGTGACCGCCTGGTGCCGCTGTCCGACCTGTGCGAATTGCAGCGTGGCCTGGGTGCCGCGGCCAGCCTGGAAGTGGTCGAGTCGCTGTACGGCCACGATGGTTTTTTGAAGGAGTCTGCTCGCCTCGCGCCCTTGTTGCGCGAGGCGCTGTCGATGCGTGACTGATCCGCATCCTGACCCTTGCGCGCCCGCATGGCGCGTCACACCCCACATTCCATTACCTGAGCGAGTCGCCATCATGAGCAACCCCATTTCCGCCACCCGCGCCGTGCGCGCCGGCATCGAAACCGACACCCAGCACGGTGCCGTGGTGCCGCCGCTGCATCTGTCCACCAACTTCAGCTTCGAGGGCTTCGGCAAGAAGCGCGCCTACGATTATTCGCGCAGCGGCAATCCCACGCGCGACCTGCTGGCCAATGCCCTGGCTGATCTGGAGGGTGGCGCCGGTGCGGCCATCGTCGCCAGCGGCATGGCGGCCGTTACCCTGGCGCTGCAACTGGTGCCGGCCGGTGGTCGCGTGTTGGCGGCGCACGATTGCTATGGCGGTACTTGGCGCCTGCTCGATGCGTGGGCGAAGAAGGGACATTTCGAACTGGAATTCGCCAACCTCACCGATCCGACCACCTTGGCTGAGGCACTGACGCGCAAACCGTCGCTGGTGTGGGTGGAGACGCCGTCCAACCCGCTGCTGCGCATCACCGACATTCGCCATGTGGCGCAGGCCGCGCATGCGGCCGGTGCCTTGTGCCTGGTCGACAACACGTTCCTGTCGCCGGCGTTGCAGCAGCCGCTGACGCTGGGTGCTGACCTGGTGTTGCATTCGACCACCAAATACATCAACGGCCACAGCGACGTGGTCGGTGGCGCCGTGGTGGCGCGCACGCCGGAGCTGGCCGAGCAGGTCAAGTGGTGGAGCAATTGCCTGGGCCTGACCGGGGCGCCATTCGACAGCTTCTTGACCTTGCGTGGCCTGCGCACGCTGAACGCGCGCTTGCGCGTGCATCAGGAGAACGCGGCACTGATTGCCGCGGCGCTGGATGGCCACGAAGCCGTGCGTGCCGTGTATTACCCGGGGCTTGAGTCCCATCCGCAACATGCGCTGGCCGCACGCCAGCAATCGGGTTTTGGCGCGATGCTGAGTTTCGAGCTCGATGGCGGTGAGGAGGCCATCCGTGCCTTCCTCGATGGACTGGAATATTTCTCGCTGGCTGAATCGCTGGGTGGCGTGGAAAGCCTGGTCGCGCATCCGGCGTCGATGACGCATGCCGCGATGGCGCCCGAGGCACGGCGCAACGCTGGCATTGCCGATGGCTTGCTGCGCTTGTCGATCGGTATCGAGGATGGTGGCGATCTGCTCGATGATCTCGTCGCCGGGCTGGCGCGTGCGCAGGCGGCGTGTCAACCCAAACGTTCGGTGCTTGCGTGAGCGCGGCGAGCGAGGCTGTCTTGGCGGAGGCTGATGCAGCCGATGGTTTCGGCGAGGCTCAGGTTTCGCCCACGCGGCAACCGGGGCAGGTGCGGGCCGAGGCGTCCACGGCCGTGGTGCTGTTTGGTACCGGCGTGGTCGGCGGCGCCTTCCTGAAACTGCTCGATACGCCGGCCGCTGCGGCCATCGGACTGGTGGGCGTGGCCAACTCGCGCGCGCAGCAAAGCCACACCGAACATCTGGCCCGGCGTGACCTGCGCCGCCAGCTCAATGCCGGGCAGGGTGATGTGCGCGATAATGCCCGATTGATCGATGCCCTGGTGGCCAGCGGCGCGCGCCATCGCGTCATTGTCGATGCCACCGCCAGTGCCGGTCTGGCCGCGCAACATGCCGCGTGGCTGACCGAGGGCTGTCACGTGGTAACGGCGAACAAGGCGGCCAATGGCGGTCTGCTGGCGCAGTGGCGCGAATTGCAGGCCGCGCGCAAGCAAGGCGGCACACGCTACGGTGACGCGGCCACCGTCGGCGCGGGCTTGCCGATCATCGACACCATTCGTCGCCTGCGTGCGTGCGGCGATGCGCTGCTGACGCTCGAAGGCGTGTTTTCCGGCTCGCTGGGCTGGCTGTTTTCCAGCTATGACGGCAGCGTGCCGTTTTCGCAGTTGCTGCGGCGTGCACGCGAACTGGGCTACAGCGAACCGGATCCGCGCATGGACTTGTCCGGCCAGGACGTGGCGCGCAAGCTGCTGATCCTGGCGCGCACCGCCGGCTTCGCGCTGGGCAGCGACGAGGTGGTGGTGGAAAACCTCGTGCCCGAAGCGTTGCGTGATCTTGAACCGGCCGCCTTCCTCGAACAGGCCGAGGTGCTCGACGAACCTTTCGCGGCCCGTTTGGCCCAGGCCCGCGAACGCGGCGGCGTGTTGCGCTATCTGGCGCGGCTTGACCAGCGCGGGCATGCCCGTGTGGGCCTATCGATCGTGCCGCCTGGTCACCCGGCCGCGGGTTTGACCGGTACCGACAACCAGTTCGCCATCACCACCACGCGCTATCACGCGCAACCGTTGGTGATTCAGGGCCCCGGCGCCGGCGCCGACATCACGGCGCAGGCCTTGCTGGGCGATATTTTGTTGACTGTTCAAAGCGCATGTTGATTCTGTGGCGCGAGCATTGACACCATGGGCAGTGCAAGCGGCCGCCATGGATCTGCCGTATGGGTGCGTGGCCGTGATTGACTTGAATCTGCAAATCACGGATTCTTTCAGTATGGAGATGTCACCAGTCCGCGCATCAGAAGAGGAAGTGCCTGAAAACCACTCGGCGCGCGGCAGCATCGCTTGCGTCGGACTGGGCATGACCTTGGGATCACATTTGAGTCCTTTGGCGCGCAGTCACATCGAACAGGCCGATGTGGTGTTTGCCGCGCTCTCGGATGGCATCGTCGAGATGTGGCTGCATCGCATGCATCCGGATGTGCGCAGTCTGCAGCCTTATTACGGGCAGCACGATGGCGACAAGTCGCGTGCCGTCACCTACCAGGAATGGGTTGACGTGATGATGGCCGAGGTGCGTGCCGGAAAGAAGGTGTGTGCGGTGTTCTACGGTCACCCCGGGATCTTTGCATGGTCGCCGCACGAGGTCATCAAGGTGGCGCGTGCCGAGGGGTTCCATGCGCACATGGAACCGGGCATTTCGGCCGAGGACTGCCTGTATGCCGACCTTGGCATCGACCCTGGTCGGCGCGGCTGCCAGCATTACGAGGCCAGCCAGCTGCTGTTTTTCCAGACACGGGTCAATCCGCAGGCTTATCTGGTGTTGTGGCAGGTTGGTTTGGTCGGTGATGCATCGATGACGCGGTTTGCCACGGGACCGGAGTATCGACAGGTGTTGGTGGATGTGCTGGCCAAGGACTATCCGCTCGATCACAAGGTCATCATCTACCGTGGCGCGACCTTGCCGATCCAGCGGCCACGCATTCGCCACGTGCTTTTGCGCGAGTTGCCTGTCACCGATATCAGTGCCGAGGAAACGGTTGTGTTGCCACCGGCGTATCGGTTGAAAAAGAATGTTGCGGTGCGTGAGCGGCTGGCGGCATTGGACCGGGGGCTGGTACCTGGCGAATGAACCTTGCCGATACGAGGCGAGGCACCGTGGAGTGGACGGTCGTGGTGCCAGTTGCCACCAACGGTGTTTGGGTGCACCATCCTGCGGTCAACGAGGGGAAGATCATGGCAGATGTTATCGAATTGTTGGAAACCATCGGACGAGATGCCTCCCTGCGGCATGCGGCCGGACAGGATCTTGTCGAAACGTTGACGAACATGGGAGCCAGCGAAGGATTGCGCATGGCCGTGGCATCCGGCGATGACGGTTGCCTCAAGCGTGAATTGGGCTCGAGCCCCAATGCTGTTGTCCATATCAATCAAAACCCCAATCAGATCGACGGGTTGTGCGATCCGGATGATGATGATCCGGATTCGTGTCCGGACCAGGACGACGAGGAAGGCGACGGTCCGAACCCCGACTCCTGAAACGGATGTGTTTCGATGGAATGGCGCCGTTGGGCCTGTCTGGCATCGGTCGTGGCTTTGCTGGTGGCATGGTCGGGTGCCGAAGCGTCGGCCACTATCGCAAAAGCCACTACCGCGGCATCGCCGACCGCATTGCTGATTCGGGCAGAGCGGATCAATACGGCCCATGATGCGCGCTTTGCCGAACTCTTGCGGCAATTGCATCAGAAAGATGCCCGGCTGACGCCGGCTCAGCGGTTGCATCTTGCCTTGCTGGATGCGTTGCAATACTCGCTCCAGGGCGATGACACCAAGGCCACATCCTTGCTTCGGAAGGTCATCAAGCATTCCGACAATCCGTCGTTGTCGGCCCGGGCAGTTGCCCAATTGATGCAAATCGATTTCCTCAACCGTCGTTACGAGAAGGCTTACAAGCTGGCCAATACGCTGGTGTCCAATCTTCCCAACATCAGCGAACCCGTTGCCCGATTGTCGGCGCTCAATCAGATGGTCCAGCTGATGAACCGCGTGGGCCAATATGATCTGGCACTCAAGTATGCACGCCAAATCCAGCGCTCGTTTCCGTCTCCATCCGGCCAGTGCGCGGGAAGCTTGGATGTAACCCAATCCTTGCTTTATGCCGGCAAACTCACATCGGCCAGCCCGCGATTCCGGAAAACGATTGATGTTTGTCTGGCCGCCCATCTTGTGATTTCCGCAAATGCGTTGCGTCTGGATCTGGCCAGCCTTTTGACCGATGAAGGTCACATGGATCGATCGATTGCCTTGCTGGACAAGATAGCGCCGAGCATTCGCAAGTCCGGATACAAATTTCACATGGCGTCCTTGCCGATCACCTACGCCCAAGCGTATGTCAAACAAGGCAATGATGCGGCTGCGAGCAAGTCCGCATTGGCGGCTTTGTCCATGTTTGCCCCGGGCAAGACCAACTGGATCGTGGAGGACGCCTACAAAGTGCTTTATCAGGTGGACAAGCGCGCCGGTCAATATGCGCAAGCGCTTGCATACTACGAAAAATACGTGGCCCAGGCACAAGCGTCAGCCGACGACACAAGGATGCGTTCACTGGCCTACCAATTGGTCAAGCAAGAAGTTCTGGCCAACAAAATGCAGCTCGATGCGCTGCACAAGAAAAACCAGATCCTGAAATTGCGCCAGCGTTTGGCCGAGAAGGCAGTCGAGACCAGCCGGTTGTACATCACGTTGATATTGGCGGCGCTGATTCTGATCATGCTGTGGTTGCTCAAGATCAAGCACTCCCAGCTGCGGTTTCGTCGCCAGGCGCGGCATGATGGCCTGACCGGCGTGTTCAATCGCCAGCATTTTCTGCATGCGGCAAAACAGACGCTTGGCAAGCTGCATCATTCGGGCAGGTGCGCGTGCCTGTTGATGCTGGATCTGGACCACTTCAAGCGCGTCAACGACAGCCATGGGCATGCCGCTGGCGACGAGGTTCTGAAACAGGCCGTGGCGACTTGCCAAGCACAGTTGCGCACCGAGGATGTGCTCGGTCGGTTGGGGGGCGAAGAGTTTGGCATCCTGATCCCGGGGTGTTCGCCGACACAGGGGCTGGATATTGCCAACCGCATGCGGGATGCGCTGGCCGCCATGAAAGTGAAACTTGTTTCAGACAGCGTGGTGATGGTGTCCGCCAGCTTCGGCCTGGCCTGCAGCGAGCGCTCGGGGCATGATTTCGATCGCCTGTTCGGTGACGCCGATGCGGCACTCTACCGGGCCAAGGAGTGCGGGCGCGATCGCGTCGTCACGGCCTGTGACGACGAGGCGTTCACTGCCCGTGACGATGCATCTAACGAGACACGCGCAAGTGAACCCGCGCGCCCATGATCGGACGAAACCGCATGATGCATGCGGGTCCGATTTTGCACTTCTGGGGACGCCTGCACGCATTGTCACTGATGTCCCATGCCACCTCAGTGCCCAGTGATGCGTTCGGCCTCTTCTTCATCCGGTGGCACCAGAATGGCATCGGGATGATCCCTGGTTTCGGCCTGGATGGCCTCGACCGATGGCGTGCGCCAGCCACAACGCACGCCCCAGAAATAGAACGCCACGCCGACCAGCGCCACCACGACCAGATCCCAGCCGTACGGGATGACGTTGATGCCGCCAAAGGTGGCGCTGCCCAGATACGACACCAGCGCGATGCTCGGCAGGTACGCGATCAGCCACCACGATCCGTCCAATTGGCGGCGGAAGTCGTGCCAGCGCGCCTTCCATTGAAAGTAGAAATACACTGGCAGCGCGACCACCATCAGCACGATGATTTCGCCGGTCAGTGGCCAGCGCGCCCAGTACAAAAGTTCGGTGGAAAACACGAACGCGAGGCAGGCCAGGATCGGCATGCCGGCAATGTGCAGCGGCCGGTGCAGGTCCGGGGCCGTCTTGCGCAGCGTCATCACGCTGACCGGGCCGGTCAGGTACGAGATCACGGTGGCCACCGAAATCACGGCCGCCAGCGTGCCCCAACCGCGGAAGAAAAACATGAAGATGAACGCCACCACCAGGTTCAGCCACATCGCAGGACGCGGCACGCCGTATTTGGGATGGATGCGGCCGAAAATCTTCGGCAGCGTGCCGTTGCGCTCCATGCCGTAGAGCATGCGCGCGGTGGTGGCAGTGTAGGTCATGCCGGTGCCGCTGGGACTGACCACGGCGTCGGCAAACAGCAGCACGGCCAGATATTGCAAGGACAGGATCATGGCCAGATCGGCGAACGGCGAGCGGAAGTTGATGCCGTGCCAGCCGATGTGAGCCAGCATTTCGGCGGGCACGGCGCCGATGTAGGCCACTTGCAGCAGCACGTAGATGACGGTGGCCAGCAGGATCGACACGATCACGGCAAACGGAATCGTCTTGCCGGGATTGCGCGCTTCGCCGGCCAGGTTCACGGGGCTCTGGAAGCCGTTGAAACTGAACACGATGCCGGCGATGGCCACGGCCGTCAGTACTGAGGCGAAATCGGTCTGGTGCACGCCGCCATGAATGCCGACGGTGAAGTTGTGGGTGTCAAAACCGCTGGCGATCAGCAGCAGTGCCGTGGCCGCCGGGATGACCATCTTGAAGATGGTGATGACGGTGTTGGAGTGCGCGAACAGCTTCACGCTCCAGTAGTTGAGCAGGAAGTAGGCGATCACCAGTGCAGCGCTGATGGCCAGGCCCGTGTCGGTGAGGTTGCCGTGGCCGCCGGGCAGTTGCACGTACAAATGGTGTGCCCATGCCCACGGCCAGGACGACATGTATTGCGCCGAGGCTTCGGCCTCGATCGGAATCACCGAGACGATGGCGATCCAGTTGGCCCACGCCGCGATGAAGCCGACCAGCGAGCCATGCGAATAGTGCCCGTAGCGCACCATGCCGCCGGATTCGGGGAACATTGCGCCCAGCTCGGTGTAGGTGAGCGCGATCACCATGATGACGACGGCGCCGATCACCCAGGCCCAGATGGCGTCGGGGCCGGCGATCTTGGCGGCGTTCCAGGCGCCGAACAGCCAGCCCGAACCGATCATCGAGCCCAGGCCCGTGAACATGAGGGCCCAGGCGCCGACGTCGCGGCGGATTGAAGAAGATTGGGTCATGGCAAGGGTTCCATCGTGCGTCACGAACCCCTCCAGCCGTGACAAGGCCGGTGATGGTCGCAGATTTTCCCGGTCAATGCACCCCGCAGCCATGCTACGGGCCGGTTCAGTTTTGGCACGAAGTGCGGCGTAGACTCGACTTTCCTGCAACGAAAGCGGAGGCAAGACGATGAAATCCTCGTCGATCATCGGAGCCACGGGGCTGTTGTGCGTGGTGTTGTCGGGCGTGGCGCTGGCTCAGACCGGCGGGGCTGCGCAGAAAGAAACGGCCACGGCGCACGTGCATGCGCTGATGGCGCAGGGTGCCTCGTCATTGAAGATGTCACACACCCATCTGCATCACGTCATCAATTGTCTGGTCGGTCCCGAGGGCAAGGGCTTCGATGCGGCCGCGGCTGATCCGTGCAAGGGCATGGGCCACGGTGCACTGCCGGACAGCAAGGGCGACAAGGCCGAGCACGCACGTTTGTGGAAAGCGCTGACGGTGGCGCGCAAGGGGCTTGCGACGACCAGCCTCAAGGCATCCCATGCCGAGGCGGCAAAGGCGGCCAAGCTGCTTGCGGGCAGTCAAGGCGGCTGAACTCGCATGGCGGGGCAGGACGGATCATGAAGCCGTCCTGCCCCTTGCCGACCCGATTAGGCAAGGCAATGCGACGGATTCATGCCTTCGCCAATCGCGGTGCGGCAAGTCTGCCGCGTTTGCCCAGCACCCAGGTCATGGCCAGCCACGGAGGCACGCCAAAACAGATCCATGGCAGGTTTTGCTGGTCGAAGCCGGGCAGTGTCTTCGCAATCAAGGCAAACACGGCTGCCGCCAGAGACAGCCATGCCAACACGCGGACCATGCGCGAAGGCACGCGACGCCACGTGCCGACGATCAGCAGCAGGGCCAATGGGTTGAACAGGAACAGGTTCTCGTTGGCCCAAGACGTGTAGTGGAACGTGAATGCCCACAGGATCATCATGCCGATGCCGGCGATGCCGGCAAACAGCAGCCACAGGGTGCCGAGTACGGCGAAAACCGTGTACGCCGGGCGCGAAGTGTCGCGGAAGTGGCCCGTGAAAGCCAGGATGATGCCCAGCACCAGCCCGATGATCAGCAGCGGCGCGATCAGGTTGGGTGGCTCGCGTGGTGGCGCGGGCAGGCGGGCGGCGGCAACCAGTTGATCGCTGGTCACCAATGGGCGTGTGCCTCCGTGATCGTCCGGCACACGCACGCGACGCATCTCGCGCATGAACTGCATCGGGATGAAGGCGGCCTGCCAGCGGTTCAGCGGCACGTCGGCACGGCCTGACAGGCCGAGGTCCAGCGCCAGCATCAGCCAGGGCTGGGCCGACATCAGGCGATCGGTCTCGCGGCGAAAGGTGATGTGATTGGAGGGTTGCAGCAATTGCGCTTTCAGTGCGCCGCCCAGTGCCTGATTGAGCGCATCGCGCACACGCGTGGCGCAATTGCGCTTGAAATATTCGTAGTGATACAGGCGGTGTCCGGGTTGCAGGTTCCACAGCAGAAAATTGCGCAGCGAGGCGGCCTGTGCCGGCGTCAGTGCCAGATGCTCGCGGTGCACGAAGCGGCCAGCGGCGATGTAGTAGGCAATGTCCGATTGCGCTGGTTCGGCGTCGATGGAGTAGCGCATCACGCCGCGTGCGAAGTTGAGCAAAAAGTCCTTCTGGCTGAAATCGAACACGCCGTAGTTGAACGTGATGGCCTGGCCGTCTTGCGTGTCACGGATCTCGATGGCGTCGTGGCCAAAGCGTTCCCAGTAGATCGCGCCGGGGCCGTAGGTGATCAGTGATACCTGCAGGTCCGCTCCCGGCGCATCGGCGACGCCGGCGTGCGCGGTCGGCATGCCGGCGCACAGGGCCAACACGAACACGGCAAGGAAACCGAGCGGCAGGATTTTCACGTGGGCTTGTCCGTGATGCGGCCGTGGCGTGTCGACGGCGGGGCCCGGCCATGGCGGCGCATCGTCGCTCCGGCGGGTGCCGGAACGACGTGCAGTGTAGCCGGTGTGAGTCGCGAACCCTATGCTTCGTCGGGCTTGGGTTCGACGCGAAACTTCAGCACGCGACGGTCATCGGCTTCCAGTACGTGAAAGCGGAAGGGCCCGGCCGTGGTTTCCTCGCCCGCTTCGGGCAGGTGCCCGAACTCGGCCGTGATGAGGCCGCCGATGGTATCGAATTCCGCGTCGGAAAAATCGGTGCCGGCTTCCTCGTTGAAGTCCTCGATCGGCGTCAGTGCACTGACCAGCCAGCCGGTGTGGTCCGGCAGCGGTTCGATGAACACCGGTGGCTGCTCGTCGTCGTGCTCGTCGTCGATCTCGCCGACGATTTCCTCGAGCACATCCTCGATGGTGACCAGCCCGGCGACGCCGCCATACTCGTCGACCACCAGCGCCATGTGGTTGTGGCTGCGCCGGAACTCGGCCAGCAGCACGTTCAGGCGCATCGATTCGGGAATCAGCACGGCCGGACGCAGCAGGCCGCGGATGTCGCAGTCGGCGCCGTTGCCGAAGTATTTGAGCAGGTCCTTGGCCAGCAGGATGCCGAGGATTTCGTCCTTGTCTTCGCCGTGCACGGGGAAACGCGAGTGACCGGATTCGACCACGGTGGCGAGAATGTCGGCCAGCGGCGCGTCGGCTGGCAGCATCACCATCTGCACGCGCGGCACCATGACGTCGTCGACATTGAGCTCGGTGACGCGGACGGCGCCCTCGACCATGCTCAGGGTGTCGTTGGTCAGCAGGCCGTTGGACTGGGCGCTGCGCAATTCCTCGATCAGCTCGTCGCGCGTGCGTGGCTCGCCGGAAAACAGGTGGCCCAAGCGATCCCACCAGGAGCGGTGCGCCAGGGCGTTGGTACTTCCAGGATCCTCGTTCATAGTCCTTCGCGGTCTTCGCCCCATGGGGCGCGATAGTCGATTCTAGCCTAAAACGGTATACGGATCGGGGATGTCGAGCGTGGCCAGGATGCGTGTCTCCAGCGCTTCCATGACTTCGGCCTCGGCCTCGACGATGTGGTCGTAACCGAGCAGATGCAACACGCCGTGCACCGTCAGGTGTGCCCAGTGGTGGCGCACGGGCTTGCCTTGTTCGGCGGCCTCGCGGGCGACCACCGGCGCGCAGATGACGAGGTCGCCGATCAGCGGCGTGGTGACGCCAGCAGGCAAGTCGACGGGAAAGGACAGCACGTTGGTGGCGTAATCCTTGTCGCGATATTGGTGATTGAGCGCGCGGCCCTCGTTGATGTCGACCAGACGGATGGACAGCTCCGTGGCGGTCTTGCGCCGGGCGCCTTGGAGCGCGGCGGCGACCCAATGGCGAAAGCTCGTGCTGGCCGGCAGCCCGGCGCGGGGCAGGGCGTAACCGAGATGCACGATCGGCGTGATGGTCGGCATGATTCAGTGGCCTTCGGGTGGCGTCGGGCGGTTTTCCGCCGCCTCGTAGGCGCGCACGATGCGTGCCACCAGCGGGTGGCGCACCACGTCGCGCGAGGTGAAGAAGGTGAAGCTGATGCCGTCCACGCCGCGCAACACCTCGATGGCGTGACGCAGCCCCGAGCGCGTGTGGTGCGGCAAGTCGACTTGGGTGACATCGCCGTTGACGAGCGCGACCGAGCCGAAGCCGATGCGCGTCAAGAACATTTTCATCTGTTCGACGGTGGTGTTCTGCGCTTCGTCCAGAATGACGTAGGAGTCGTTCAAGGTACGCCCGCGCATGTAGGCCAGCGGCGCGATCTCGATGACGTTGCGTTCGAGCAGGCGCGCCACCTTGTCGAAGCCCAGCATCTCGTACAGCGCGTCGTACAGCGGGCGCAGGTACGGGTCGACTTTTTGCGACAGGTCGCCGGGCAGGAAACCGAGTTTCTCGCCCGCCTCGACCGCTGGGCGCACCAGCAGCAGACGTTGCGCGCGGCCCGATTCGAGCGCTTCCACGGCACTGGCGACGGCGAGGTAGGTCTTGCCGGTGCCGGCCGGGCCCACGCCGAAGTTGATGTCGTGCGTGGCGATGGCGTGCAGGTAACGCGCCTGGTTGGGGCCGCGACCCTTGACCACGCCGCGCTTGGTCTTGATGACCACTTCCTGCACGGCGGCGGTCGTGTCGTCGGCCAACGCATCGATGCCGGCATCGGACAGGATCAAGTTGATGCGCGGCCCGTCCAGCACTTCATCGGCGGTGACGGCGTACAGCGCGTGCAGCACCTTGTCGGCGGCCTTCACGGCGGCGTCTTCGCCGATCACGCGAAAAATGTTGCCGCGATTGTTGATCTCCACGCCCAGGCGCAGCTCGATCTGGCGCAGGTGCTCGTCGAACGGGCCGGCCAGATTGGCCAGGCGCACGTTGTCGGCCGGGTCGAGGGCGAAGTCGTGTTGGTTGAGGGAGTTGTCGGTCATGACCGCCCAGCGTAGCGCGCGCGGGCGCCAAGAGCCATGCCTGCGTGCCTCGGAAGGGTTGGTCGCAGGCACGACTTGCAAATAATTAAATGTTGAATTAATTTATATCCATGAACACGAAGACGCCCCGCCAGTCGGGTTCGGGTGCCGGCAAGGGCACGGTGCCGGTCGAATCGGCCCAGCAACAAGTTGAATCCGCCAAGCCACGCAAGCGTCGCGCCGGCAGGCCGCGTGGCGGCGATCACGACCTGCGCGAACGCCTGATCGATGCGGCCATCAGCCAGTTCACCCGCACCGGCGTGCGCGCGACTTCATTGCGCGCCATCGCGACGGAAGCGGGCGCGACGCCGGCCATGTTGCACTACTACTTCGGCAGCAAGCAGCAGATGGTCGAGGCGGTGGTGGAAGAGCGCTTGATGCCTGCGCTGGCGCCGATGCGTCGGTTCCTGGTGGTGGCCGAGGTCGATCCGGCCACGCTGGTGCCGGGGGTGGTACGCGGAATCAGTGAACTGGTGGCACGGCATGCCTGGTTGCCGCCGCTGTGGGTGCGTGAGGTGTTGTGCGAGGGCGGCGCCTTGCGCGATGCCCTGTTCGAGCGTGGCGTGCCGCAGGCGCCGCAGGTGCTGGCGCGGAAATTCGCTGCGGCGCAGGCCGCCGGGCATATCGATGCGGCCTTTGATCCGCGCCTGTTGGCCGTGTCGCTGATTGGCCTGACCCTGTTTCCTGCCGCTGGCGCACCGATCTGGCGGCGCATGCTCGATGCCGGCGACGTCGACAGCGTGGCCATGCAGGCCCATGCGCTGGCCTTGTTCGGGCAAGGCATTGGCGTGGCGTTGAAACCGATGACAGACAAAGGGGATGGCACATGAAACAGCGTGGTCTGGTGCTTTTGGCGTGTGTCGGCGCCGCACTGTTGTCGGCGTGTTCGCCGGCTGCGCCGCAGGCCCTGGGCACCCTGGAATACGATCGCATCACGCTGCCGGCGCCGGCGGCCGAGCGCATCGTGGCCGAAAACGTGCGGCCGGGCGAGCGCGTGCACGCCGGGCAGGTGTTGCTGAAACTCGATCCCGCGCACACGCAGGCCCAGTTGGCGGCGGCGCAGGCGCAAGCGGCGCAGGCGCAAGCGGCGTTGAGCGAGGCGCAACATGGCCCGCGTCCCGAAGACATTGCCCAGGCGCGTGCCAATCTGGCGGCCGCGCGGGCGCTGGCCAAACAGGCGCACGACCAGCTGGCGCGCCTGTTGCCGCTGGAACGCAAGCATTATGTCAGTCGGGCCGATGTCGATCAGGCGCGGGCCTCCGCGCGTGACGCCGGCAGCAAGGTGGCGGCCGTGCGCGCGGCGCTGGACGAATTGCTGCACGGCACGCGTCCGGAACAGATCGCGCAGGACCAAGCCAATCTCGCGGCGGCACAGGCGCAGGCGCAGGCGGCGCGCGTGTTGCTGGGCAAGCTCGACATCGTCGCGCCGCGCGCGGGCATCATCGACAGCGTGCCGTACAAGTTGGGCGACCAGGCCCCGGTCGGCGGGCCGCTGGCCGTGGAACTCACGGGGACCGCGCCGTATGCGCGCATCTACGTCACCGAAAAGGAACGCGCGCAGCTGCATGTGGGTGATCGTGTCGAAGTGACGGTGCTGGGGCGCCAACAAACCTATGCCGGTCGCATCCGCATGCTGCGCAGCGAGCCGGTGTTCACGCCGTACTACGCGCTGGCCGGCAATGATGCCTCGCGCCTGAGCTATCTGGCCGAAGTGAGCTTGCCGGGCAAGGCGGCGTCGACGCTGCCGGCAGGCTTGCCGGTGCGCGTCACCTTCAAGGGCATGCAGCCGTGAGCGGCGCGGTGATCCGTGTACGCGGGCTGACGCGGCGCTTCGGCCAGCTGCTGGCGGTCGATGGTCTGGACCTTGCGGTCGAACGCGGTCACGTGCATGGCTTTCTCGGACCCAACGGCTCGGGCAAGTCGACCACCATCCGCATGTTGTGCGGGTTGCTGGTGCCCAGCGCCGGCGACATCGAGGTGCTGGGTTTGTCGATTCCGCGCCAGGCCGAAGCCTTGCGTCGGCGCATCGGCTACATGACGCAACGCTTTTCGCTGTTCGAGGATTTGAGCGTGCGCGAAAACCTCGCGTTCATGGCGGCGGTGCTCGGTGTGCCCAAGGCCCGCGCCCGCATGCGCGTGGACGCGTTGATCGAGCGCTACCATTTCGCCGATCGCCAGAAACAACTGGCCGGCACCATGAGCGGCGGCCAGAAGCAACGTCTGGCGCTGGCCTGCGCGGTGGTGCACGAGCCGGAACTGCTGTTTCTGGACGAGCCGACCAGTGCGGTCGACCCGGAATCGCGCCGCGATTTCTGGGAACGATTGTTCGAGTTGTCCGATGCCGGCACCACCATCCTGGTGTCCACGCACCTGATGGACGAGGCCGAGCGCTGTCATCGTCTGGCCATTCTCAATCGCGGTCGGCTGGTGGCCGACGGCACGCCCACGGTGCTGACCCGTGCGCTGGCCCAGCGCACCCTGGTGGTGACCTCGGCGGATCCGCGACGCACGCGCCTGGTGCTCAAAAACCTGCCGGGCGTGGCCAGTGTGGCGCAAGTCGGGCATGACCTGCGCGTGCTGCTGGATGCCGACGAAGGCGAGGCAGCCACGCAGACGCAAGGTCTGATCGATGCCCTGGCGCGGGCCGGTCACGCCGCCCAGGTACATGCGGCCGCGCCCAATCTCGAAGACGTGTTTGTCGCCGCCACCGGCATCGATCGCGCTGCCGAGGAGCGTGCCGCATGAACCTGCGCCGCCTGGGCGCCGTGGTGATGAAGGAGCTGCGACAGATGCGCCGCGACCGCGTCACCCTGGCCATGATCGTGGTGGTGCCGATCGCGCAATTGATCCTGTTCGGTTACGCCATCAACTTCAACGTGCGCGGCCTGCCGGCGGGCATCGCCGATCAGGCCAATACGGCCGGTTCGCGTGCACTGGTGATGGACATGCTGGCCACCGGTGTGGTCAAGCCGGTGCTGGTCGCGCACACGCCGCAGCAGTTGATGCATGCCATGCAGCTGGGGCGTCTCGATGTCGGCATCGTGATCCCGCCGGATTTCGAGCGCCGCCGCGCGGATGGACGTCCGGTTGCGCAGGTGCTGGTCGACGGCAGCGACAGTTCGGTGCAGGGCGCGGCCGCCCAACTGGCGCAGGTGCCGATTTCCAGCGCCTTGCCCGACACCCGCGCGCCGGCGGCCAGCACGCCGCCGGCGGGGCGCATCGACGTGGTCAGTTTCTACAATCCGCAACGGCGCACCGCCGTCAACATCGTGCCCGGCCTGATCGGCGTGATCCTGACCATGACCATGGTGTTGTTCACCGCCGTGGCCATCGTGCGCGAACGCGAGCGAGGCAACATGGAACTGCTGATCGCCACGCCCATCACCACCGGCGAGTTGATGGTCGGCAAGGTGCTGCCGTATGCCGTCATCGGCCTGATCCAGACCACCTTGGTGCTGGCGTTGGCGGTCACCTTGTTCCATGTGCCGGTGCGCGGCAGCGTGCTCGATGTCTACATCGCCTCGATCCTGCTGATCGTGGCCAACCTGACGTTGGGCTTGCTGATTTCCACCAAGGCGCGCTCGCAGTTCCAGTCGATGCAGATGACGATGTTCATCATGCTGCCGTCGATCCTGTTGTCGGGTTTCGTGTTTCCCTACGCCGGCATGCCCAAGGTGTGCCAGTGGCTGGCCGAGGTGCTGCCGTTGACGCATTTCCTGCGCCTGATTCGCGGCGTGATGCTGCGCGGTGCCTCGCTGACCGAACTGTGGTCCGAGGTGCTGGCCTTGCTGGCGTTTTCTGCCGTGATGATGGCCACGGCGATCGCGCGCTTCCACAAGCGGCTGGATTGACGCGGTACATCAGCCGCAGTATTTGCGTGATGGCCCGAACGAGCCATGCGACAAGCGGGGCGACATGGCATCGCCCCGCTTGCGCCGTACATGCCAAGGATCAATGGAACGATGCCAGTTTGACGTTCTTCATGCCCAGTGCCTGGGCCACGTCGAACATGGCCTGATTGAGTATCTTGTGGGTACGTCCGTCGACGGCGTGGCCATATTTGGCATCGATATCGACCATCACCTGATCGTGCAGATCGTGCGAGATCGCGTGGTCGAAAAAGTAGCCCGCCCAGAACGTCCCGTCTGGCGTGGTGCCGGCACCGACCAGTGCCTTGGCCAGTGCGGCCCCGTGCAGGTTGGCCGGAGGCGGCAGCTTGATGCCTTGCTCGGTCGCGCGCTTGATGGCGTCATGGACGTAAATGGTCATGTCGGTGATGAAGGCACCGGCTTCCTTTTTGCCGTATTGCCGGCTCAGTTTGGCCACCTCGGCGTTGACCGTCTTTTGACCCAGCATCGACACCAGGGCCGTGGAAAATTTGAAGTGGGTGACACCGCCGCCTGCTTCGATCAGGGCCGCCGTCGCGGCAAGGGCTGGCTGGCCGTGATAGATGGGGCCGCCAAACCAGTTGGTGGCTGCGCTGTCCATGGCCGACGCCATCGTTGACGGGATTGGCATGGTGTTGGACAGACGGTTGGCCGGGGTAATGGCGAATGCCGACGTGGACAGGATCATCGCGGCGGCGGTGGCAACGGCGAGTGCGGTATGGCTGGTTTTCATGTCAGATCTCCAGTAGGGATGAGCTTCGTGAAGCAGAAGCATCCGGAGATACGTGGCGACGGGTCGCATGGATGCACGCATCGTGCCGCGCGGATAACCCGGCTGTTCGCGGCGAGTGTCGGCTTCAGCCTGCCGTCGTCGGCGTGATGACCGAGGTGGTGCCGATGTTGCCCTTGGCTACCACGGGACCGGTCGGCTGGCCGGTTGGCGAACCACCGTGAGGTTCCACGGAAACCGCGAGCAGGTCCTTGGCACTTAGTTGCGCCAACAATGCTGGCGACAGATGCACGGTGGTGGAATGATTTTCGGCAATCAGGCCGAGCGAGATCGGCTTCTTGCCTGGCAGAACCAGCCACAGTTGGGTGGAGCGGTCACTAGCCACTGGCTGCGGCGTGGCCGGAACCACGATCATGCGTGCGTGTGCAAGATCCATGGTCGCGGTCCAGCCGGCGACGCCGTTGGCCTGCTGGATGCGTGCCACCATGTAACCGGCGCGGGTCACCGTCGGCGCGGTGGTATGCGGACGGGTGACGACAAAGGCCAGCACCAGGCAAGCGGTGGCCACCACACTGCCACCGATGCCCAGCCAGCGCCACAGTGCCAAGCTGCCCCACAGACTGCCGTGGGCAACGGGCCGGGTTGTTGGCGGTGCGACCGGAATGCTTGCCGGGTGTGCCAAAGCGTCTTGAATGCGTACCCACACGTAATCCGGCGGCGTGCGGGTGGTGATGTCCTCGCTGAGCGGCGTCAGGCGTTGTTGCCAATCTTGTACGGTTGCGGCGGCGTGCGGGTCATCGCGGATGGTTTCCTCCACTGCGGCACGGGCATCGACGTCCAGCACGCCGAGGACATATTCGGCGTAACGCAGATCATCGTGGTGCAGTGGTGTGTTCATGCGATGAAGTTCATTGCTCAAGACAAGTACGCAAGCGAATCAGGCTGCGGCGAATCCAGCTCTTCATGGTGCCCAGCGGGACCTGGCTGCGTGCGGCCAATTCGATATACGTGGCACCGCTGAAAAAAGCTTCACGCACGGCGGTGCGCTGCGGCAATTCCAGCTGATCCATGCAGTGTTGCAGGCGCAGCCGCTCCTGACTCGACTCGGCGCTGGTCGGAGGCGTGGGATCGTCCGACTCCAGCTCGATCGCCTCGTCGGTGGGAGTTTCATGGTACTGACGCAAGCGGTCGATGGCCTTGTTGCGGGTCAGTGCGATCAACCAGGTCATCGGGCTGGCGCGTTCCGCATCAAAGGTGCCGGCACGACGCCACACGGTCACATAGGCTTCCTGCAAAACCTCGTCAGCCTCGGCGCGATTGTGCAGCATGTGCAAACACACGCCATAGAGCTTGGCGGACGTATGCCGGTACAGCTCGGCAAAGGCAGGTTCATCACCACTGGCAACGGCGCCCAACAAACGGGCAACATGGTTGCGGTCTGGCGCAGTGGCGGTAGTCATGTGCGTCCTGTTTTCGCGCCGATCGGGGATGGCGTTGCGAGCAGTTTTTGAGCGCAAGGCACGAGCATGTCGCAAGCATGCCGCTTTGCCAGCAAGTGGGCAAGGACGATCCGGTCTGTCGTCAGCATCGCTTCAGGGCGTGATATTGGCCGCGCCGTGGCCGGATGAACCGGGTCCATTGTGGCCATGACGCCGACGGCAATCTCGCGATTCCGCAGACGGCGAGCCCAAACCACGTCGCGGGTTGGCTACTGCACGAAGATCAGCAGCACACCGCTCGGATCGAAGACATTCAGGACCATCGCACCGTCGACCGGTTCCGGTGCCTTGACGCGCATGCCGGGGAACGCCTGACTGTCGCGCATTTCGACGGCGCGTTGGTGCCAGGCATGGACATCATCCACGTCGATGACGAACATGAAGTTGTTGGCCCAGTCCTTCACGTAGAAGTTCTGCAGGCGGAAGGCATGACCATTGAGCGAAAAGTCGGCGGTACCGCCCCAGCCCTCGGTCATGCTGAAACCCAGTGCCGTGTAAAACCGCCTGGACAGTTCGAAGTCCTTGGCCGGGACGTACACTTTGAGGTTATTGATGCTCAATGTCATGGCGGTCTCCGTATGCCGGCAATGGAGTCGTCGACGCTTGCTCTCAGGCCGTCGCCACGCGGCCACGCAGCGAGTTGGCCATGGCCTGGGTGATGACCACGTCCACGAACTGGCCTTGCATGCGCGCATCACCGGGGAAGTTGACGAAGCGCATGTTCTCGGTGCGCCCGGTCATCTCGTTCGGGTTCTTCTTGCTCGGGCCTTCCACCAGCACTGATTGCGTGGTGCCGACCATGGCCTCGCTGATCTTCTTGGCGTTGGCGGTGATGGTCGCTTGCAGGTGCGCCAGGCGTGCGTGCTTTTCTTCGTCGGTGGTCTGGTCGTGCAGGTTGGCGGCCGGCGTGCCGGGGCGCGGCGAGAAGATGAAGCTGAAACTTTGGTCGAAACCGATGATCTCGACCAGCTTCATGGTGGCGGCGAAATCTTCCTCGGTCTCGGTCGGAAAGCCGACGATGAAGTCGGTGCTGATCGAGATGTCCGGACGCACCTCGCGCAGCTTGCGGATGCGGTCGACGTAATGGATGGCGCTGTAGCCGCGCTTCATCTTGGCCAGGATGCGGTCCGAACCCGACTGCACCGGCAGATGCAGGAAGTTGGCCAGCTTGGGCACGTTGGCGTAGGCCTCGATCAGCGAGTCGGAAAACTCCAGCGGATGGCTGGTGGTGAAACGGATGCGGCCGATACCCTCGATCTCGGCGATGGCGTGGATCAGCACGGACAGGTCGGCCACGCCGCCATCGAACATCGGGCCGCGATAGGCGTTGACATTCTGGCCGAGCAGGTTGACTTCGCGCACGCCTTGTTCGGCAAGCAGCGCCACCTCGCCGATCACGTCGTCGAACGGGCGGCTGATTTCCTCGCCGCGCGTATACGGCACCACGCAGTAACTGCAATATTTGGAGCAGCCTTCCATGATCGACACGAACGCGGTCGGGCCTTCGGCGCGCGGCTCGGGCAGGTTGTCGAACTTTTCGATCTCGGGAAAACTGATGTCGATTTGTGGCTGGTGCGTGGCGCGCGCGGCATCGAGCATTTTGGGCAAGCGGTGCAGTGTTTGCGGACCAAACACCAGGTCCACGTACGGCGCGCGCTTGACGATGGCCTCGCCTTCCTGCGAGCCCACGCATCCGCCGACGCCGATCACGACCGGCTTGTCGCCCTGTTTCAGCGGCCGCCAGGTACCCAGCTGGCTGAAGACCTTTTCCTGCGCTTTTTCGCGGATGGCGCAGGTGTTGACCAGGATGACGTCGGCCTCGGTCTCGTCCTGCGTCAATTCCAAGCCATGGGATTGCTTGAGCACGTCGGCCATCTTGGACGAGTCGTACACGTTCATCTGGCAACCGTAGGTTTTGATGAAGAGCTTGCCGGGCATGGTGATTTCGCGATTTTTGCTAATGAACAGCGTAGTTTACGCAGGTTGCGGCGGGCGCGCCACCGAAGTGCCGGAGTGTGACCGGCGGCGCTTGGCAGAGTCGGCCCGGCCCGGCACACTTTGCGGCATGTCCGTTGCCGCTCGTCCCGGGGATGGTGTCGGCCCGTTTGCGCGGGTTGGCGCGCGTTTGACCACTGGCCGTTTGGGCTGGTGGCTGCTGGCGTGCCTGACGCTGGCCCTGGCCGGCTGGTCACATGCGGCGCAGGCTGGCATTTACCGTTGTCAGGGGCCCCATGGCGAGGTGGTGTTCACCAGTCGCCCGCACGATTACAAGCATTGCAAGCCGGTCGATGCCCAGCCGCAGACGCATTTGGGCTATGCCGGCGCGGCGCGTGTTTCGTCCACCGGCAAGGCGCCGGCGCGACGTGCTGCCGGCCCGGTGGTGTTGCGCGGCGCGGTGTATCGCGTGGTGCGCGCCGACGGCAGCGTCGAATACACCAACGTGCCGCCGGGCCATCGGCGCGGGCACCGGGTGACGCGGCTGTTCACCTACATCGAAACCTGCTTCGCCTGCGCCTTGCATTCGTCGATCAACTGGCACACGGTGCCGCTCAATCTGGCGGCGTATCGGATCGCCGTACGCAAGGCCGCCAAGGCATCCGGTGTCAAGCCGGCGTTTCTGCGCGCCATCATCCACGCGGAAAGTGCGTTCAATCCGAATGCGTTGTCGTCCAAGGGCGCGCAGGGTCTGATGCAGCTGATGCCGGCCACGGCCAGCAGCGTCGGCGTGGATGATGCGTTCAATGCATCCGAGAACATTGCCGGTGGCGCGCGTTATCTGGCCGAGTTGCTCAAGGAGTTTCACGGCAACCACAAGCTGGCGGCGGCGGCCTACAACGCCGGCCCGCAGGCAGTCAGGAAATACGGCGGCGTGCCGCCGTACGCGCAGACACAGGTTTACGTGAAGCGCGTGGGCATTTTGTATCGGCGTTATCAAAAGGCTTTGGGCGGGTAGCGCGGTGTGAGGCGCCATGCCATCGCGGGCGCCGCCCGCACCCACCGGAGGTGGTGGGGTTTGCAGGAGCGGGCGGTGCCCGCGATTGAGGCTTGGCGAGGCCGAGGGTTCTCCGGCGAACGCTACGCAGCAAGCATCGCGCGGATGTCCGTGGCCTGCACGGGGTCGACGATTTCCGCCTTGCCGATGCCGCGCCACAGGATCAGGCGCAGGCTGTCGGCGCGGTTTTTCTTGTCCATGCGCATGCGCTCGATCAACGCATCGGTGTTGACGTCGGCGGGCAGGGCGGTGAGCAGGCCGCATGCGGCGAGCAGGACGCTCAGGCGTTCGCCGTCGGCTGCATCGGCCATGCCCAGCTTGGTCGACAGCTTGGCCGCCAGACACATGCCGATGGCGACGGCTTCGCCGTGCAGCAGGGTGCCGTAGCCGGCTTCGGCTTCCAGCGCGTGGCCGAAGGTGTGGCCGAAGTTGAGCAAGGCGCGTTCACCTTGTTCGGTTTCGTCGCGCGCCACCACGCCGGCCTTGAAACGGCAGCTGTGCGCGATCAGCTCGGACAGTGCGGCAGCGTCGCGGGCCAGCAGTGCGGGAGCCAGCGTTTCCAGGTTATCGAAGAAACCGGCATCGCCGAGCGCGCTGTGCTTGATCGCTTCGGCCAGGCCGGCGCGGTATTCGCGCTCGGGCAGGCTGGCCAGCGTCGAGGTGTCGGCGATCACCGCACGTGGCTGGTGAAAGGCGCCGATGAGGTTCTTGCCGGCGGCGTGGTTGACGCCGGTCTTGCCGCCGACCGAGGAATCGACCATCGCCAGCAGCGTGGTCGGCATTTGCACGAAGTCGATGCCGCGCATCCACGTGGCCGCGGCGAAACCGGCCATGTCGCCGATGACGCCACCGCCCAGCGCCAGGATGCAGGCATCGCGCGTGGCGCCGAGTTCGGCGAGCGCATCGAGAATGACTTCGAACGAGTGCAACGTCTTGTATGCCTCGCCATCGGGCAGGATCACGCTGGCATGGTGCAGGTCGGTCAGGCCGGCTTCGATTCGTGCCAGATACAACGGCGCGACGGTGGCGTTGCTGACGATGAGTACATGGCGGCCGCGAATGGCCGCGCGCCAACGCGCGTCATCGTCAAGCAGGCCGGGGCCGATGTGGATGGGGTAAGTGCGCGCGCCGAGCGCGACGTCGAGGTGTTGCATGGCAGTCATGGTACGGGGCTGTGGAGGGATGCGCGGGTCCAGGTGGCGTCGAGTGCCTGCAGAGCACGGGATACGGCGTGGTCCACGGGTTCGCTGTGGCCGGGCAGGCGCAGGTCGGCCGTGACCAGATACAGCGGCGTGCGGTGTGTGGCCATGTCGATGAGTCTTTGGTGGCGGTCGGCGGAGGCCAGCAGCGGGCGCTGGTGGTCGTTCGAAAGCCGCTCCAGTTGTTGTTCGACCGTGGCGTCGAGCCACAACACGAAGCCGCGCGTGACCAGATGCCGGCGGCTGTCGGCGCTGAGGATGGCGCCGGCGCCGGTGGCCAGCACGACGGGGCGGCGGCGGCTAAGGTCATCAAGCAAGCTCGCTTCGCGCTGACGAAAGCCGGCTTCGCCCTCGATGTCGAAGATGGTCGGGATGTTGACCCCGGTGAGGTCTTCGATCTCGTGGTCCAGGTCCAGAAACGGCAAGCCGAGGCGTGCGGCCAGACTGCGGCCGATCGACGTTTTGCCTGCGCCGGACGGGCCGATCAGAAACAGGTTGGGCGATGGATTCATGGCCGGCCGGGATGGAGGCGATGGCCAAGGGTAGCAGCCATGACGGGTGGTGCCGTGTGGATCGATATGCATGCATCGCACAAGGACATGCTGTCGCCATCATCGCCGGGTCGGCAGGATCAGGTCGGCATGTGCTGGCGGCGTGGCCAGGGCGTGCCGGCCAAGGCGTTCGTAGTGGGCCAGAAACTGCGTCAGTTGCGCCGCGTCCATGGCGTGTGGTGCCCGCTCACGGCGACGTGCGTCTTCGGCCCGGTCCCGCAGCCGTTTGACGTGTGGCCAGCTGGTGGATGCGATCAGCACGCGCGCATCGGCCTCGTCCCACAGCGACAAGTAATCCCTGAGCAAGGTGTTGACGCGGGTGCGCCAGCGCGTATCGCGATCGTGCCGGCGTTCCAGTGCGTTGATGGGCTGGATCAAGGCCGACGCCGGCTGCGGCATCACACCCAGACACCAGCCTTCGAGAATCACAAGGCGCGGCGCGTGACGCACGCATCGCCAATGCGAGGGCGAGCGGCGCGTATCGCGGCCCTTGTCGAAACGCGGCACCCGGACGGGGTGATCCGGCGAGGCCTGGCCCAGTTGCCGCAGCACGGATTGGAGCAAGGCCAGATCGTGCGTGCCCGGCACGCCGCGGGTGGCGAACAGCGGATGCCGCGTTTTTGCCAATTGCAGGCGGGCACGTCTCGGCAGATAAAAATCATCCAGCGACAAGGCCAGTGCGGGCCAACCGGCCTTGCGCGCACGTGCCACCAAGGCCTGCGCCAGCGTGCTTTTGCCGCAGCCGGGCAGACCCGAAATGGCCAGTCGCCACGGGCGTCGCATGCGCGTCATGCCGGCGGCGCAGAGCGCAAGCAGTTGCGTGCTAGCATCGTCAGGATTCACGGGCGTTTCCTTGCTGACCGGGATCAGCATAACCGTGCGCCCGCCACGCAGACTGTTGCCATGCTCACTTCCGACATCGTGGATACCTTCAAGGGCTTGCTGGATGAGGCGCGTGCATCGGGTGATCCCGAGCCCACGGCCATGACCCTGGCGACAGCGGATGCCGAGGGCCGGGTGTCGTCGCGCATCGTGTTGCTCAAGGGTGTGGACGAACGCGGTTTTCGTTTTTTCACCAATTACGAAAGCGCCAAGGGGGAGCAGATCGCGGCGCATCCGCAGGTGGCCTTGTGCTTTCACTGGAAGACCGTGCGGCATGCGGTGCAGGTGCGCGTGGAAGGACGCAGCGAAAAATTGTCGGCGGAGGAATCGGATGCCTATTTCGCCACGCGCCCGCGCATGAGCCAGATCGGCGCGTGGGCTTCGTTGCAATCACAAACCTTGCCTGATCGCGACACCTTCGAGGCGCGGGTGGCGCAGTTTGAAAAACAGTTCGACGGTGGCGAGGTGCCGCGTCCACCGCATTGGGGCGGCGTGCTGGTGGTGCCCGACAAGGTCGAGTTCTGGTACGGCGAGGCGTTTCGCCTGCACGAGCGCGTGTGCTGGGAACGCGATGGCGAGGCGTGGCAATCGCGCCTGCTGTATCCGTGAGGCGTGCGTGTGCGACGTAATGGCCGCAGGTGATGCCGGCACGAAGGGATGTTGAGATGAACGACGGGTTTCCGCAGCGCATCGTCTGCCTGACCGAGGAGCCGACCGAAGTCCTGTACGCCATCGGCGAATCCGATCGCATCGTCGGCATTTCCGGCTTCACCGTGCGCCCGCCCGAAGCACGCAAGCAAAAGCCCAGGGTGTCCGCGTTCACCAGCGCGAAGATCGGCGAGATCCTGAAGCTGGAACCGGATTTCGCCATCGGCTTCTCCGATATCCAGGCCGACATCGCGCGCGACTTGGTCAGGGCCGGCGTGGAGGTGTGGATCAGCAACCATCGCAGCGTGGCCGGCATCCTGGCCTACATCCGCCGGCTTGGCGCCTTGGTCGGTGCAGTGGATCGAGCTGAGGATCTGGCGCGGCGCGCCGAGGCACATATTGCGGACATTCGTGCAGCGGCGGAGCGGTTGCCGCGGCATCCACGCGTGTATTTCGAGGAATGGGACGAGCCGCCGATCACCGGCATCGGCTGGGTAGCCGAGTTGATCCGCATTGCCGGTGGCGAGGACGTGTTTCCCGAGCTGGCCGGCAAGGCGCTGGGCAAGGACCGCATTCTGGCCGATCCGGCAGAGCCTGCGCGGCGGCGACCCGACATCGTGATCGGCTCATGGTGCGGCAAGAAATTCCGCCCCGACAAGGTCGCGGCGCGGCCGGGCTGGGCGGATGTGCCGGCGGTGTGTGATGGCGAGCTGCACGAAATCAAGTCGCCGATCATTCTGCAGCCCGGGCCTGCAGCCCTGTTTGACGGGCTGGATGCACTGCACGCGCTGATCGCCGCGTGGGCGAATCGGCAGGACGTGCACGCCTGATCGGCATGCGGCGTGCGGCGTGCTACATGCCGGTGGCCATGCGCACTCCGGCCGCGAGGATCGGGTCGGCGATGAGGATGCGTGCCAGCAGCAGGACCAGGATGGCCACGGCCGGGGAAAAGTCGATGCCGCCAAGCGAGGGCATGTGCTTGCTCAGTGGGCGCATGGGCGGCTCCACCAGTTGCGCGACGAACTGCATCAGCGGATTCGGCGATTGCCCATAGCCGCCACTGCCGGTGAACATGCTGGCCAGCGCCCACACGAACACCAGTACCACGTACATCATCAGCGCAAAATCCAGCAGTGAGCCGATGCCCATCACCAGCCAGCCGCCGATGTGCGGCAGGGCGCCGCCGATGACGAACATCAGCAGCCATTTGACGAGTTCCAGAATCCAGGCGATCAGGATGGCCGCAAGGTTCCAGCGTCGCCAGTTGGGCAGGACACGCCGCAGCGGAGCCAGCACCGGATTGGTGTAGCGGTAGGTGAACTGGCTGATCGGGTTGTGGAAGTTGGCGCGCCACAATTCGGCGAACAATCGGGCCAGAAACAACACCAGCAGGGCGTCGAAAACGAAGTCGACCAGCAGGCCGAGAGCGGAAGTCAGTGGATGCATGGGCGCAAAGCCTTGCAGAGCAGGGGCAAAAAGGAAAGTGGCAGGCCGTTCGGGTCGGTGACGGGGTCAGTCGTTGGCGGCAGCCAGCGCGATGCCGCGCTGGCGTGAAGCATCCACTGCACGAGCCACGATGGCGTTGAAATCATCGTGGGCGAAACTTTCCAGCGCAGCCTGGGTGGTGCCGTTGGGCGAGGTGACGCGTCGGCGCAGTTCGGCTGGGGCCCCGCCGCTTTCGAGCAGCATGCGGCCGGCGCCCATGCAGGTCTGGGCGGCCAGATGACGCGCCGCCTCGCGCGGCAAGCCATGCGTCACGGCGGCCTCTTCCAGCGCTTCGACCAGCAGGAAAAAATAGGCCGGGCCCGAGCCGGAGATGCTGGTCACGGTGTCCATCAGGACTTCGTCATCGATCCACTCGCAGATGCCGCTGGCGTCGAGAATGGCCTGGGCTTGCCGGCGCTGGTCGGCGCTGACCAGCGCGTTGGCAAACAGTCCGTTGGCGCCGGCGCCGATCAGTGCCGGCGTGTTCGGCATCACGCGCACGACGGCAGCGGGGTTGCCCAGCCAGCGTTCGATCTGGTCGGTGCGAATGCCGGCAGCGATGGAGATCAGCAGTGGTCTGGCAGTGGCAATGGCGGAGCCCAGATCGGCACAGACAGCGGGCAACACCTGGGGCTTGACGGCAAACACCACGATGTTGGCCCCGTTGATGGCGGCATGGTTGTCGGCGTGCGTGTCGACCCCGAAATCGCTGGCCAGCCGTTCGCGTGCGGCAGCATCGGGTTCGGCCACGTGCAACAGGCTGGCGTCATGACCTGCGCGGACCATTCCGCCGACGAGGCTGCGTGCCATGTTGCCGCCGCCGATGAAGGTGATGCGCTGCATGGCCAATCTCCGTGGAAAAGCGCATACCTTAAGCCATCGGCCGTGCGAGGTGTGCGCCAGCGCAGATTTTGCGCCGTCGCGATGCGCCTAAGCTATGCCATCAGCCGTTCCGGCAGCCCTATACTGTCGGATCACTCGTTTTGCCAAGGGGAGCCTGGGATCACCATGGATATTGCCGAACTTCTGGCCTTTTCGGTCAAGAACAAGGCCTCGGACTTGCATTTGTCCGCGGGGCTTCCGCCGATGATCCGCGTCGATGGCGACGTGCGCCGCATCAACATTCCGCCGTTGGAGCACAAGCAGGTGCATTCGCTGATCTACGACATCATGTCGGACAAGCAGCGGCGCGATTACGAGGAATTCCTGGAGACCGATTTCTCGTTCGAGATTCCGGGGCTGGCGCGCTTCCGTGTCAATGCATTCAACCAGAACCGTGGTGCGGCCTCGGTGTTCCGTACCATTCCGTCGGAAGTGCTGACGCTGGAAGATCTGGGTTGCCCGAGCATTTTCCGCAATCTGGTCGAGCAGCCGCAGGGTTTGATCCTCGTCACCGGGCCGACAGGTTCGGGCAAGTCGACGACGCTGGCGGCCATGGTCGATCACGTCAACAAGAACGAATACGGCCATATCCTCACCATCGAGGACCCCATCGAGTTCGTGCATACCTCGCAGAAGTGCCTCATCAACCAGCGCGAGGTGCATCGCGACACGCACGGGTTCAATGAGGCCCTGCGTTCGGCGTTGCGCGAGGATCCGGACTTCATCCTCGTCGGCGAGCTGCGCGATCTCGAAACCATCCGCCTGGCGTTGACTGCCGCCGAAACCGGCCATTTGGTGTTTGGCACCCTGCATACCAGTTCGGCGGCCAAGACCATCGACCGCATCATCGACGTGTTTCCGGCCGGTGAAAAACCGATGGTGCGCTCGATGCTGTCCGAGTCGTTGCGCGCGGTCATCAGCCAGACGCTGCTGAAGAAGACCAGCGGTGGCCGTTTGGCGGCACACGAGATCATGGTCGGCATTCCGGCCATCCGCAACCTCATCCGCGAGGACAAGGTGGCACAGATGTATTCGTCCATCCAGACCGGGCAGCAGTACGGCATGCAGACGCTCGACCAGTGCTTGCAGGATCTCGTCAAACGTGGCCAGATCACCCGTCAGCAGGCCGCGGTGCGGGCCAAGAACAAGGCGGTTTTCCAGTAACGGAACCGGCCGCAGCGGAGCAGACGCATGGCAGACATCGACTTCACGTCCTTTCTCAAATTGATGGTGCACAAGAAGGCCTCGGACCTTTTCATCACGGCGGGCGTACCGCCGTCCATGAAGGTCAATGGCCGCATTGCGCCGGTCACGCAGAATCCGCTGACCGCGCAACAGGCGCGTGACATGGTGGTCAACATCATGACGCCGAGCCAGCGCGAGGAATTCGAAAAGACCCACGAGTGCCAGTTCGCCGTGGCCGCCAAGGGCATTGGCCGCTTCCGTGTATCGTGCTTTTACCAGCGCAATTGCGTGGGCATGGTGCTGCGTCGCATCGAGTCGGAAATTCCCACCATCGACGCGCTCAAATTGCCGGCGGTGATCAAGGAACTGGCGATGACCAAGCGCGGCATCGTCATCTTCGTCGGCGCGACCGGTACCGGCAAATCGACGTCGCTGGCGGCCATGATCGGCTATCGCAACCGCAACTCGACCGGGCACATCATCTCCATCGAGGATCCGATCGAATACGTGCATCGTCACGAGGGTTGCATCATCACGCAGCGCGAGCTGGGCATCGACACCGACAGCTGGGATGCGGCGCTGAAGAATACGTTGCGTCAGGCGCCCGACGTGATCCTGATCGGCGAAGTGCGCACACGCGAGACCATGGAGTACGCGGTCAGTTTTGCCGAGACCGGCCATCTGTGCCTGTGCACGCTGCACGCCAACAACGCCAATCAGGCCATCGACCGCATCCTGCATTTCTTCCCGGAGGATCGTCGCGAGCAACTGTTGATGGATTTGTCATTGAATCTCAAGGGCATCGTTGCCCAGCAGCTGATCCCGACGCCCGACGGCAAGGCGCGCAGCGTGGCGATGGAAGTCATGCTGGGCACGCCGCTGGTGCAGGATTACATCCGTCAGGGCGAGGTGCACAAGCTCAAGCATGTGATGAAGGAGTCGACCAACCTGGGCATGCAGACCTTCGATCAGAGTCTGGTCAAGCTCTACCACGAGGGCAAGGTCAGCTACGAGGACGCCCTGCGCTACGCCGACAGTGCCAACGAGGTGCGCCTGACGATCAAACTGGCCCAGGGCGGCGATGCCAGCAGCCTGTCGCAGGGGCTGGATGGCGTGGAACTGGAAGAGTCGGACCGCGGCGCGCACTTGCACCGATAGCGACGTGGCGTTGCCACCGGCAATCGAACCTATCCCGCGGCGGGATCGAGATGCAGCGTGCCTTGCACGTTGCTGTATGCCTTGACCTCGATGACATTGTTGCCCGGATCGGCCAGATAGAATTTTGCCTGCCTGCAGGAGTCGCCCGCGTCGGAGATTTTGGGTTCGGCAAGGAAGGCCGTGCCTGACGTGCGAACGCGCTCGGCCAGGATTTCCCATTCACGCCATGGGAGCACGACACCAAAGTGGCGCTTGCCTTGCCGTGTGGCAGGCAGAACCTCGGCGGGGCGATGTTGGAGCGTGATTTGATGCCCCCAGAGCAGGATGTCCAGCCAATCATCGTTTTGCCTGCCGACTTCCGCGTCGAGAACTCCAACGTAGAAATCCCTGGCTGCCTGAAGATTGGCCACCGGAATGGAGAGATGAAAGATGTGTCTGGCATGCATGCGATTGTCGGGCAGGTTGGGCGGGAATCGACCATTTGACGGGGAAGAGAAACAAGGGGCCGACACAGACATGTCGACCCCTTGTTTGCTGGCATCAATGACTGGCCAGTGCCAGGTTACGGCTTGTTCCAGCGTACGGTGCTGGTGACACGCAGGCCGTGCTTGTCGAAGCGCTCCACGGCGCTGATGTCCTTGATGGCCTTGAGCGATTTGAACGCCATGTCCAGCGAGGCCTGCTGCTGCTTTTGCTGCTGTGTCGTCAGTGGTGGTTTGCCGGCTTTCGCCCGCGCTCGCGCCAGGTAGCCGTTGTACGCGCTGATGGTGGATTGCAGCCACTGCGCATACATGGCGCCGTTCACGTGCAGGCTCGACAGGGTACCGGCGGCACCGCCCGCGGCGTTCACCAAGGCTCCGAGCTTGGCATCCTCGCCCGCGCCCACGCCGATAGCCAGGGCCTGCTTGCCCATGGCCAGCCATATCGGCTTGTGGTGCACCTTGGTTGCCAAGGTGTTGGGTAAAGTCAAGGCCACCGGTTTGCCATTGTTGGTGATGTTGAGCTGGGCGGCGCCGGGCAGGAAGGCCTTGATGATGTTCAACAGGCCGGCCGGGTTGCTTGAGGCCACCAGCAGGCGAGCACTGGCATCAGGCATGCCCGGCGTACCCGTCGACGTCGCCGCAGCCGGCACGATCTTGTCGGTGATGATGTGGAAACCGCGCAAGCTGCCGAAAGGTGGGACGCCAGCCTTGGGCAGCCATTTCTTGAGGTCGGCGAAGGCCTTGTTCAGGCCTGTCAGGGCCGGGCAGGTGAACGGGTGGGCCTGGACCGCATCTGCCTGGGCCATGCCAAAATCGCGCAGGGTCGTGACCGGCAAGGCGAGGGCCAGATCGAACGGCGCTTGCGAGGCGCTGCCCAGTCCTGGCACATGCGTGCCGATGCCGGCAAAGGCCTTGGTGATGTCGGGCGCCAGTGCCATGTCCATCTGCGTGGTAATGCTGTCGGATGCGATGTGCGTGTAGCCCATGCTTATCATCGGCATGCGCGCTGCGATGCGGACAAGGTCAGGCTGGCAGCTGGCCGGAAAGTTCTTTGCTGCCGTCGACTGGCCGCCGGCGGCCGTGATGAGGGTTTGCAGCATGGGGTCGCGCATGCCGGCAATCAGCGGCGGCAGTTTGGTGGTGTCGAAATAGCCGATGAGATAGGGCAGGTAGCCTTCCGACTTGGCCAGCTTCGACAGGCGTTGGGCATCGACGAGGCTGTGCTGCGGCTTGGTGACGCCCAGCGCTTCGCCGAGCTGCTGGTCGCTGGCCTTGACCGGCAGGATGGCCAGCGTGAAGGCCCTGGCATGCGTGGCGACGATGAATTGCAAGCCTGACTTGCCGAGCGTCAGGGTTTGGTAGTTTACCTTGTCAAACGTGGCCTCGCCCATGGTCTTGCCGTAGGCCGTTTCGAGCTTGCTGATGTAGGCATGGAACTTGGCCGGGTCGGTCAGTTGGCCACGCGCCACCGGGCTCAGGCCGAGGCCATAGGCCGCGAACATGCCGTTGATGTCGATGCCAAGTTCCTGTGCCACTTGCGACATGGATTTGCCGCCGATGGTGGTGGCCAGCGTGCGCATGACGTTGGCCAGATGCGGCTTGCCGTGCTTGTCCAGATCGACGGCGGCATGGTCGAGTTGCATCGCGTCGGCAGACAGCGACATGCGCATGGCGCCCGGTGCGCCGAGTCTGGCGCGGATGTCCTTGGTCAATGGCTTGAGATTGGCCAACACATACGGCGAGTTCGCCGGCACATAGGACAGAATCGGGTTCTGGCTTTGGTGGTGGCTGCACGCAGCCAGCGCAAACATGGCCGCGCCAAGTGCGGTCCAGCGGATCGTACGGTGCATTGAGCATCCCCTCGCGTGTATTGAATTCACCCCGGGTGCATTATGGCATGCCACCCGTTTCCATACAGTGCAGGAAGTAGGGTGCCTCGGGTTTTATCGGCCCAGCACTTCGGCCAGCACCGCCATGCGCACGAACACGCCGTTGCCGACCTGTTGCAGGATGCAGGACTGCGCGCCGTCGGCGACAGCCGGATCGATTTCGACGCCGCGGTTGAGCGGGCCGGGGTGCATGACCAGGCAGCCCTCGGCGGCGCGGGCCAGCCGTGTCGGATCCAGGCCGTAACGCTCGAAGTAGGCGGCCTCGTCGGGCAGATCGGTGGCGGCCATGCGTTCCTTTTGCAGGCGCAGCATGATGGCGACGTCACTGCCTTCGATGGCGGCGTCGAAGTCGGTGAGGAGCGTGCATTGCGGGAATTCGGTTGCGTCGGGAAGCAGAGCTTGCGGGCCGCACAGGCGGATGGTTTTCACGCCCAACGTGGTCAGGGCCTGGATGTCCGAGCGGGCCACGCGCGAATGCCGGATATCACCGCAAATGGTGACGGTCAGGCTTGCGAGATCGGGTCGGTGCTGGCGAATGGTGAGCGCGTCGAGCAGGCCCTGGCTGGGGTGTGCGCGGGTGCCGTCACCGGCGTTGACGATGGATACGCCGCTCATGGCGTGACGCACCAGCGTATCCGGGGTGCCGACTTCCTTGTGCCGCACCACGATGATGTCCAGATGCATGGCTTCGAGCGTGTGCAGCGTGTCGATCAGGCTTTCGCCCTTGTTGGTCGACGACTGCGCGATGTTGAAATTGACCACTTCGGCGCCGAGCCTGCGTGCGGCCAGCTCGAAGGACGTGCGCGTACGTGTGGAGGGTTCGAAGAACAGGTTGAGCACGGTGCGATGGGTCAGCAGGTCCAGCTTGCAGGTGCCATGACGACTGGCTTCGCGCATGGCCTCGGCGCGATCGAGCAGATGCGTCAAGGTGGCCCGGTCGAGGTTTTCCAGGGTGGTCAGGTGGCGCAGATGATGGGTCATGGGCGAGGTCCGTGGCGGCTGGCGGAAGCCATGGTTGCGGGATCGGGTGGCGCGGCTGCGCAAGTTTATCCGCTGGGATGGTTGTCCAGCCATGTTTCCAGGATCACGGCGGCGGCCATGGCGTCGATTTTTCGCGCGTCCTGACGGCGTTTTGTACCGGCGGCGCGAGCGTTGGCGAAACGGCGCGCGGCTTCCTGCGAACTGTGGCGTTCGTCCTGTAGCGCGACAGGCAGTTGGTAGCGTTGGCCGATCTGTTCGGCAAAACGGCGCGCTTGGCGGGTGATGGATTGCTCGCCGCCGTCAAGCGTGAGTGGCAGGCCGACGATCAGCATGGCCGGAACCCATTGCCGGATGATGGCATCGAGCCGCGCCCAGTCGGGTTGCTGGTCGTGTACGGTCAAGACATCCACCGGCGAGGCACTACCGGTCATGGCATTGCCCACGGCTACGCCGATCAGGCGCGTGCCGACGTCGAAACCCAGGGCGCAACTCATGCGTGGCCGGCGTAACCGGCAAGGCGGGCGATGTCGACGCCGGCAAGACCTGCCGCCGCGCTCCAGCGCTGCTCGATCGGAGTCTGGAACACGATGCGGCTGTCGGCCTGTGCGGTCAGCCAGGCATTGGCCTTGATTTCCTCGTCGAGCTGACCCGCACCCCAGCCGGCATAGCCAAGCGCCATCATGAAATGTTCCGGGCCTTCGCCGGCGGCGGTGGCGACGAGGATGTCGCGCGAGGTGGTGACGGCCCATTGGGCATCGATGCGGAAACTGGCGTCCCAGGAACGCGCGCCGTCATGCAGCACGAAACCGCGTTCGGTCTGGACCGGGCCGCCGTGCAGCACCGGCAGTTCGCGGATGTCGTCCCGTTCGCAGGGAAGCTGCATCTGTTCGAGTACGTCGCCCATGGTGAATGCGGCCAGGCGATTGACCAGCAAGCCGATGGCGCCTTCCTCGTTGTGCTGGCACACCAGTGTGACGCCACGGCTGAAGTCGGGGTCACCCATGCCCGGCATGGCGATCAGGAACTGGCCGGCGAGGGAGTTGAACGGATCCATGCCGACAGTGTAACTGCTGCGCGTTTTAGTGCGTGGTCAGTTGTCCGCCGCGCAGGAATTGATAGGTGCGCGTGATGTAGAGCAAATCCACCTTGCTGGCGGTTTTGGGGATCGGCGGGAAGGGCGCGGCCATGCGCACGATGCGGATGGCCGCATCGTCCAGCACCTTGCGCCCGGAGCTCTGGATGATGTCGATGCTGTGGATGGTGCCGTTGCGGTTCAGGCCCACGGTCAGGATCAGGTTGCCGTTGAGCCTGCCGGTGCGTGCGGCGTCGGGAAAGTTCAGCGTGCCCACGCGCTCGACCTTGCGGGCCCAGGCACGCATGTAGGCTGCATAGGCGTATTCGCGGGTATTGGCGGAGATGAATTTCTTGCGCGGGCGACGGGCGTAGGCCTTGGACTCGGCGTCGATTTCGGCCGCCAGTCGAGCCATCTCCATGTGCCGTTTGATGTCGGCCCGGGATGGCGGCAAGGCCGTGTCCGGATGTTCTCGCTCGTTGCTGGCGGTAGTGACCGAGAACGTGCTGGCGCCATTGGTGGTGACGCGGTGCAGGCCGCTGGCCGGGCTGGGCGCAGGAGCGCCGGGCGCGAGCGGCCGTGGTGCAAGACCATGGGTGGCGGTCGGCAGCAGGCCGGTGACCGGCTGCGAGGGCAGGCGCGCCTTGTCGCTGTTGCCACCACCGGCGTTGTTGGCCTGGGCCAGAAAATCCACGCGTTTGGGTATCTGCTGGTTGGCGGTGTTGACCAGGGTGACGTCAAGTGTCGGCAGTCGCGGCTTGGGTTTGACGATGGCGAAGGTGATGCCGAGGATCAGCACGCCATGCACGATCAGCGAAAACAGGAAGGTGGCGCTGAACAGGTCATTGCTGCCGGGCGTGCGAGGGGCGATGGAGGTCGAAGGTGTGGTCACGTGGCTGTCTTGGGTGTGGCCGTCGGGCAGGCGCCGGTACAGCGCTTCTCGATCGCGTCGAACAATTGTCCCGCAATGTTGAGGCCAAATTGCGCGTCCAGTTCACGGATGCAGGTCGGCGAGGTGACGTTGATTTCGGTCAGCCAGTCGCCGATCACGTCCAGGCCCACGAACAGCAGGCCGCGGCGCTTGAGGTCCGGCGCCACCTGGCTGACGATCCAGCGGTCGCGCTCGGACAGTGGTACGCCTTCACCACGGCCGCCGGAGGCGAGGTTGCCACGGAATTCGCCGGCCTTGGGAATGCGTGCCAGGGCGTAGGGTACGGGCTCGCCGTCGACGACCAGGATGCGCTTGTCGCCGGCGCTGATGGCAGGGATGAATTTCTGCGCCATCACGAACCGTCCTGCATCGCCCAGCAGGGTTTCGAGCATGGAGTTGAGGTTGGTGTCACCGGCCTGCACGCGGAAAATGCCGCGTCCGCCCATGCCGTCCAGTGGCTTGAGCACGGCCTCGCCATGTTGTGCGACAAATTGGCGCAACTCCTCGGCCTCGCGTGCCACCAGTGTGGGCGGGCAGCATTGCGGAAACTGCATGGCGTAGAGTTTCTCGTTGCAGTCGCGCAGGGCCTGCGGCGCGTTGACCAACAGTGGCGGCTTGCGGCCGGATGTGCCGTGTTGGGTCAGTTCCAGCACCAAAGTGTCGTACAGGAACTGCTCGTCCACGGGGGGATCCTTGCGCTCCAGGATGACGTCCATCTCGTTCAGGCAGTGCCATGTTCCGGGGCCGAGGTCGAACCAGTCGGCCGGGTTGTCGCGCAGCGTGATCGGGCTCAGGCGCGCCCAGGCCTCGCCGTGGCGAATGGCGAGATCCGCCTGCTCGGCATAGAACAGCTTGTGGCCGCGGCGCTGGGCCTCCAGCAGCATGGCCAGGGTGGTGTCCTTGGCCACCTTGATGTGGTCGATGGGGTCCATCAGGACGGCGATGGCAAGAGGCATGCATGGGCTCCCGGGATCAGGTATGTTTACAACGGTGGGATGTGCGCTAGCCTACGCTTGTGTCCACAGTCCGCAAAAGTTGCGGGCTGGGCTTGACAGTTTTGATAAACAAGCGCTAAACCACTTATTATGCTGCAACAACGGGGGGTGGTTTTGTTTTTTCTACTCGAGATTTCCTGCCGGCGATCAGAGGTCGCAGGTAATTTGCCACGGGCAACCCGCCGGCATGTGGTGCCGCGGATGCAGAGGGGCGGTGCGTGAACGACAAGCTGAACGGCAACAGCCTGACCGGGCTGCGCGTGATGGTCATCGACGATTCCAAGACCATCCGGCGCACGGCGGAGACGCTGCTCAAGAAAGAAGGCTGCGATGTGCTCACTGCCGTCGACGGTTTCGAGGCGTTGGCCAAGATCAGCGACCAGAAGCCGCAGGTGATTTTTGTCGACATCATGATGCCCCGCCTCGACGGTTACCAGACCTGCGCGTTGATCAAGAACAACCAGCAGTTCCGTGCCACCCCGGTGATCATGCTCAGCTCCAAGGACGGCCTGTTCGACAAGGCGCGCGGGCGCATCGTCGGGGCCGAACAATATTTGACCAAACCCTTCACGCGCGACGAGCTGCTGGATGCCATCCATCGGCATGTGCAGACGACGTGAGGCGCAGTACCGGACCATCCATGGCGCACATTCTCATCATCGACGATTCGCCCACCGACGTGCGCGTGTTCACCACGCTGCTCGAAAAGGCCGGTCACACCGTGTCCAGCGCAGGCAATGCCGAGGATGGCATCGAGCAGGTCCGTGCGGTGCATCCGGATGCGGTCATCATGGACGTCATCATGCCCGGCATGAATGGCTTCCAGGCCACGCGCATGCTCAGCCGCGATCCTGTCACGCAGGATGTGCCGATCCTCATCATCACCACCAAATCGATGGAGACCGATCGTGTGTGGGGCATGCGTCAGGGCGCGCGCGATTTCATCACCAAGCCGATCAGCGAGAAGGAATTCCTGACCCGCATCGACAAGCTCTTGCTGGAAAACGCCTGATCCCGTCATGAACGCCGTCGCCAACACCCCCTTCGCGCTTCTGGCCGAATACGAACGGTTGAGCTTGGCCCATGTGGCTGGCGAGCCTGAACAGATCGAGACTCCGGGCTTGTGGCGCGGCATCGGTTTTCGCGTCAATCAGCGGTTGCTGGCCAGCCGCATCGACGAGATCGACGAATTGCTGCCCCCGCTGCCCTTGACGTCCGTGCCCGGTACGCAGCGTTGGGTGCGCGGCATCGCCAATGTGCGCGGCAATCTGGTGCCGGTGGTGGATCTTGGCGATTTCCTGTTCGGCACGCCAACGCGCGTGGGCGACCGCAGTCGTCTGCTGGTGATACGCCAGCAGGGCAGTCATGTGGGGTTGCTGGTCGATGAGATCATCGGTCAGCGCAGTCTCGGCGACGAGCAGCGCAGTGCTGCCGAACCCGAGGACGACGACAGCCTGAAGCGGTTCGTCGACGAGAATGTCAACTTGGGCGGGCAGCGGATTGGCCTGTTCAGCATGAGCCGGCTGGCACGGGCTCCGGATTTTTTGCAGGCGGCACTGTAGTAGCGCTGTCTGGTCACTGGCGAGGTAGAGGGTATGAGTACGACATCGGGGGGCATTGGCAAGGAACGCGGCTACACGTGGCTGGTGGTCTTGCTGCTGCTGGCCATTGCATTTGCCGTGGTGGACTTTTTTCTGTTGAACCAGAAGAACAGCGAGGATCGGCAAGCCACCAACTTGACCTCGCAGATCCAGGTGCTCTCGCAACAGACCGCCAAGTTCGCCCTCGAAGCGGCGGGTGGCAACATCGAGGCATTCAAGGAACTGGCCAGCAACCGCAATACCATCGATGCGGCCGTGAACCAGTTGGTCAAGGGCAATACCGCGTCCGGCATGCCCTCGTATGCCACCAATGCGGTCACCGGCAGCAGCATGAAGGCCTTGAACGGGGCCTGGAATCAGCTTAATGGCGACATCGGTCGAATCCTGTCCAGCAAGGGCCTGGTCATTGATTCGGCCCAGGGGGCGGGGGCGTTGTCCCAGACATTGCCCAACCTCAACTCCGAAATGGAGCAGGTCAACAACATCCTCCAACAGCAAAAGAGCACGAAGTCCCAGGTATTCACCTCGGCCCGCCAGGAGGTGATTGCCGACCGCATGATTCGCCGCGTGCAGCAGATCCTGCAAGGTGGTGATGGTGCACAAACGGCGGCCGACGGTCTGTCGCGCGATGCCCAGTTGTACGGGCAGGTGCTCGATGGTTTGATCCACGGCAACAAGGATGTCGGCATCCAGCGGATCAACGATGACAACGCGCAGACAATCTTGCAGAAAATGCAGACGCAATGGACGGCGCAGGCCAACCCCGTCAAGAATCTGGTCGCTGCCGCGCCAACCCTGATCGAGGTCAAGAACGCCGGCAACCAGGCGTCACTGGATTCGCAGACCGTGTTGTTGCGCGCCAACGACTTGGCCACGCAGATCGGTACCTTGCCGACTCAGCGCATTTTCCCGAATGTATGGTGGGGCGTCATCAGTGCCGTGTTGGCGATCATTTTCGCCCTGTGGCTGGTCATCACTCTGGTGCGCGACCAGCGCAAGCGCCTGATCGAGACCAACGACCTGAACCAGCGCAATCAGGAAGCCATCATGCGGCTTCTGGACGAAATGGGTTCGCTGGCCGAAGGTGACTTGACCGTCAAGGCCACCGTTACCGAAGACATCACCGGCGCCATCGCCGATTCCGTGAACTTCGCCGTCGAAGCCTTGCGATCACTGGTTACCACCATCAACGAGACCGCCGTGCAGGTGTCGGCGGCTGCCCAGGAAACCCAAGCCACTGCCATGCATCTGGCCGACGCGGCCAAGCATCAGGCGCAGCAGATCAATTCGGCGTCCGTCGCCATTCGCGACATGGCCGTGTCCATCGACCAGGTGTCCAAGAACTCGGCCGAGTCGGCCGAGGTGGCCCAGAAATCGGTGCAAATCGCCTCGCACGGTGCCGACGTGGTACGCGAAACGATTCAGGGCATGGATTCCATTCGTGACCAGATCCAGGAAACCTCCAAGCGCATCAAACGGCTGGGCGAATCCTCGCAGGAAATCGGCTCGATCGTGGAACTCATCAACGACATTGCCGAGCAGACCAACATTCTGGCCTTGAACGCCGCCATTCAGGCCGCATCGGCCGGTGAAGCGGGTCGCGGGTTCGCGGTCGTGGCCGACGAAGTGCAGCGACTGGCCGAACGTTCCGCCAACGCCACCAAGCGTATCGAGACGCTGGTGCAGACCATTCAGTCCGATACCAACGAAGCGGTCAGTTCCATGGAACAGACCACTTCCGAAGTGGTGCATGGTGCGCGTCTGGCCGAGGATGCCGGTACCGCACTGGGCGACATCGAAAACGTGTCCAACAACCTGGCCGGATTGATCCAGAACATTTCCACCGCGGCCAAGCAGCAGTCGACCGCGGCCACCAACATCACCACCACCATGAACGCGATTCAGGAGATCACCTCGCAGACCTCGTTGGGTGCCAGCCAGACCGCCGAGTCGATCGGCAACCTGGCACAGCTTGCGAATGACCTGCGACGCTCGGTGGCCGACTTCAAGTTGCCGGGTTGATCGTGTCATCGGGAGATCATCGAACAGGCATAGACTCCATGCCCTGGCCGTACCATCCAGCGAATGGTCGGCAGGTTTGCCCCATGGGGCCTGGAGACGAGCAGTAATGAAGTTGCAACACGTTGCCCCGGGAACATCCGGGGTTTCTCCAAGGGGGCGCGACAGCGCATGAGACTGGAAGACGACATCGATTTCACCACGTTGAACTGGGTCAAGCCGGAGCTTGACGTGGCCTTGACGCGCGCTCGCCAGGCGCTGGAGGCTTATGTCGAGACCCCCGACAACGCGGGACCGATGCATGCCTGTGCAGCCGAGCTGCATCAGGTGCAGGGCACTCTGCGCATGGTCGAGTTGTACGGTGCGGCCATGGTGGTGCAGGAGATGGAGCATCTGGCCACGGCTGTGCTGGATGCCAAGGTCGTCAAGCGCGAGGCGGCCTACGATGCGCTGATGCGCGGTCTGGTGCAGATGCCGGACTACCTGGAGCGCCTGCAGGGTGGCTACCGCGACATTCCCATCGTGCTGCTGCCATTGCTCAACGATCTGCGTACCTGCCGTGGCGCGCAGGCGCTGCATGAGTCCGAACTGTTTCGACCCAACCTGGAATTGCCGCTGCCTGCCCTGGCTCCGGGGGCCGCACGGCCGACTGATGAAGGGGAGTGGCGGCGCGAAGTGTCGGCCTTGCGTTTGCGCTTCCAGCAGGCGCTGCTCGCATGGTTTCGGGGAGGTGTGAATGGCGGGACGCTGGCCAGCATGCGCGACACGCTGGACCTGCTGATGGCGCAGTGTCATACCCTGGCTGGCCGCCGATTGTGGTGGATCACTGCCGGCGTGCTGGATGGTCTCGGGCAAGGTTCGCTGGGGGATCACGGTGACGAGATAAAACAGCTGATCGGGCGTGTCGATCGTTGCATGCGGGCCCTGCTCGAACATGGGGAAGGAACGCTGGCCGAAGGCGAGGCGATCGAGCTCGAACACAAGTTGCTGTATTACGCCGCGCGCGCCCAGGCCGGCAGCGCGCGTTTGCAGGAAGTGCGCGACACCTATCGCCTGGATCAGCTGTTGCCCGATGCCCTTGATGTCGAGCATGCGCGCAGTGCCATGGCTGGCCACAACCGGGAATTGCTCGACACCGTGGCCCAGGCCATCAAGAATGACCTGCTGAGTGTCAAGGATGCCCTGGACTTGTTCCTGCACAAAAGTGGGAACGAGGATCCGGGGCAACTCGCCGAGCAGTGCGAGGTGCTGGACCGCGTTGGTGACACGTTGGGCATGCTTGGGCTCAATGTGCCACGACGGGTGGTTGGCGAGCAGCGGGGGATCATCAACGATCTTGCCTCGCGCGAGCAGCCCGTGGATGAAGATGTACTGCTGGACGTGGCAGGCGCCCTGCTTTACGTGGAGGCTTCGCTCGACGATCACATCGAGCGTCTGGGCGTTCATGGCGAAGAGCCGGAAGACGAGCATGCGTTGCCACGCAGCGAAGCACGTCAAGTCATGGCCGCCCTCATGCGTGAGGCGGTGGGCAACATCGGCAAAGTCAAGGACATGCTGGTGGCCTTCGTCGAATCGACATGGGATCACGCCCATGTGGGCGGAGCACCGGCGCTGCTGGAAGAGGTATGCGGTGCCTTGCGCATGGTCGACGCGAAGCGGCCGGTCGAGTTGGTGCAGGGCATCAGCCGATTCGTGCACAACGAGTTGATTGTTGATGCGTGCATTCCTTCGGCCGAGCAGACCGAAAAGCTGGCAGACGCGTTGGCGTCCATCGAGTACTACCTTGAAGCGGTCAGCGAACATCGCGGTGGTCTCGATCACATCCTCGACGTGGCTGAGCAAAGCCTTGCCGATCTTGGCTATTGGCCGGTGCCGCCTGCGCGCGATGCCTGGCGTGACGATGAATCAACGGCGTCCAAGTCGGAGTCGCAGACGGTCAGTCCCGCAACGACCCACCTCGATCTTTCCGAGTCCGTCAGTGTCATGCCCGGCAAAGATGTCAGTGATGCGATGGTTGCAGTGGGCCACGAGGAGCTTGGCACGGGCGAGGATCTGGCTGATTTGCGTTTGACCGAGACCGAGGCTACCGCACCCCCGGCGGGCGACGACTCCGAATGGGAAGAGTACGAGGAAGAAATCGAAGAGCAGGTACCCGTCCCCGATGTCATGGCTGCCAATGCAGGATTCCATGATACCGGTGACGAGCTGGATCCGGAAATCCGCGACGTCTTTCTGGAGGAAGTGGCCGAGGAAATCGATGCCATCCATGCCCAGCTGGGCAAATGGCGTGCCCAGCCCGAAGACCTGGATCGCTTGGTACCCATCCGGCGCGCTTTCCATACCCTGAAGGGCTCGGGGCGTCTGGTCGGTGCGCAGGTGCTTGGCGAGTTCAGCTGGAAAATCGAGAACATGCTCAATCGCGTGCTCGATGGGACGATCGAGCCGCACCCTGGAGTGCAGGCGCTGACCGTCCGTGCCGCGGATGCCTTGCCCGGCCTGCTGACCGCACTCAAGGGCGAGGGCGCACCCGATCAGCCGCTGGTCGCGATCTCCGAAATCGCCGACCGCCTGGCTGCGGGCGACGGTGCGGCCAGCATGGACAATACGCCGCCGCCGCCAATGCAGACCGTCAAGCGAGTGGTCAAGCGTCGTCGGTTGCGGGCCTTGGCACCACCATTGCAGGAACCACCCAGTGCAACGCTGGCCCGGTTGTCTGCCGACGCGGACATGGAACTCGAGCCGACATCGGTCTCCGCCGTGACGATGGACACGGGGGATAGCCTGAACGTACCGGTTCTGCCACCGATGGATCCGGTGCTGACCGACATTCTGCGCAGCGAAGTGGGCCAGCACATCAGGACCATCCGGGCAAGCCTGGATGCGGCCGGCAGCGGCGATGTCGCCACCGATGAACCACTGTTGCGCGCCGTGCACACGTTGCATGGGGCCATTGCCATGGTCGACGTCCCCATGCTTTCGGGCCTGCTTTCGCCGCTGGAAAGCTGGCTCAAGCGTCTGCGTGCACTGGATCGCCCGGTCCGGGCTGAACATGCGGATGCATTGGCGCAGTCCGCGTCCGTCGTCGAGCAGGTGGCCGCCCAATTCGGCATCGCCGAGCCGGCTTTGCCAGACGTGTCCGCACTGACCAGGCGCGTGGAACGGCTGCGTGATGATCTGCCGGAGCCGCAAATCGCCTACGCGTGGTACGCCGGGACCGATTTGCCAGCGGGCAGCAAAGCCACTGAACCGACGCTGGGATTGACGGAGATCGAGCCGGAAGCAGCTTCCGGCATCGAATCCGGCACTGTTGATAGTGAAGATGACGTCGAAGGTTTTGCGGTCGATGACCTCGCGATTGGCGATGAGCCGGTTTCCGCGGCTGATGCGGAGCCTGTTGTCGGCACTGGCGACAGTCAGGAGTCGTCGGACTGGCTGGGCTTCGAGGCCACGGCCGAGCCAAATCATGGCGAGCCGGCCGAAACTGCCACCGCGATTGAACCTCCCGAAGATCCGTTGGAGCAGGAAGCGCCAACGTCGACAGGAACCGTGGAGGTCTCGCGCTCCCAGTCGTCGGTGACGGAGTCCGAAATCACGGAAGAGCATGAAGCCGCGACTGCACCGGTAACCGACCAGACATCCGTGTCCGCTGGACAGGATGCGGACGAGGCATCAGTTCTGCAGTTCCACGCTGAGAAACCATCGACTGCGGCCCCGACACGTTCGGTGCTTGGACCGCTTCCGCCACATTTTCATTTTCCGGTCGACCCGCAGCCTGCCGGCGAATTGTCCCTGCCGGACGTCGACAGCGAATTGCTGGACATTTTCGTCGAAGAGGCCAACGACATACTCGACCATGTCGATGGCGCCATGGCCGATTTGCGTGAGCAGCCCCAGTCGCATGACACGATGATTGGTCTGCAGCGCGACTTGCACACCTTGAAAGGTGGTGCACGCATGGCCACGCTGGCATCGATTGGCGATCTGGCACACGCGATGGAATCGTTGCTCGAAGCGTTGAGCGCAGAACGATTTGCGCTGAATGCAGGCATGGCCGAGGCGCTGGAGCGTGGATTCGATTGTCTGCATGAGCTCGTGCAGCGTGTGGCGCGCCGCATGGCATTGGCGCGACCCGATGCGACAATTGCCTATTTCGAAGAGCTGGTGCGCGAGCCGCAGGCGGCACTCGAACCGACGCCGAAACCTGAAGTGGTTGAACCCGTCGCGAAGGCGGAAGCGACGGTTGCCCCCGAAACGCAGGTGCATGCACCGGCACATCAGGATCGTCCGGGACTGCTGCCCGAACAGGAGCCGTTGACGCGCACCGCGCAGGAGATGATCCGCGTACGTGCCGACCTGGTCGACTCGCTGGTCAATTACGCTGGTGAGGTGTCGATTTATCGCGCGCGCTTGGAACAGCAGGTCAGTGGTTTCCGCTTCAACCTCGTCGAGTTCGAGCAGACCGTCGCGCGTTTGCGTGACCAGCTGCGCAAGCTCGAGATCGAGACCGAGGCCCAGATCATCGCGCGCTACCAGCGCGAGCATCAGAATGAGGGCAGCTTTGACCCGCTGGAACTCGACCGCTTCTCGCAATTGCAGCAGTACTCGCGGGCACTGGCCGAATCGGTTTCCGACCTGGTGTCGTTGCAGACCATGCTGGACGACAATGCGCGCCAGTCCGAGACCTTGTTGTTGCAACAATCGCGGGTCAGTTCGGAATTGCAGGAAGGTTTGATGCGCACGCGCATGGTACCGTTCGATTCCGTGGTGCCAACCTTGCGACGCATCGTGCGCCAGGCCGGTCAGGAAACCGGCAAGCGGGCACAGCTGCAGGTCACCGGCGCCCACGGTGAAATGGATCGCAACCTGCTCGAACGCATGAAGGCGCCTTTCGAGCACATGCTGCGCAATGCTCTCGCGCATGGCATCGAATCGCCCGAGCAACGCCGTCGCTCCGGCAAACCCGAAGAAGGTACCGTGGCCATCGACGTCAGCCGCGACGCCACCGAAGTGGTGATCCGAGTCAGCGATGATGGTGCCGGCATGGACCGTGATGCCATTCGCGCCAAGGCCATCGATCGAGGATTGCTGCGCGCCGACGTGCAGCTTTCCGACAGTGATCTGTTCGGATTCGTGCTTGAAAGCGGTTTTTCCACTGCCGATGAGGTGACCCAGCTGGCCGGCCGTGGTGTTGGCATGGACGTGGTTGCCAACGAGATCAAGCAGATGGGCGGTACCTTGTCCATCACTTCCGAGCATGGCCATGGCACCACCTTCATCCTGCGTCTGCCATTCACGTTGGCCGTGACGCAGGCGGTTCTGGTCAAGGTGGGCGAGTCCACGTTTGCCATCCCTATGACGTCGGTACAAGGCGTGGCACGCATCAAGCCCGGCGAAGACAACCGGCAGCAAGTGGAAGTCGGGGGCAGCTTCGAGTATGCCGGTGAGGAATACACGATCCATGACCTGGCGGGTTTGCTCGATGTGCCGGCGGGCCACCCGGACGCAGATGCACAGCAGCCGCTGTTGCTGGCCCGAAGTGGCGACTTGCGTGCAGCCGTGCGCATCGACGCGGTTGTCGGTTCACGCGAAATCGTGGTCAAGCCCGTAGGTCCGCAGATCAGCTCGGTACCGGGCATCTTCGGTGCCACGATCATGGGCGATGGTTCGGTATTGCTGATCCTCGACTTGGCACCATTGGTGCGTCATGACCTGGCCAGATCCGAACCCACCGATGAAGCCGAATCCGGAATGGCCGAGTCGATGTCCGAGGCACCGCAGGCATTGCCTGTACATGACGGGCGGGCCACCGTCATGGTGGTGGATGATTCAATCACCATGCGTAAAGTGACCAGTCGCATTCTCGAACGCCATGATTACGAAGTCATGACGGCCAAGGACGGCATGGACGCCGTCGAGAAACTTCAGGATCGTGTCCCCGATTTGATGTTGCTTGATATCGAAATGCCGCGCATGGACGGCTACGAGTTGGCCACGCACATGAAGAACGACGCCAGGCTGAAGAGGGTGCCGATCATCATGATCACCTCGCGTACCGGCGAGAAGCATCGTCAGCGCGCGGTGGACATCGGCGTGGATCGTTACGTCGGCAAGCCCTATCAGGAGGCCGAGCTGGTAACCCATATCGAGCAGTTGCTGGGGGCCGAACATGGCTGAATCGCCGTTGGCTCCATCCGTGGCCTTGTTGTTCACGGATGTCGAGCTGGGCGCCCAGTTGCGTGAGGCATTGCTTGCACGTGGTGCACGCATCGTGCATCAAGGTCCGGTGGCGGAGGTTTCGAGACATGCGCTGGAGGCCAGTGGTGCCGATGTGGTCGTGGTCAACCTTGAGCCGGCTGATGACGTGCATCTGGACCATCTCTATGACGAGCTCGATGACGGACCCTACCAACTGGTGTTCAATGACGCGGAAGCTTCGCGTGATCTGGAGGGCTGGGACAAGGCGCGTTGGGCAAGGCATCTGGCGGCCAAATTGCTTGGCAGTGGTGACGTGGATCCGCCACGTCCGGAAGATTTGCGTGTCGAGAAATCCGACGTTCGATCGGCGAGTGCGGACGCACGTTTGGATATGGCTGAAACCCTCGTCGGACCCGAGCCCGAGCCCCATCCAGCCAGCAATCCCGTGACCGAGTTAGTTCAGGACAGCGCAGTTGCCGTGCAGTCAGTGCAGCTGGAAGCCGAACTGGAAGCCCTGCTTGAAAGTGATGCTGTGATTCCCGGCAAAGATGCCTTGCCGCACGAATCCGCTGACCTGCATGCAGGCAATGTGCAAGCAGGCCTTGAGGCCATGCCATCGACGTCGACGACAGATGCGAAACAACATGTGAATGTCGAGCAGCGCCAGACGGTGACTGCGCCGTCGCCCGTGATGGACTGGGATCTGGTCGACATGGAGCTGGCGCCGCCAGTTGCCGAATCGCCAAGGGCGACTCCCGAACAATTCGGTATCGAGAAGATCAGCGCCACCGATTACCTCAAGCCCGAGGGTAGCGATGATCAGGTTTCTTCATTGGAGCCTGGCATCAAGCTGGAACTGGTGTCACTGGAGGAATCCCTCGCCCCCGCCATGTCCGATCACCCGGTCAGCGAGATGCTGCTTGGCGAAAATGCCAGTGGTGTCTTGCGAGTGGCTGCGGTGGGTGTAGGTGCGGACGGTACCTCTGATGTCGGAGTTTTTCTTGCCGGGCTGCCGGCCAGTTTGCCGGCGCTGGTGCTGCTGGTTCAGCATCAGCATGACCAGCACGCGGCCGAATTGGCAGCTGCGCTGGATACGACTACGCGCCTTCCGGTGCATGCTTTGCGGCAGGGGGGCTTGGTTCGGCATGGCCAGGTCTGGTTGGTGCCTGCCGGGCAGCAATGCCGTATCGGTCGAGATGGGCGAGTCAGTCTGGCCGAAGCGCAAACGACTCTGGGTGACCCATCCATCGATCAATCCTTCGCCAGCCTGGCGGAGACCTTTGGCCCGGGCGTGACGGCCATCATCCTGGCCGGTTCGGGCCATGATGCGCTGGCTGGTGCGCAGGAGGTGCAGGATCGCGGTGGTCGTGTGTGGGTACAGGACCCTGCATCGTGTGGTTCCGAGGGCATGGCGGCCACCATCCATGCCGAGGGCTTGGCCACGTTTGTCGGGTCTCCGGCGGATCTGGCGCGACGGTTGTGCGAGGAATACGCGTGAACGATCAAACTTTCCAGATGCATGATATCCGTGGCGTGCTGATCCCGATCAGTGGCGGGCGCTTGCTGTTGCCCAACGCCGCCGTGGCCGAAGTGATCACCTTGTCCACTCCGGAACCCATTGCGGGGACGCCCGAGTGGCTGCTCGGCCGTGTCAGCTGGCGCGGCTGGCGCGTGCCACTGGTGGCTTACTCCACCCTGGCCGGCCTGCCGCGGCCGCAGAGTGCATTGAACTCGCGCGTCACCGTGCTCAAGGTTTTCGGTGGCAATCCGCGCATGCCATTTCTGGCCCTTGTGACCCAGGGTTTTCCGCGCCTGACCACCATCAGCTCCGATATCCTGGTTTCGACCGGCAACGGCGAAGACCTGCCCGATGGCGTGCGTCAGCAGGTGCTGGTACGTGACGAGGAGGCCATCATTCCCGACCTCGAAGCCATCGAGCGATTGGTGACCGAAGCCATCGCTGCAGCCTCCGCGGTGGAGCCGGTTGCGGATTGAGCGAGCATGCTCCGAGTGCGGCGTGCCGTTTGACCGCTGCAGTCATGATGCGCTTGTGCCGCATGGCCGGCAGGATCCGGCACCATGGGCCATGCAGATTGTCGTTGTGGCGACGGCTACCCGTCGCCGTGACAGGCATGGATGGCCGCCAGTGCTGCCAAGCCGGCGGTTTCCGTGCGCAGTATGCGCGGACCCAGCGTCATGCCAGTGAAACCCGCAGACAACAGGGCAGCCTTGTCACGCTCGCCGAAGCCACCCTCGGGGCCGACCACCAGCAGGGCACCGGCGTCGGGCATGTGCAGGTCGCGTATGCGTGGCCCGGGTTCAGGCAGCAACGCCAGACGCAAGGCGGGGCCCGCGTCCAGCGATGTCAGCCAGGCATCCAGTGTCCGCGGGGCATCGATGCGCGGCAGCCGCGCCCGCCCGCATTGTTCGCACGCGGATATCGCAATGGCTTGCCAATGCTGCAACCGCTTGTCGGCACGCGCGGCCTCAAGATGCACGCCACTGCGTTCGCTGACCACCGGCGTGATGCGGGCAACGCCGAGTTCGGTCGCCTTCTGCACGACGAGGTCCATCTTGTCGCCGCGCGCCAGGCATTGCACCAGTGTCAGCGGGCACGGCGATTCGTTGGCGAGCGTGCGTTGTTCAAGCAGGCTCACGCAGGCGGTCTTGCCTTCAATGCGTTCGATCCGGCCGACATAGTCGCAACCATCACCATTGAACAACACCAGCGGATGTCCGACGCCGAGGCGCAAGACGCGCAGTGCATGTTGCGCGGCTTCAGCAGGCAGTTTCAAAGTCGTGACACCGGCGAGTGTGGCATCGACGTACAGACGGATTTCGCGCATGGCGATCGTCTCAGGAGGAAGGTGGATCAGGCGTGTCCGGTGGCGGGTGGTGCACGAAGCGTCCGAGCAACAATGGCAGCAACGCGAGTATGGCCAATCCGCCGAGAGACAGGAGAATGTAGGGATTGAACAGCATCGCGGTCAGGTTGAAATGACGCTGACCGCGTTGCAGGCCTTCACGGATGCCGGTGCCGATCGTCGATTCGATGATGGACGTGGCAACCGCACCGACGGTGGTGGCGCCGAGAAACAGCCGCAACGGACAGCGCAACCAGGCCAGTGCCACGGTGACACCGCCCCACGGCAGGCCCGGCACCAAGCGCAGGAACAGCGTGTAATTGAGTGGATGATGCAAGTAACCGTGTCGCAAGCGTTCAACCAGCTCGGGCGCCTGCCTGGATGGCTCGCCCAGTGCCAGCCGCGTGACCGAATACAACAGCAGTGAACCCAGCGTCACGCCGATCGTGGACAGCACGCTGGCTTGCGCGATGCCCAGCAGCAGGCCGGCGGCCACCGTGACCACCACGCTGGCCGGGATGCCCGTGGCCACCACCATGGCGAGGAATCCCACATAGGCCATGCGCGACACCCACGGATAATGGGCAATGATCCGCTGCAGCTGATTGTGCTTGTCGACGAGGTGCTCGGGGTTGAGCTTGTCCAGTCCGCCGGAGACAAACAAGGCAATGCCGATGGCTACCAGCGCGACCAGCGGCAGAACGGCGCGCAGGCGCTTGATCTGCATCAGCTCTTTGCTGCCCAGGTATCGCGCAGGGTAACGGCGCGATTGAATACGGGGCGCTGCGGGGCATGGTCGAAGCGGTCGGCGACGAAGTACCCCAGACGCTCGAACTGGAAATGGCTTTCGCACGTGGCAGTGGCGGCGGCTGGTTCCAACCAGCCCTGCACGACGCGGCAAGCGCCCGGATTGATGTGCTCGCGGTAACTTTGGCCATCGCCGCCGGCGTCCGGATCGGGCACGTCGAACAGGCGGTCATAAAGGCGCACTTCGGTGGCTACCGCATGGCGCGCGCTGACCCAGTGGATGGTGCCTTTGACCTTGCGGGTGGCGCCCTCGCAACCGGGGCGCGTATCCGGATCAAGCGTGACGTGGATGGCGTGAACCATGCCGTCCGCGTCCTTGACGAGGTCCGTGCAGCGCACGATGCCGATGCCGCGCAGGCGGACCTCGCCGTCGGGGATCAGCCGCCGGAAGCCTTTAGGCGGCACTTCCGCAAAGTCGTCGCGCTCGATCCACAGCTCGCGCGAAAACGGGATGTCGCGTTCGCCAAAGCTTTCGTCCTTTGGGTGGTTGGCAAAGCGGATCGTTTCTTCATGCCCGTCGGGCAGGTTGTCGATGACGAGCTTGAGCGGATCGAGCACTGCCATGCGCCGTGGCGCCGTGGCATCGAGATCTTCGCGCACGCAGTTTTCGAGCACGCCCATCTCGATGATGGAGTTCTGCTTGCTGATGCCGACGCGCTGCCAGAACGTGCGTATTGCCTTGGCCGTGAAACCGCGACGGCGCACCCCGGCCAGGGTCGGCAGACGCGGGTCATCCCAGCCGTTGACAAGCTTTTCCTCGACCAGCTGCGCCAGCTTGCGCTTGCTCATCACGGTGTAATCGAGGTTGCCGCGCGAGAATTCGATCTGGCGCGGCTTGGACGGTTTCACCGGCAGCCCGGCATCGACCAGGTCCTGCCACAGTTCGGGGTGCGACGGCAGATCGACATGGTCGACGAACCAGTCGTACAGCGGCCGATGGTCCTCGAATTCGAGCGTGCACAGCGAGTGCGTCACGCCTTCGAGCGCATCGGACAGGCAGTGCGCGTAGTCGTACATCGGGTAAATAGGCCAAGCATCGCCATGACGCGGATGTGCGAGCTTGCGGATGCGGTAAATCGCCGGATCGCGCAGGTTGATGTTGCCGGCGGCCATGTCGATTTTGGCGCGCAAGGTCTTTTCGCCGTCACCGAACTCGCCGTCACGCATGCGCTGGAACAGATCCAGATTTTCCGCTACCGAACGATCGCGGTGCGGCGAGGGTCGGCCCGACTCGGTCAGGGTGCCGCGATACGCGCGCATCTCCTCGGCGCTCAAATCGTCGACATAGGCCAACCCGGCTTCGACGAGCTTGAGTGCGGCGCGGTAGAACACCTCGAAATAATCCGAGGCATGGCACTGTGCACTCCAGGCAAAACCCAGCCACGTCACCTCGTCGAGAATGGCTTGTGCAAAGGCCGGATCTTCCTTGCCCGGGTTGGTGTCGTCCAGACGCAGATTGCAGCGTCCATCGAATTCGGCGGCGATGCCGAAATCCAGACAAATCGCCTTGGCATGGCCCAGGTGCAAGTGGCCATTGGGCTCGGGTGGGAAGCGCGTCTGGATGTGCGCGTGTTTGCCCGAGGCCAGATCGTCGATCACGATCTGGCGGATGAAATTGTTGGCGGGGCTGGTCTCGTTCGCCATGGATGACTTGTGCGGCGTGGAAACCGACAAGTCTAGCGCAAGCCCCTGCCTTGCAATGCACCCATCGCAGGTTTAGCGTGGCTGCATGCAAACGATTTATCACGCCGAATCCGTCATCGATGCCCATCTGCTCAAGGATCGTCTTGATGGCGAGGGCATTCCCGCCTTCATTGCCGGCGAATACCTGATTGGTGGCATTGGCCAGCTGCCGGCCCGTGACTTGGTGACCGTAGGCGTACCCGACAGCTGCGTCGATCAGGCCCGGCCCGTGGTCGAGCAATTCATCGCCGACCTGGCGGGGCCGCCTTCCGCCGAAGATGTGCGGAAGGCAGACCGCGACTTCGATGATCCAAACTTTGCGCCCGATCCCGCGTGATGCGATCGTGGCGTGAATTCAAATAGCCCCAGTCTATCAATTTCATTAACTCAATCGATTGGAGCCTGTGCCTCACGCCATGCTACCGTGGCACCACAGTCAATCATTTTGAGGAGGCGGTCATGGCCAAACAGATTTTGGGTCCCCAACGATTGGGGCCGTTGACAGCACTCGTCGGCGAGTGGGAAGGCAATGTCGGCGTCGATTTGTCCTACCACAACAAGGACGACGAGACGACCGAAACGGGCTATTTCGAGAAGGCCTGGTTCAAGCCCATCCCGGTGACCGAGAACGGCCAGCAATCGCTGGAAGGGCTGAGCTACGGCATGACGGCGTGGCGGCATGGCGAAGAAGCCATGGAGCCGTTCCATGACGAAATCGGCTTCATGAGCTGGGACAAGAAACGCGGCCAGATCCTCCGCGCCGTGGTGTTCGGCCGTGGCATCGCCATCCTGGCCGGCAGCGATGCGCAGCCGCGCGACAAGGTGCTGCACTTCAATGCCAAGGCCGGCGCGGCCGATTACGGCATCGTGCAGAACAAGTACCTGCTTGAACGCGCGGAGATCAAGAGCCTGGACAGCACCTTCACGATCAACGACGATGGCACGCTCACCTACACGTCGGATCTGGTCATGAAGCTTGCTGCCGTCGGCAAGGAAATGCACCATACCGACACGAATACGCTGCATCTGGTCAAGCGCTTCCACCCGAGCGCGGAAATCGGCTGATCGTCACCGTGTCAGCGCTTGCAAAAGGCCCGCTTCGGTGGGCCTTTTGTTGTTTCAGGCCGTGCGTTTTGATGCGGACGCGCGTGGTGGTGAAGCGGCTGAATGCGCATCCAGCAGGTCTGCCGGCAAGGCCTTGAAAACCTCGGCAAGCTGTTTCAGAAAGCCGGCCATGGCCGAACTCTTGCGCCACAGCATGGCGATGCGCCGATGCGGCGGATGACCGCGAAATTCGACCAGATGCACGTTGGGCGCCTGCACCACCGGCGGCTTGACGGCCAGGGTGGGCAACAACGTGATGCCGACATCGGCAGCCACCATCTGGCGCAGGGTTTCCAGGCTGGTGGCGCGGAAGCCGCTTTTCTCGCCAGCGCCGGCCATATGGCACACTTCCAGCGCCTGATCACGCAGGCAATGGCCGTCTTCCAGCAGCAGCAAGTTGTGCCCGGCCAGGTCGGTCAGCTTCAACGAGGCCTTGCCGGCCAGCGGATGCGCCTGCGGCACCGCCAGCAGAAATGGTTCCTCGAACAGGAATTCCGCATGCAAATGCTCATCGTGGACGGGCAGGGCGATGATGCCCGCATCCAGCCGTCCCTCGCGCAAGCGGTTCAACACCACCTCGGTTTTTTCCTCGACCAGCAGCAATTCCAGGCGCGGGAAACGCTGGTGCGCCATCGGCACCACGTGCGGCAGCAGGTAGGGCGCGAGGGTCGGGAAAATACCCAGTCGCACCGTGCCCGACTCCGGATCGCTGGCACGTTGCGCCACGTTGCGGATTTGCTCGACTTCGTCCAGCACATGGCGCGCGCGCTGGGCGATGTCGCGCCCCGCTGGCGTCAGCAACGCCCTGCGCGAGGTGCGCTCGACCAGCACCACGCCCAGCTCGTCCTCCAGCTTGCGGATCTGGGTCGACAACGTGGGTTGGCTGACGAAACAGGCATTGGCCGCATGCCCGAAATGCCGGTGCTCGGCCAGAGCCACCAGATAGTGCAGGTCACGCAGGTTCATGGCTGGGTTCGCAATAGGCTGTGGCTATCCATTTAACCATATCCATTGCCAGTGAACGACTGCAAATGATCCCTTTGAAACCCGGGGTGTGGTCAGACGCGGGTCCATGGATTCTCATGCCGGTTACACTGCGGGGATGGCATTTGAGTCCGCAACCTGCATCCATCAATTGCTGCGTAATGCATCCATGCAGATCGATCGACGCGAGGCCGAAATGCTGCTGTTGCACGTGTTGGGGCGCGAGCGTGCGTGGTTGTTCGCACACGCCGACGCGGTGCCGAGGAAGGAAGCTTGCGTGCGTTTCGATGCGTTGGTTGCGCGCCGTGTGGCCGGTGAACCGGTGGCTTATTTGACAGGGACACGCGGATTCTGGTCGCTGGATTTGCAGGTGACGACCGACACGCTGATCCCGCGCCCGGAGACCGAATTGTTGGTGGATCTGGCGCTGCAACGCTTGCCGGCGGATCGAACCTGTCGATTGGCTGATCTTGGTACAGGCAGCGGCGCGGTGGCCCTGGCTGTGGCCAGCGAGCGCGAGCTGGCGCAGGTGTTGGCCACCGATGCCAGCGCTGCCGCTTTGACGGTGGCGCAAGACAATGCGCAACGCCTTGGCCTGGTCAATGTGGATTTTGCGCAAGGGGACTGGCTGGAACCGTTGGCCGGCCGCAGCTTCGATGTCATCGTCTCCAATCCGCCCTACATCGAAGCGGATGACTTGCACTTGGGACAAGGCGATTTGCGCTTCGAGCCGGCCGCGGCACTGGCTTCGGGCACGGATGGTCTGGATGCCATCCGGGTGATCGTGCGGGATGCGTTCGATCATCTCGGCCCCGGTGGTTGGCTGCTGTTGGAACATGGCTGGAATCAGGGTGCGGCCGTGCGTGCGCTGCTGCAGGCGGCCGCTGGTGTAGAGGTGTTCACCACGCGGGATGTGGAAGGCCGCGAGCGCGTGTCGGGCGCGCGCAAACCGCTGGTCTGAGGTTTGCCGGGCACTCAGCCGTGGGCGACTGCCGCCGTCAGCTGCGGGAAGCGCGCGCGAATCGCCTCGCGCACGCGTGTGATGTCCAGCCCGGCCATGCCCAGCACTTCCTCGCGGGTGCCGTGTTCGGGGAACACGTCGGGCAGGCCGAGGTGCAGGATCGGCAGGCTGAGGCCATGGGCGGCCAGGCATTCGGCCACGGCCGAGCCCGCGCCACCGGCGATGGCATTGTCTTCCAGCGTGACGATGGCCGCGTGGGTGCGGGCCAGTTCCAGGATCAGGGCTTCGTCGAGTGGCTTGACGAAGCGCATGTTGGCCAGGCTGGCATCGAATTCGTCGGCCAGCGGCGCGGCCACGGTCAGCATGGCGCCGAAGCTCAGCAAGGCCAGACCGTGGCCCCGTCGACGCAGTTCGGCCTTGCCGATGGACAGCATGTGCAGTGACGGATCGATGGCAACACCGGTGCCCACGCCGCGTGGGTAGCGGATGGCAGCGGGGCCGGCGTGTCGGAGTCCGGTGGTGAGCATGGCGCGGCATTCGTTCTCGTCGGCCGGCGCCATCACCAGCAGGTTCGGCAGGCAGCGCAGAAAGGTGAGATCGAAACTGCCGCAATGCGTGGCGCCATCCGGGCCGACCACGCCGGCACGGTCGATGGCGAAGGTCACATCGAGGTTTTGCAGGGCCACGTCGTGGATGGTTTGATCGTACGCGCGTTGCAGGAACGTGGAGTAGATAGCCACCACCGGCTTGGCGCCCTCGCAGGCCATGCCGGCGGCCAGGGTGACGGCGTGCTGCTCGGCGATGGCGACATCGACATAGCGGTCGGGGTACTCGCGCGAAAAGCGCACCAGGCCGGAGCCTTCGCGCATCGCTGGCGTGATGGCGAACAGGCGCGGCTCGTCGGCAGCCATGTCGCAAACCCAGTCGCTGAAAACCTGCGAATAGGTGGGCGGCTGACCGGTGGATGCCTTTTTGCGCATGCCGGCGGCCGGATCGAATGGACCCACCGCGTGGTAGTCGATCTGCGCCTGCTCCGCCGGTGCGTAACCCTTGCCTTTGGTGGTCACCACATGCAGCAAACGCGGGCCGTGCCGGCGGTCGATATCCCGCAGCGCCGCAAGCAGGGTGGGCAGGTCGTGGCCATCGACCGGGCCGGCGTAGTCGAAACCCAGCGCACGGAACAACTCGGCCGGCATCGACGTGCCCTGGCTTGGGTCGCCGCGATGGGCCAGGGTGTGCGCCGTGGCACCGACGCTTTCGCTGATCGACATGCCGTTGTCGTTGAGGATGACGAGCAGGTCCGCGTGGGCGTCGCCGGCGTGGTTCATGGCTTCGAAGGCCATGCCGGCGGTCATGGCGCCATCACCGATGATGGCCACGATCTTGCGCGCATCGCCGCGGCGCTGGTTGGCGATGGCCATGCCCAGTGCGGCCGAAATCGACGTCGACGAATGGCCGACGCCAAAAGTGTCGTAGTCGCTTTCCTCGCGACGCGGAAAAGGCGCAAGGCCACCCTTCTTCTTGATGGTCGTGATGCGGTCGCGCCGTCCGGTGAGGATCTTGTGCGGATAGCACTGGTGGCCAACATCCCACACCAGACGGTCGTGCGGCGTGGCATACAACCAGTGCAGCGCCACCGTCAGCTCGACCACGCCGAGGCCGGCGCCGAAGTGGCCGCCTGAGCTGGCGACCGATTCGATCAGATAGGCGCGCAGCTCGTCGGCGATGGCCGGCAATTCGGCCTCGGGGAATCGGCGCAGGTCGGCGGGGGAGTCGATACGGGCAAGGCGGGGAAAACGGGCGGCGTCGATCATGCCGCCCATTTTGTCACCTCGCGCCGGGTCTGTCGCTGCATTGCGGAAGCGACGCGGTCCATTCGGCTGCTGTCAGCGGCTGTCGGGCGTGGCCGTGTGTGGCTGCCGCTTGACGGCCTGACGGATGTGGATGTGCCGACTCGACTCGGTGGCCTCGCGGATGCGTTGGCCATGTGCGCGCAGCAGGTCACCACGGGTGATGATGCCGATCACCGAATGCGGGTGGGCATGGTCGACCACGATCAGGCGGCCAACGCCGTTGGAGACCATGTGGTCGGCAGCTTCGCGCACGGAGTGGTTCTCGAACACGGTGATTGGGTCACGCTTGAGCATCTCGCCGATGCGACGCAGCTGCGGCACGTTCGGATCGAGCAGATCACGCCGGGTGATGACGCCACGCACGTTGCCCGCATCGTCGATCACCGGGAAGCCCTGATGCTGCGCCTCGGGATGCCCGGTATTGAGCCAGCTGCGCACGTCACCCAGTTCGTCGGAGGTTTTCAACGTGACCACGTCGCGTGCACACACCTGACCCACGTTGACCTGGGTGAGGTAGTCGGCGGTGTACTCGTCGGGCACCTTCACGCCGCGGCGCGCGATCTTCTCGGTCATGATGGTGTTGCGCATGATGAGCGCGGAGATCAGGTAGGCCGCCACGCAGCCACCCAGCAGTGGCAGCATCGTGGCCGGTTGGCGCGTGGTTTCGAAGCAGAACACGATCGAGGTCAGCAGCGCGCGCGAGGAGCCGGCGAACATCGCGCCCATGCCGATCAGCGCGGCAATGCGTGGGTCGATGCCGATGGCCGGAAATGCGGCGGCGATGCCGTAACCGATCAAGGCGGCCAGCGAGCCGCCGATCATGAACAACGGTGCCAGCGTGCCGCCCGAGGTGCCGCTGCCCAGCGAAATCACCCACGACAGAAATTTCAGACCGCCAAAGACCAGCAACATCATGGCGCCGAAGTGACCTTCGACCAGTGAGTCGATGTTGTCGTAACCCACGCCCAGCGTGTGCGGGTCGATCCAGCCGATCACGCCGGCGGCGACCGCGCCGATGGCCGGCCACCACATCCAGTGGATGGGCAGTTTTTCGAACAAGTCTTCGACCAGGTACACCGCCTTGGTCACCCAGATGCTGGCCAGGCCAACCAGTGCGCCAATGAAGATGTAGCTGGTCAACGCCCAGCCGCCCGGCTGCAACACGTCCGGCATTGGGAACACCGGTGCCGCGCCGAAGGTGGCGTAACGCACGCCGACCGCCGTCACCGTGGCCAGTGCCACGGGAATCAGCGAGCGCGGGCGCAATTCGAACAACAACAGTTCGATGGCCATGATGAGCGAGGCTACCGGGGCGCCGAACACGGCGGCCATGCCGGCGGCGGCACCGGCGGCCAGCAGCACCTTGCGCTCATGTGCCGTCACGCGCAGCAGCTGACCGATCAACGAACCCAGCGCACCGCCGGTGGAAATGATCGGACCTTCGGCGCCGAACGGGCCACCGGTACCGATGGCAAACGCGGAAGATACCGGTTTCAACCAAGTCAGGCGCGGCGGGATGTTCGATTCATTGGTGAGGATTTGCTCCATCGCCTCGGGAATGCCATGTCCCTGAATGCCGCGCGAACCCCAGCGCGCCATGATGCCGGCGGCCAGTCCACCGATGACCGGCATCAGGATGACCCAGGCGCCGATGGCGGTTTCGGCCGGCGACAGCACGTCCGAACGCGGCAAGGCATGTGGGCCGAACACGCTCGACAACGAGCCGTAGAACACCAGGTCGGTGATGATGTTGATGAGCAGCATCAACAGTTGCGCGACGCCGGCCGCGGCCGCACCGATGATGACGGCCAAGGCGCTGATCATCAGGATGCGGTGGTTGACCAGTGTGGATTTGCGCGGCATGCGCGCGGCATCCAGTGACAGACCCAGTGCCGGTGCCACCGGCAGGGCGTCGGTACTACCTTCGACGCGGATGCTTGCGCGCTCGGTATTGTCAGCCTGCGGCGAACTCATGGGGCACTCCGTGGTGGACGGCCGCGCGAGGCATCGGCCGGAATCGGGTTGACGAAACCCGGCATTGTACTGCGCTTGGGGGTGCAAACCGAAGGGGGTGGATGTGACGGCCTGCGCAGGCGGACATGTCGGGTACAGGCTGGGAGTAAAATGCTCGGCTACCCACGCATCGCAGGCATCAGTCTGCCAAAGCCTTGAAAAAATCCGACTTCGACTTCGACCTGCCGAACGCCTTGATCGCGCAGGAACCCTTGGCTGAACGCAGCGCCAGTCGTCTGTTGTGTCTGGATGTACCACAAAAGCAGTGGCAGGACTGCCAGTTCCGGCAACTGCCGCAACTGCTGCATTCCGGGGACTTGCTGGTGTTCAATGACACCCGCGTGTTGCCCGCGCGGCTGTACGGGCGCAAGTCCACGGGTGGCTTGGTGGAGATCCTGATCGAACGGGTGATCGGCACGCACGAAGCGCGTGCACAGCTGCGCGTCAGCAAGAAGCCGGCCGAAGGCGGCCGCATCATCCTCGAGGATGGCAGCGAGGTCGAGGTGCTTGGTCGTGACGGCGAATTCTTCAACCTGCGTTTCGATGCCGGCGAGCCGTTGGAAAAGCGCCTGGCACACATGGGTCACATGCCGTTGCCGCCGTACATCGAACGTGCTGACGACATTCGCGACAAGGAGCGTTACCAGACCATCTTTGCCCGTCACGGTGGTGCGGTCGCAGCGCCGACCGCCGGTCTGCATTTCGACCCCGCATTGATGGAGGCATTGGCCGCGCGCGGCATCGATACCGGTTGCATCACGCTGCATGTCGGTGCCGGCACGTTCCAGCCCATGCGTGCCGAGCGCGTGGAAGATCACCACATGCATCGCGAATGGCTGAATGTCGGTGCTGGCCTGGTCGAGCAGATCCGCAAGACCCGTGCTGCAGGTGGTCGCGTCATTGCCGTGGGGACGACCGTGGTGCGGGCGCTGGAAAGCGCATGCCAGGGAGATGAGCTGGAACCCTTCAGCGGTGAAACCAATATCTTCATTTTCCCCGGTTACCGCTTCCGTGCCATCGACGGCCTGGTCACCAACTTCCATCTGCCGCAATCAACGCTGCTGATGCTGGTGTCGGCGCTGGCTGGCCGCGAATTGATGCTGGCGGCCTATCGCCATGCCGTGGTCGAGCGGTATCGCTTTTTCTCCTACGGCGACGCCATGCTGATCCTGCCGCAGGGTCGGTGATCGGGCTGCGGTTGATTCGGTGCATGACTGAAACGGGGCACTGGCATTAGGATGGGCCATCCATTCAGCGGGCAGGCTTGCATGCAGTTGTGGTCTCTTTCAGGCAATTCGCAAAAACTTGATGGTGGCGCGATGTTCGGCAACGCGCCGCGGGCCATGTGGTCGCGCTGGATCGAACCGGACGATCAAAACCGCATCCCGCTGGCCTGCCGCTGCCTGCTGGCCAGGGATCTGGACGGCAAGACGGTCTTGTTCGAGACCGGTATCGGCGCCTTCTTCGAGCCGAAGCTGCGCGAGCGTTATGGCGTGGTCGAAGATCGTCACGTGCTGCTGGAATCGCTGGCGGCGATCGGCGTCAGCGATTCCGATATCAATGTGGTGGTACTTTCGCATCTGCATTTCGATCATGCCGGCGGCTTGCTGGCGAGTTGGTGCGAAGGGCAGGCGCCGCGTTTGCTGTTTCCCAATGCGCGCTTCGTGGTGGGGCGGCGCCATTACGAGCGCGCGCGGCATCCGCACCCGCGCGACCGGGCTTCGTTCATTCCCGAATTGCCGGACCTGCTTGATGCCAGCGGTCGACTCGAACTGGTTGACGGCGAGTATTCGAAAACCCTGGGCGAAGCCGTGCGCTTCACTTATTCGGACGGCCATACGCCGGGCCTGACCCTGGCCGAGATTCGTGGCCCGGCCGATCGCCACGGCATCGTGTTTTGTGCCGATCTCATTCCCGGCCGCTTCTGGGTGCATGTGCCGATCTCGATGGGCTACGACCGCTACCCGGAAAAGGTCATCGACGAGAAGCGCGCGTTTCTCGAAGACAAGCTGATGCGCGACGTGCGCCTGTTTTTCACCCACGATCATGCCTGCGCCAGTGCGGGCGTGGCGTGTGACGAGCGTGGGCGCTACAGCGCCGTCGATGCGCGGCCGGTGCTCGACGGCATGACCTTGTAACGACAGGGGGCGACATGGGCAACGGCAAGCAGGGGTGGGTGGCGGCGATCATCGGCGTGGTGTTGCTGCTGATCGGCCTGTGGGTGCTGGGCGCGAATGAGCTGGCAGCAGCGGCATGGCGGCACGGCTTGGCCCGGTTCGGCGGCGACGTGCTGATGCTGGGGACGCATGCCGCGCCGGCTGCGGACCAGAGTGGCAAGACGGTGCTGGTGACCGGCGAGCCGGAGATTGTCGATGCGCCGGGCGACCGCGATTTCCGCGTGTATGCCGACACGCCCTTGCTGGTGCGCAAGGTGGCCATGTTCCAGTGGCACGAGGTACGGGTAGGCGGCGTGGTGTCGTATCAGCAGGACTGGATTGATCACCCGGTGGATTCCAGCCATTTCGATCAGCCGCAGGGCCACGCCAACGCGCAATCGTTTCCGTTCACCAGTCAGCGCTTCGACGCGCCCGCCGTGCGTTTGGACGGCTATCGCCTTGCGCCTGCCATCGTGCGTGCACTGCCCGGCCTGCCGGAGCCGATCACGCCCGATTTCAACCAGCTGCCGGCCAACCTGCAGGCCAGTTTCCGGATCCGGGGCGGCATGTTGACCACCAGTGCGAATTCCGGTTCGCCGCAGCTTGGCGATCTGCGTGTGAGCTGGCTGGCCCGTCCGATCGAGACCGTCACCGTGGTGGCGCGTGTCGATGGCACGTCGCTGGTGCCGGCAAGCGGGCGGCACCCGGGGTTCCGGGTGCAACTGGGTGCGCGCTCGTTGACGGACATCTTCGCCAGCTTGCCGCTGCCACCGGGTTCCGTGTGGGCTTGGCGCGTGCTGGCGCTGGTGCTGGCGTGGCTGGGTGCGTGGCTGGTGCTGCGCCTGTGGCTGTCCGCGCGCATCGCCGTGCCGCTGGCATTGGCCACGGGCGTGACATTGCTGGCGCTACTTGCGGGCATCGTGTGGCTGACGGCCAGCGTGATGGCGGCCGTGCTCGCGTGGGTGGTCGCCGCGCTGGCCGTGCTGGCCGGGGGGCAATGCTGGCGCCGTCGCCGAGCCTGATTTTTTACGCCTGGAACAGTGCGTCGTGTTCCAGCAGCCACAGGCCTGCGAACAGCTTGGGATCGATCGAATAGCCTTCGCGCGCCTTGGCCAGCAGCCAGGCGCCGGCCCGTGTGCGCGGGATTTCATGCACGGTGATGTCCTCGCTGGCATCGCCGCCGCCAGGACCGACCTTGCGCAAACCGTGCGCGCGCACGAAGGCCATCATTTCGGTGCTCATGCCGGCCGAGGACGGACCGGCGTGCAGAAAGCGGATGTCATCACAGGCGTAGCCGGTTTCTTCTTCCAGTTCGCGTTGCGCTGCCAACAGGGCGCTTTCGTCGTCGTGTCCGGCGATGTCGCCGACCAGACCGGCGGGCATTTCGATGGTGCGCTGCATGATCGGAACGCGGAATTGTTCGACGAACAGGACGCAGTCATCCGTGGTGACGGCGATGATGATGACGGCACCGCCGGGGTTATTGCGTTCGACGAACTCCCAATGGCCGCGGGTCTTCAAGGTCAGCCACTGGCCCTGGTACAGCACGTCGACAGGCGTAGCGGCGTCGGGGATGGCGCAGGTCTCGGTCATGCGGGGTTCCTGGATGGCAGCGAAAGAATCTTGCGCAGGCGTTCGCGCGTCAGCGGGCCAAGGCGCAGGTGTTCGGCGAGGGTTTCCAGCGTGTCGGCGTGCGCGCTGGCCAAGGCCAAGTCGCTGGTGTGCGGCGGCACGGGGGCGTCCAGCGCGATGCGCGTCAGGCGGCGGAACATGCGCGCGGCGTCGGCATGTTCGCGCAGGCGTTGCGCGCAGGCCTTGGCCCCGCGCAGATGCAGGAAGGCGACCTCGTCCACGCGCTCAAGCAGGGCATCCAGACTGCCGAAGTGCGTGAGCAGGGCGGCGGCAGTCTTGGCGCCGATGCCGGGTACGCCGGGTATGTTGTCCACGCTGTCACCGCACAGCGCCAGGTAGTCGGCGACCTGGGCCGGCGCGACGCCGAGCTTGTCGATGACGCCGACCGGGCCGTAACGGTGATTGCGCGCAAAATCCCATTGCTCGTCGGCGTCGCCCAGGAGCTGGCCGAAATCCTTGTCGGCGGACACGATGGTGCTGGCGATACCCTCGGCGCGGGCGGTCCACAGCGCGCTGCCGATGAGATCGTCGGCCTCGTAGGTGTCATCGATCAGCACGGTGATGCCCATCGCCGCGGTGATTTCGCGGCAACGCTGGAATTGGTAATCGAGTTCGGCCGGCGGCAACTCGCGGTTGGCCTTGTAGGGCGGATAGACGGCGTTGCGGAAGGAGCTGGTCAGCGAGCCGTCGAAGGCCACGGCCAGATGGCTGGGGCGCTCGCGTTCGAGCAGGTCGCACAGGAACTGGATGAAGCCGCGCACCGCATGCACGGGGTGGCCATCGGCATCGAGAAAATCGCCTGGCATGGCATGCCAGGCACGAAACACATACAGGCTGCCATCGACCAGATGCAGCCGTGGTTGCGATGTGTTCACGGTGCCCACGTGCTGACCACGTCGGCGAGTGCCGGGCGAGTGCGCTTGGGGACCTCGCACTGCGCCGTGCCGATGTGCACGAAGCTGATGATGTGTTCGTGATCGGCCAGACCGAACTCGCGCGCGGCGTCGCGATCGTAGGCCGCCCAGCCGGTCAGCCATTGTGCACCGAAGCCCAGTGCCTGCGCACCCAGCAGCAGGTTGTAGGCCAGGCAGCCGGCTGAGAGCAGTTGTTCCTGTTGCGGGATAGGGCTGTCGAGGTTGGGGCAGGCGACCACGGCGATCACCAGCGGGGCGTGTGCAAAGCGCGTGCGCTCTTTTTCACGCTTGGCTTCGGACAGGTCGGGCTGTTTCTCCAGCGCCATGTGCGCCAAGCGCTGACCCAGTTCGAGCTTGGCCGGTCCGCGCAGAATGATGAGCCGCCAGGGCACGAGTTTGCCGTGGTCAGGGACGCGGATGGCGGCTTCGAGCAGACGTTCGAGGGTGGCGTCGTCGGGCGCCGGTTCGCCCAGCTGACGCGAAGGAATGGATTGGCGAGTGAGCAGGGTGTGCAAGGGATCGGTCATGAATCAATCAGTGGTGGCGGGAATCAGGGCAAAGGCGGCGGGCAGCAGTTCACCGGCGGTGGTGTCGCGACTGTCGCCATGCAAGTTGGCCAAGGTCACGCGCAGTTGGTTGCCACCCAATTCCTGCATGGCCTGACGGCAGGCACCGCAGGGACTGATCGGTGCTTCGGTGTCACCGATGACGGCCATGTGTAAAAGATCGCCCGGCTTGCAACCATCGGCGATGGCCGCGCACAGCGCATTGCGCTCAGCGCAGGCGGTCAGGCCGTAGGAAGCGTTTTCGACATTGCAACCAGTGTAGATGTGGCCGTCGCGACTGACCACTGCCGCTCCGACATGGAAACCGGAGTAGGGTGCGTAGGCATGTTCGCGCACTGCGCGGGCCTGTTCGATCAACTCGTCAACCAAGGTCATGCGTGCTCCTTCCAGGGCGTATGGAGTATCTTGCCGATGGCGGGTCAGCCAGTGTATCGCCAAGTCAGCCGGAGGAGGAGCCACATGCCGACACATATTGCCGCCCTGCGCGAAACCGCCGGAGGCGAACGTCGCGTCGCGATCACGCCGGAGGTGGCATCCAAACTGCATGACGACAACGTGGAAGTATGGATGGAACACGGTGCAGGCGAAGCGGCCGGATTTGCCGACGCAACCTACAAGGATGTGCATTTTGCCGATGCTGCGGAAGTGGCGGCACATGCCGATCTGCTGTTCTGCGTGCAGCCGCCACCGGATGCGGTGGTCGGACATCTGCGTGAAGGCGCAGGCATGCTTGGCCAGCTGCGTCCGCATGGTGCCGGTGTGCGGCTGGCGGCGTGGGCCAGTCGTGGCCTGTCAGCGTACTCCCTGGAGTTGCTGCCGCGCATCACGCGCGCGCAATCCATGGACGTGTTGAGCTCGCAGGCGGCGGTGGCGGGTTATCGCGCCATGCTGGTCGCGGCCGAAGCTTGCCCCAAGCTGTTCCCGATGTTGACCACGGCGGCGGGCACTCTGCGTCCGGCGAAGGTGCTGGTGGTTGGTGCCGGTGTGGCCGGCCTGCAGGCCATTGCCACGGCGCGGCGGTTGGGCGCGCAGGTGGAAGGTTATGACGTGCGCCCGGAAACCCGCGAACAGGTGCAGTCGCTGGGAGCGAAGTTTCTGCAGCTGGGCGTGGCCGCCAGTGGCAGCGGCGGCTATGCACGGGAATTGTCCGATGATGAGCGCGCCGCACAGCAGCGCGCGCTGGCCGAACATCTCAAGACCGTCGATGTGGTGGTGACCACGGCAGCCGTGCCTGGCCGACCGGCGCCGAAGATCGTGTCGATAGCGATGGTCGATGGCATGAATCGCGGTGCGCTGATCGTCGACATGGCGGCCGAGGGGGGTGGCAATTGCGAATTGACGCGCCCGGGCGAGCGTGTCGAGCGGGGCGGCAAGTCCATCATCGGAGCGCTGAACCTGTCCGCCGGCGCACCGTTGCATGCTTCGGAAATGTACGCCCGCAACCTGATGCATTTCGCACAGCTGCTGATGCGCGACGGCGCCATGTCGCCGGATTTCGACGATGAACTGGTGGCCGCCACTTGCATCGTGCATGGCGGGGAAGTGCGATTTGGCGTCTGAACCCGATCGGCCTGGCCGTTGCGGTCGAGTGTGTGGTCAGTGCTGCCAGTGCCCGTGACGCTTGGGTGGTGGCAGCTTGCCGTCGGCGCCGTTTTGTATCCAGTGGCGTTGCTGCGACGAGCTGAGGTGACGCCAGCGTTCCCGCAAGGCTTGCTGCTGGGCCGGGGAAAGATGCTTGAAGCGTTCGTAGGCCGCGTGCAGATCGGCGCGTTGCTGCGCGTTGAGGCGATCGTAGACGCGGTGGTTGAAGCGGGCACGGCGGCGCTCGGCCGGGGTCATGCGCTGCCAGTTCGCGATGCGTTCGCGAATGGCTTCACGTCGGGCTGCGGGCAGCGTTTCCCAGTGACGCGCCTTGTGCATGATGTGATGCTGTTCGTGCGGCGACATGTGCGCCCAGCGCGGCTTCAACGGTGCGAGGATTTGCTGTGCCGTCGGGTCGAGGCTGGTCCATGGAATCGGTGGCGGCGGCGGCCCGTGAGCGTGCGTGGATTGTGGCCACGGATGCACGGGCACAGGCATGGCCGACCACGCAGGGGAGATCAGCAAGATGGCGGTCATGCCTGCCAGGAACGTGGCGATCATGCGCATGCGATCAATGCCCAGAAGTGGCGGAGGCCTTGGTGGCTGGTTGATGGGCCAGCCAGGCGTAGAAGTCGAGGTTCTGGTACAGCGCCGGATTGGTCTGGTCGACGTCCGGTGGCAGAGCCTGCGTGACGTCGGCGGAGGTTGGCGCCATGGTCGCGACGGTGGCCGGGTGCTGCAGCGGCTGCCAGATGGTCAGCGCCGCCAGCAGGGCCGCTGCACAGGCGCCGGTCGGCACCATCCAGCGCAGTGCGTGATGCTGCGGTTTTGTGTCCAGTGCGCTGCGACGTGCGGCACGCAGGCGGGCGGCCGTGGTGGTGTCCAGGTGCGGACCGGCGCGCAGGTACAGGGTGCGGGCGCGGTCGGCGAAATGGTCGGTATGCGGATGTTTCATCGCCAATCCTCCAATTGGTCCTGCAGCGTGTGCATGGCACGCGACAGATGGGTCTTGACACTGCCTTCGGAGCAGCCCATGGCCGTTGCGGTATCGGCCACGTTCATGTCCTCGAGCACGCGCAGCATGAAGGCTTCGCGTTGCCGTGCCGGCAACTGCTGCACGGCCTCGTTGAGCGCGGCCATGGCGTGTTGATCCTCAAGCTCGCGTTGCGGGCCGGGTCCGTGATCAGGTGGATCCCAAGCCGGCAGTTCTTCGCCATTGCCATCGCGACCACCACCCAGCCAGCCCACCACGACCGAACGTACCTTGCGGCGGCGTTGCAGGTCCACGATGCGCCGGCGCAGGATCGACCAGAACAGCGGCGCCCATTCGGCAGCCGGCTTGTTGCGGTAGCGCTGCACCAGTCGCAGCATGGCGTCCTGAACGGCATCCAGTGCTTCCTCGTGGTCATTGAGCGCGAACCTGGCCACGCGCCATGCTCGTTGTTCCACGTCGGCAAGGAACGCGTCCAGACTGACCGGCACGGTGACAGTGTCGGCGGCAAGCCCTGCGTCCATGGCGGGAGCAAGGCTGGTCACGTTTTCATCCTCGTGTTCTTTGGCATGGCGGGGGTCTGTCACGTGCTGTTGCTCCGGATAACGCGGGGATGGGACAACGGTTGACACCGGAACGCACGGAGGCGGGCGCGTGCCGGCGTATGCTGGCATTATCGTAGCCCCAGGCGGGCGGAGGGTGCCATGATCGACGGTTTTGTGGCTTTGTACATCTTCATGCTGGCGGCATTTACCGGTTACGAGATCATCTCGCGCGTGCCGGTGATTTTGCATACGCCGCTGATGTCCGGTTCCAATTTCGTGCATGGCATCGTGCTGGTCGGCTCGATGGTGGCACTGGGCCACGCACGCACGCCCTGGGAAACCGGGTTGGCCGTGGTGGCGGTGCTGCTGGCGGCCGGCAATGTGGCTGGCGGCTACGTCGTCACCGAGCGCATGCTGGAGATGTTCAAGACCAGCCGCAAACCTGGCGACGAGCCGGAGGGCAAGGCATGAGCGCGGCCGTGTGGGTGGTGCGCGCGATTTATTTTCTGGCTGCAGTGCTGTTCATCATCGGTTTGCGCCGCATGAGCTCGCCGCGCACGGCGCGTGGTGGCATCCATTGGGCCGGCGTGGGCATGCTGCTGGCGGTGCTGGCCACGTTTTTCCTGCCCGGCATGCACCATTTGATACTGATGGTGGTGGCGATCGTGGTGGCGGTGGCCATTGCCTGGGTGACCGGGCGACGCGTGGCAATGACGGCCATGCCGCAGATGGTGGCGCTGTACAACGGCATGGGTGGCGGTGCAGCGGCGGCGATCGGGGCGACAGAGCTGCTCGGGGTTGCCGCGTTGTTGGGGCTTGCGCCCGTCGGCACAGGTGGCCAAAGCATGTTGCATCTGGCGCTGGCGGTGCTGGGTTCGCTGATCGGCGCGGTGTCGTTTTCGGGCTCGCTGATCGCCTTTGCCAAATTGCAGGGCTGGATGAACCGACGCTGGGTGTTCGCCGGCCAGCGCGTCATCAACATGCTGCTGCTGGCCGCGGCCATCGTGTTGGGCGTGTTGCTGGTCATGGGGCGTCTCGAGATCAGTCTGATCGTCGCCTTCTTCGTGCTGGCCCTGGTGTTCGGCGTGTTGCTGACGGTACCGATCGGCGGCGCCGACATGCCGGTGGTGATTTCGCTGTACAACGCCTGCACGGGCCTGGCGGTCGCCTTCGAGGGTTTTGCGCTGGGCAACGAGGCCATGATCATCGCCGGCATGGTGGTGGGCGCGGCTGGCACCTTGCTGACGCAGTTGATGGCCAAGGCCATGAACCGTTCGCTGGGCAATGTGTTGTTTGGCCAGTTTGGCGTCACGGCGTCAGGCGCGGATGCGCAGGAGCTCGAAGGGGCGCTCAAGCCGATCGAGGCGTCGGATGCGGCGGTGATGATGGCCTACGCCGAGCGCGTGGTCGTGGTACCGGGTTACGGCATGGCCGTGGCGCAGGCGCAGCACAAGATCTGGGAATTCGCGCGATTGCTGATCGAGCGCGGCGTCAAGGTGGCGTTCGCGATCCATCCGGTCGCCGGGCGCATGCCGGGGCACATGAACGTGCTGCTGGCCGAAGCCGGTGTGCCGTACGACCTGATTGCCGACATGGACGACATCAACCCAGAGTTTCCCAATACCGACGTGGTGCTGGTGATCGGTGCCAACGACGTGGTCAATCCCGTGGCAAGGACCGATCCGGGCTCGCCCATTTACGGCATGCCGGTGCTGGATGTGGCGACCGCGCGCAATGCCATCGTCATCAAGCGCGGGCGGGGCAAGGGCTTTGCCGGCATCGAGAATGCGCTGTTCTATGCCGACCACACACGCATGCTGTACGGTGACGGGCAGGCCATGGCGGCGGCCCTGGTGACGGCGCTCAAGGATCTTGACGGTTGATCGGCGTGGCGTCGCGGTGCGCTGGCAAACACCAGGCCAGCAGCCCCGCCAGCGCGATGCCTGCTGCGATCGCGGTCAGCATGCGCGTGTCCAGTGAACCGCGCGCCAGCAGCAACAGCATGCCGGGGCCGGCGGTGCGCAAGGTGTCGATCAGCCCCATGCCCATCATGGCGGCCAGTTGCAGGCCTTCATACAGGCAGCGCATGTAGATGGCTGCCAGCATGGTGCCGAGCATGGCGAGCACGGTGGCCGCGACACGTTGTCGGGTGATCCATGTGCGCGCCGTGTAGCCCATGACGATGCCGGCCACGATCGCGAACCACCAGCTGGCCGAGGCCAGACTGAGAGCGGTCGCCATCCACGCGGCGCCCAAGGCCAGTGCAATGGCGAGGGTGCACGTCACGGCGAGCAGGATGTGCAAGCCCATGCGCCACACGGGCTCACGGGGCATGATGGGGTCCGGGCATGGCAGCAGGCATGGACAATCGACGGCAACAAAACGGCCATCATAGCCGGTTGTCGGCGCTGGCTGCTTGACCTTGGTGACCGTGGTCCGCATGTAGAACCGTCATAATGGGCACTCAGGCCACGTCTTCAGCCATCCACAGGAACACCATGAGCGGTTTCAGCATCAACAGCGAACCTTTCACCCTGCAGCGCGACTGCCCAGCCGTGATGGTGCCGGCCGGCAACCAGGTCACGCTGCCCGCCGGCCAGGTCGGCTACATCACCCAGGCCCTGGGCGGCAGCTTCACGATTTATGTCGAAGGCAACCTGTTCCGCGTCGCCGGCGCCGATCACGACGCGCTGGGCAAACCCGCGCCCGAGCCGCTGACGCTGGACGAGGATGCCGGCGATGCGGATGTCGAAAAGCTGGTATGGCAGCAGCTGCGCACCTGTTTCGATCCGGAGATCCCGGTCAACGTGGTCGATCTTGGTTTGGTCTACGACGTCAGTCTGGAGCACACCGAGAATGGCCAGCGCGTGGTCTACGTCAAGCTGACGCTGACCGCGCCGGGCTGCGGCATGGGCGACATCCTGGTCAACGATGCCAAGGAAAAACTGGAAATGATCCCGACCATCGTCGATGCCGACATCGACCTCGTGTTCGATCCGCCGTGGAACTACTCGATGATGTCCGACGAGGCCAAGCTGGAAACCGGCATGATGTGACGCACTGGCGCGTTGTCAGGGCGCGCTGGCCTCGAAGCGATTGGCAGCGCGGTTCTTGCGCACCTTGCGCGGGTCCCATACCAGGCCGTTCATGGCGATCCACACGCCCGAGTCCAGCGTTTGCACCGCGCCCACCGCGCAACCGATGTTGAACACGGCATCGGAACCTTCGAACTTGGCCGGACTGAGTGCCCCGGTCAGCACGATCACCTTGTCGTCCAGGCCTTCAAGCACACGCGCGGTTTCGACCATCGAATCGGTGCCGTGCGTCACCAGCACGTGCCGGTGCGGCTGGGCGGCGATGGTGTCGCGGATCAGCACCCGATCGCTGTCGGTCATGTCCAGGCTGTCCTTGTGCAGCAGGGAGGTGACATCGAAACCGAAGCCGACGCCCAGTTGCTTGAGGATGTCACCGATCTGCGGGGCGCCGATCTTGTAATCGGATTTGGCGTCGAAATAGACCTTGTCGATGGTACCGCCGGTGGTGATGATGCTCAGCCGTTGCATGGTGCGGGTGTCCGTGGGTGATCGCAGGCTGCGTATTATGCCGCCGCGTCATGTGCCGGCGCGAGCAGGGCGTGCATGGCATCCAGATGACTGGTGTCGACCAGGCGCAGCAGGCCGTGGTCCGTGAACACGGCGAGCGCGGCCTGTGCGAAAGCATCCTCGGGCGCGCGCGCGGCGTTGCGGGTGAGCAGGGCAGCGGCGGCGGTGCGAGCCAGGCTCACGGCGATGCCGCGCGCGCCGCTGGCCAGGCGGTCGGGGGCCGTGGAGGCGGCCTGCAGGTGCGCATCGACCGAGTCCAGAGCGTGTTCGATGATGCGTCGGACCGGCGCGTGTTCGGGCACCGTGACCAGCCACGCCGTGATGCCTTGACGCAGCGGCGTGAGGCCGTGCTTGCCCAGTGCGCGCAGCATGTCCAGCGACAGCACGTTGGTGGTGCCTTCCCAGATCGGATATACCTGCGCGTCGCGCAGCAGTTGCGGCAGACCGGTGTCTTCGATGTAGCCGTTGCCGCCAAAGCATTCCAGGGTTTCGCTGGCGATGTTCACCGCGAGCTTGCCGGTCCACAGCTTGGCCAGCGGCGTGAGCAGGCGCAACAGGGCGGGCTCGAAATTGGCAGCCTGATCGGCTTCGGTGCGACCCAGCAGTTCGGCCACGCAAAAAGCCAGTGCAAAACCGCCGGCGTGCTCGGCCTGCAGGTCGGCCAGTGTGCGCAAGTGCAACGGCTGCTCGATCAGCGGATGGCCGAAGGCCGTGCGGCGACGTGCATAATCGCCGGCCAGGGCCAGGCAACGCGCGCTGCTGGCCACCGCGCACACGGCGTTCCAGGTGCGCGTGACGTTGAGCATGGGCACGACCTGGTGCACGCCCTGGGCCAGATCGCCGATGGGCCAAGCCGGCACGCCATCGAGATGGATTTCGGCGGTGGGCAGCTCGCGCGTGCCCAGTTTGTCCTTGATGCGGTCGATGGCAAGGCCGTTCCAGTGGCCCTCGGCATCGTGCGTTTCCACGTAGAACAAGGCCAGGCCGTCGGCATGTCCTTCGGGCCGCGCCAAGGCCATGGCCGCCTCGCCGACGATGGCCGAGGTGAACCATTTGCGTCCGTACAGTCGCCACTGGCCGTCGACATCGCGTCGGGCCTGCGTCTCGGTGTGGCTGATGTCGGAGCCGCCGATGGTTTCGGTCATCCATTGGCCGGACAGCCACAGCTCGGTTGCATCGCGGCCAAGAAAATGCGGCAAGGCGCGATCCATCAATGCCCGGTTGCCGCTGGCTTTGATCGCCGTCGCGGCGCCGTCGGTCATGGCCAGCGGGCAGGTGTAGAACTCGCTGGCAACGTGATACAAGTACACGCGCAGGAATTGCTCCAGCCGCGCCGTGGGTCCGTTGCCGGCGTCGTGCCCGGTGGCGAGGACGCCATGGCGCGTGGTGATGGTGGCGCCTTCGCGCCATGCGGTGGTCAGGGCAATGCGATCCACACGTCGACCCCACGCCGACCACGGCGTATGCACTGGAGTTTCGGGTGGGGTATGTCGGCGTCGGGCATAAGCTTGCAGCGCGTAATCGCCCAGTGCTTCCAGATCTGGCAGCGTCGCCGGATGGCGAGTCGCGGGCAGGTCGTGTGTCAGCAGGTGCTGCAGCAGTTGATCCGTGTGCAGAGGGTGCGGAAGCTGCGGTGCGTCCTGATGGAAACCCATGATGCGGACTCCTGGCGGAAGGCGCCTTGATTGTAGGCGCTTGCCGGTGAACGGACGACACGGCGGCTGCTCAACGGAAAACGCCGGGTTTGCAGCCCGGCGTTTTCGAAGTTGCGGATACGGATCAGGATCACATCGCCTTGAGAATCTGGTCGAGGTAATCGGGCGTGCCCTTGATGCGGACCAGATGCGGATACTGCGGGCCGCCGTAATAAGGCACGGCGACGGTACGGTAGTGGCCCTGGAACTTCAGCAGCAAATTGATCGGCGTCTTGTCCTTCTTGGCGGCAACGATGGCCTGCTCCAGCACGTCACCGCTGTAGGCATGCCCGTTGACCGCGACCAGCGTGTCGCCGGAGCCGACGCCGGCCTTGAACGCCGGGCCGTTCCACAGCACATCGCGGATTTTGCCGTTGCCGCCGACCGACAGGCCGATGGTGATGGCGAAATCATGCGCGTGGAAGCGCTGCATCATTTTCTTCATGTCGGCATTGGGCTGGTCGGAAAACTCCAGTTTCCAGCCACTGGCTTCGATGCCTTGCAGCGGTGGTTTGTGCTGGTCAAGGCGCGTGCGCAGGAACTTGGCCCAGTCGTATTTGACGACGTGGTTGAGACCGGCGACCAACTGGTCGAACGTGTAGGTCTTGGTGACGAAGCTGCCGTTGTCCATGCTGTAGAAGTCATGCGCGAAGGTGTTCAGCGACTTGCGATCGTGCGTCAGCGCGCGGATCTTGCAATCGACATCCAGCCAGATCATGGCGCCGCCGACGTAGTACTGTTCGCCCATTTGCCAGTTGCGGTACGGACGCGGGCGGCGGTGCGCGATCATCTCGTCGTTGGTGGTGTCCTGAATGTTGCGCCACTGGAAGCCCGGCGTGCCGCGGGCAAAGCCTGCTCCAATGGCGGCCAGCATCTCGCGGAAGTCCTTGGCCGTTTCCATGCCCGAACGCACCGGCAGCACCTGGCCCCAGTACTGGGTTTCGCCTTCGTACACCCACAGCAGCGAGTCGCCCATCGGCACGTTGAAGTTCGGTGTCCACAGGTCGGCCGGGCGGCGGAACTTGCCGTTCCAGGAGTGCGTGTATTCGTGCGCGAACAGGCCGCCGCGGAATGGCGGGGCCGGGTGCTTCTTGCTGCCGGGATGCCAGCGCGTGAAGAAATTGGCACCGACGCCGTCTTCGCTGGACTGATGATGCTCAAGCCCGTTCATGGCAAACAGGTTCGACACCGACACCAGGAAGTCGTAATGATTGTAATGGTGCGAGCCGAACAGCTTGTATTCCTGCTGCACCAGCGTGCGCAGCATTTTCAGCTCCTGCGGTTTGACGTCGAGATCCTTCTCGGCCTCGCCGACCAAGTCCATGTGCACCGGTACCTTGGCACCCGGATCAAGATCGAGCCGCTTGAAGTATTTGCCCGCGTAGATCGGCGAGTCGACCAGGGTGTTGTAGGTGGTCGGTTTGAAGGTGTAGGTGTTGCCGTTGTGCGACGCGGTTTCCAACGCGGTGCCGAACTTCCAGCCGGTAGGGAAGGTCACGCTGGGTGCGAAGGTGATCTTGCTGGTGTAGTGGCCGGCCGGATACAACGACATGTCGTTCCACTTGATGTCGAGGATGCGGTTGGTCATCAGCATCGAGCCCTGGTCGCTGTCGCGTGCCACCAGCCACTGGAACGAGACGTCGAGCTTGGTCACGCCCTGCGGCACGTTCACCTTGAACGCGTAGGTGTCGTATTTGTCGCGCAGCCACGGGATGCGTTTGCCGTTGGCGGTGATGACCAGACCGGCAAATTTGTCCAGCGAATCGGGATTGAACGCATGATTGCCGGGAATCCACTTCGGGTAGAACAGCGTCAGTTCGCCCGCCGTGACCGGAATGGTTTCGTGCACGCGGAAGATGCCTTGCGCGGTATCGGTGGCATCGACGTGGATCTGAATGGTGCCGGGGTAGGGCGTGTTCTGTGGCGGCGGGATATGGGCATCGGCGGCATCACCGAAGGCGGCGACGGAAAGGGTTGCGCCGAGCAGGACCATCGACAGCGCCGCGGCAAGGCGCATCGGGCGGTTGGTACGGGAACGCAGATGGGTCAGGGACATGTTCGCACTCCGTGGGTTGAATAACCCGCCGAAGTTACCACCATGTCGGGCCGCGCGCAGGTGCGGATGGTTGGGGTATCCGTGACTGGCTGCGAAGGCCTGTTCCAAGCCGTGATTGCGGTCTGGATGTGTGCCGGGTCGGCAAGATCGCACCGCGGTGATTGGTCGCAGGCCGGGGTTGTTTATCGTGCCGACAGCTTGGCCAGAGCCACGTGGTCACGGGTGACGAGCAAGGCCGAACCTTGCTCGTACCAGTCGCCAAGCACGATGCGTTGGGCGGCATGATGGTCGAGCGTGAAATCGTGGATGGCCGGGCGGTGAGTGTGGCCGTGGATCAGGCGCTTGACCCCGGCTTCGCGCATGGCGGTTTCCACCGCGCCCTGGTTGACATCCATGATGGTCTCGGCGGTGTTGCCGGTGTGCTCGCGGCTTTCCGCGCGCGAGCGGATGGCCAGCGCGCGTCGTGCCGCGAGTGGCGTTGCCAGCACCTGCGCCTTCCATGCGGGCGAGCGCACTTCAACACGCACCTTCTGGTAGATCGCATCGTCGGTGCACAGGGTGTCGCCGTGCATCAGCAGTGTGGGCTGGCCCTCGATGTCGTGCACCACGGCATCGGCCTCGATAAGGTGCAGGCCGGCGCGCGCGGCGAAATCCTGACCCAGCAAAAAATCCCGGTTGCCGTGCATGAAATGCACTGGCACGCCACTGTCGGCCACGGCACGGGTGGCAGTGGCGATGCGCGCGGGCAGCTCGGCGTCGTCGTCATCGCCGATCCAGGCTTCGACCAGATCGCCGAGGATGTACAGCGCAGTTGCCGCGCGCACCGTGTCGCTGGCGAGGAAGTGCTCGAACAGAGTGGTGATGTGTGGCCGACTGTCATCCAGATGCAGGTCGGCGATGAACAGGGTGGCCATGCGTCAGCGCGCCTTGGCCTTGGTCTTGGCTCGGTGCTGGGCGGATGCCTTTTTCTTTGTTGTGGAAGGGATGGTGCTGGTGACGTGGGTCGGCGCACTGGAGGCGGTGGCCGGGCCGGCCCCGACGATCGTGGCGCTTTCGATCACCACCAACGGTTTGGGCACGTCGCCGGCAAACGGGCCTTGTGCGTGGGTCGGCAGGTTGCCGATCTTGTCGACCACGTCCATGCCCTGCACGACCTTGCCGAACACGGTGTAGCCCCAGGTCTGGCCGCTTTGCTTGTTGATGAAGTCCAGCCGGCGGTTGTCGACCAGGTTGATGAAGAACTGCGACGTGCCCGAATCCGGATCCGCGCCACGCGCCACCGACACGGTACCGCGCAGGTTGCTCAGGCCGTTGTCGGACTCGGCCGGAATCGGATCACGCGTGCGCTTTTGCACCAGCTGGGGGGTGTAGATGCCGCCCTGGATGATGTAGCCGGCGATGACGCGATGGAACACGGTGTTGCTGTAGAAACCCGAACGCACGTATTCGAGGAAGTTGGCCACGCTCTTGGGCGACTTGTTGGGGAACAGCTCGATGGTGATGTTGCCCTCGCTGGTCTTGAGCAGCACTTCGGGCAGTGCAGCCTGGGTTTTGGCGGTGCTCGATGCCGGAGCCGGCACCTTGCCGCTGCCGGGCTGGCCGGCATACAGCGGTGCGCAGACGAGCAACAGAAGCGGCAGCAGCGAGCGTTTCAACATGGCGTGGCGGGTCAACGGGTCAGGTGCGCATCATACGCAATCGGGAGCGCCGGCGCGCGCGGGCTGCCGTTTCAGCCAGCTTGCTGGCCATTGCCGGGGCGATCCACGGTGTGGATATGTTTTTTCTGCAATTGCAGCAGAATCGGGCGCAGTTGGTTGATGTCGGCCTGGATGCGCGCACGCTGGTAATAGTTGAGATCCTTGCGCTTCATGATGCGTTGCAGCTGCTGCATGGCGTCGAAGGGACGGCCGGACAGGTAGCTGGCATTGGCCCAGGCTTCGGCGGCATCGACCTGGTTGCCGGCAATTTCGCTGGCGCGGGCGTAGGTCTGGAAGAGTTGCGGCTCGGTGGCATCATTGAGCAGGGGTTTGAGCAGGCTCGCTGCCATGCGGGCGTGGACCGTCGATTTGTCGCGGATCAGAGCGTTGGCGTAATCCGTCACGATGGCGCGGTTGCGTGGCGTGTCGGCATTGAGAGAGGTGTAGATGGCCAAGGCTTGTGCCGCATGGCCGTCCTGATTGAGGGCGTCGGCCATGGCCAGACTCACCGGCAAGCTGGACGGGAATTTGGCCGCCAGCGGCTTGAGCTCGGCGATGGACTTGCCGGCTTCATGGTTGCGGGTCAGCGCCAGTGCGTAGCCATAGCGCGTGGCTGGTGTGTCGGATCCCTTGCGGTGCATCTGCTGCTGGAAATAAGTCAGTGCGATGCTCGGCTGGTCGCTGAGTACGCGCACGCGCGCGCGCATCAGCTTGTACAGGCTCAACTCGTTCTTGCCGTCGTCATGCGGCTGCGTCAATTCCTCGGGATTGGACACGAATCTGATCGGCGCGGTGATTTTCTGCCATTGCGCAAGGCCGATCGGCGGCACCTTGTTGCGCTGGTATTCGCTTTCGAGCATGCGCGCGCGGGCCTTGGCATCGGCAATGCGTTCCAGCGTGACCGGGTGATCCTGCAGCAGTGCCGGCACGTTGTTGTCGCCGCCCAGCGTGTTTTCCATGCGCTGGAAAAAACTGGCCATGGCCATCGGGTCGTAACCGGCCGCGGCCAGAGTGCGGATGCCGGTGCGATCGGCTTCTTCTTCATCCTTGCGGGTGAAGTTGATTTGACGTTGCGCGATCAGGCCCATGCCGGCGGTGAGCACCCCCATGGCGGCATCACCGTCACCGTAGTTGTAGCCGTTGTAACCATAGGCGTAGCCGTGTCCGTTGCCCTGGGCGGTGGCCGCTGCAATGGCGCCGAGCAGCACCAGCGCCTGCAAGGGCAGGTCCTTTTTCGATGCTTCGTAGGCGCGTTCCAGGTGGTGTTGGGTGATGTGGCCGATCTCGTGCGCCATCACCGCAGCCAGCTCGCTCTCGCTGTGGGTCAGATCGATCAGGCCGGCATTGATGCCGATGTAGCCGCCAGGTGCGGCAAAGGCGTTGATGATCGGGGTGTCGACGACGAAAAAGGTGAATTTCAGCGAAGGTTTGTCGCTGTGTGCCACCAGTCGATAGCCCACGTCGTTGATGTAGTCATGCACCAGCGGATCGTCCAGCACCAGATGGGCAGCACGCATCTGGTGCAACATGCTGGCGCCGATTTCGCCGGCTTCCTGTGACGAAATCAAGGCCTGCGCCGAGCCACCCAGGTCGGGCAGGCGCACCTTGGTTTGCTGGGCATGGGCGGCGCCGGTGGCCACGGTGAAGGCCGCGGCCAGCAGTCCGGCAATCAATCGGCGGGTTGGCATGAAGATCAGGGCGAGAGAGGTATCCGGGGCATCTGACCACGATACCCCAGTGTCGGTTCGCGCACTACCGGCGTTGTCGTTCAGGCTTGAGTCGGCGAGCCGTCGCCCTCATCTGGGTGTGGCAAGACATCATCCGAGGAGTTTGTCGTGGCACACATCGAGATGTACACCACCCACGTTTGCCCGTATTGCGTGGCCGCCAAGAACCTGCTCAAGGCCAAGGGCCTGACTTGGGACGAGATTTTTGTCGATTCGGATCCGTCTGCGCGTGAACGAATGCTCGAGCGCAGCCAGGGCGCGCGCACGGTGCCGCAAATCTTCATCAATGGCCAGCGCGTGGGTGGCTACGATGACCTGGTGGCGGCCGATCGCAGCGGCCAGTTGGCCACGCTTCTGGCTGATCCGGCTTGAGGTGAGCGGCGGCGGCGGCTCATGCCGTGGCGCGATCACGATATAATGCCCGGCTATTGTCTTTACAGGGCGAGCATCGCGCCGCCTCCAAGGAGTACCCATGAGCAAGACCATCGCCGTGATCCGCGGGGACGGCATCGGCCCCGAGATCATGACCGCCACGTTGCGCGTCCTTGATGCCCTGGACTGCGGCCTCGACTACGATTTCGTCGAAGCCGGCACCAGTGCCCTGGAAGCGCAGGGCGAGTTGCTGCCAAAGGCGACGCTGGACGCCATCGCGCAGCATCGCGTCGCGCTCAAGAGTCCGCTGACCACGCCGATCGGCAAAGGGTTCTCCTCGATCAACGTGCAGCTGCGCCGGCACTTCGACCTGTACGCCAACGTGCGTCCGGCGGTGAGTTTTCCGGGCACGCGCTCGCGCTACACCGGCATCGACATCATCACCGTGCGCGAGAACACCGAGGGCGCGTATCTGGCCGAAGGCCAGACCATGTCACCGGATGGCGAGGTGGCGCAGTCGCTGGTGCGCAATACCCGCCGCGGCGCCACGCGCATCGTGCGCTACGCTTTCGAGCTGGCCGTGCAGAAGGGCCGCCAAAAAGTCACGGCGGTGCACAAGGCCAACATCATCAAGACGGCCTCGGGACTGTTCCTGGATGTGGCACGCGAAATTTCCAAGGAATACCCGCAGATCCAGTACAACGAGCTGATCGTCGACAACACCTGCATGCAGCTGGTGATGGACCCCGAGCAGTTCGACGTGATTGTCACCACCAACCTGTTCGGCGACATCATCTCCGACTTGTGCGCCGGTCTGGTCGGCGGCCTGGGCCTGGCGCCGGGTGCCAACATCGGTGCCGAGGCGGCGATTTTCGAAGCCGTACACGGCTCGGCGCCGGACATCGCCGGCAAAGGCGTGGCCAATCCCTGCGCCTTGTTGCTGGCGGCCGCGCAAATGCTCGACCACCTTGGCATGCTCGACAAGGGCGAGCGTTTGCGCCATGCCATTCGCGTCACCGTGGAAGCGGGCGATCACACCACGCCGGATCTTGGCGGCAAAGGCTCGACCGACAGCTTCGCCGACGCCATCATCAAGCGTCTCGCGAATTGATGACGCTGCACTGCTGCCCTGCAAAGGCCGCGCATTGTCGCGGCCTTTGTCGTTCATGGCTCAGACGAGCGGAATGCGAGTGGTTGCATCCGCACCCGCCATGGGCCTGACCCGCTTCAGCAAATATTCGCCGACCGCCAGATTCAGTGGCCAGCACGTCCATGCAGCAGTGATGTAGACCGGCACCGCGGGAAGGTGCAGCACGAAACCGATGGCCAACATCAGGCGCAAGGTCAGCGACGACGTGGTCAGCGCGACGCAGCGCACCATCCAGCGCCGATGGCTTGCGATGTCGCCGGCCAGGATGGATTGGATGCCAAGCCCGATGCACAGCAGCCAGGCCATCGCCAATAGCGTGAACCCCCAGCCGCTGGCGGCGCCGCCCAACGTGGTCCGAGTGGCGAGCGAAAAGGCGCCGATGGCTCCAACCAGGATGGCCGTTGCGGATAGCCACCCGCCGAGGCGGTGCAGGCGTGGCCAGCACCGGCGCACGTGCGGGCTGAGTTGCCAGGGCACCAGCAGCAGCGCCAACCCACCACCGAACAAGTGCGCCGGCACGCCCAGTCCGTCGAACGCGAGGCGCACATTGAAAGGATTGTGCGGGTTGTAGGCGCGAAAAAGATAGTCGAAGGCGTAGCCGGCCAAGCCGAGGCACAGCAGGCCGAGTAAAAGGAAGGCAGGTTGTCGCCATGCGGCTTTGTGCTTCATGGTTCACTCTCGATGTGGGGCGCCGAGAGTGTCCGGTGCCATGCGCGTCCAGCGCGTCCGGTATGGCCGGGTTGGACAGGACGAGCGTGCGATCCGGCGGATTTGGACGTCGTCATGCGACGTGCATGGCACCTTGCCGAGTCCGTCGTCGAAGCGTGAATCGCGCGGGTTTCTGGATCATGCGGAAACGGGTTGCTAGCATGAGCCGCTTCCCGGCCAGTTTGCATGTCATGCAGTTGTCCTTCTGGGTTTATGTCTATATCGCCGCGGCCGTACAGGCGGCATTGTTGGGGTTGGCGTTGTGGCGACGCCCGGCCAACCGCGAGGCCAACCGCCTGCTCGCCGTGTGGGTGTTGCTGGTGGGGCTGGATCTGGCGGTGAAGGCCGGCTACTGGCATACCTTCGGCGCGGAATGGTTCCGCGCCTATCGCTTCGTGGCGCTGTTTCCGTTCCTGTATGGCAGCCTGTTTTATCTGTATGTGCGGGCGTTGACGCAGGGGCGCGGCTTTCGCTGGCGTGACGGGGTGCATCTGCTTGGTTTCGGCGTGATGTTGCTGCTCAACAGTTACGTTTGGGCCATGAGCCATGCGCAGATCGCGGCCCTGTCGGCACACTGGGTCGCGGGTGAGCGCCAGATCGGTTTGTGGTTCAGCGTGGCGCTGCTGGTCTACAGTTTGTCCTACGTGGCCGCTGCGCTGCTGCGCGTGCATCGCTACCGGCGCGACTTGCGTGCGCGGCGCTCGGATGCCGACCGGCATTCGCTGCGTTGGATTGACACGATGGCGTGGAGTCAGGTGGTGATCTGGCTGCTGGCCACGGTGGTGACCGTGCAGCCATGGTTCGGGCCGTGGCCGTTGGGGTTCAACGACTATGCGTTGTTGTACGGCGTGATAGCCGCCTGGGTGTGCGTGGTGGGCTGGTTCAGCCTGAATCAGTCGCCGGTGGTGGCCGAACTCGAACCCGGTGCGGAAACATCGTCCGAACCGACGGAAGCCGTGCCCGACGATCCGCGTTTCGATGCGGTCGCGGCGCGCCTGGCGGAGCTGATGGGCGGGGCCGAGCCGATGTATCTTGCGCCGGCCTTGACCATCGCCCAGGTGGCTCGGCGCAGCGGCTATCCCGAGTACCTGGTGTCGGCGGTCATCAATCGCCGGCTCGGTGGCAGCTTCTGGGATTACATCAACCGTCTGCGCGTGGAGGCGGCGCGCGTGTGCCTGGCCGATGCCGGCGACACGCGCACCATTCTCGACATTGCCTACGCTTGCGGTTTCACGTCCAAGTCCACGTTCAATGCTGCATTCAAGCGCCAGGTGGGTGATACCCCCAGTGCCTGGCGCAAGGCAGCTCAGGCGGCGCCGGTGCTGCCTGCGGAGTGATGCTTGAGGGCGGCGATGATGGCTGCGACCAGATCACCGGTGTGACCGCCGTAGTACAGCGAGATACCCATGCGCACCACCACGAGTTTTTCCGACGGCACGATCACGATGTATTGCCCGAATGCGCCGCGCGCGTAGTACATGTCCTTGGGCAATTGCGGCATGCCCCACATGGCATGCCATACCGGCACCCGCGTATCGTTCTTGATGTTGAGCCAGAAGCCGGCGCCGTAGCCGGTGTCCAGCGTCTGCGAGTGACTGTAGGCCACCCAGCCTTTGGGCAGGATGCGCTTGCCGTCGATCACGCCGTCATCAAGATAAAGCTGGCCGAAGCGGGCCAGATCGCGCGCGGTGCTGTACAGGCCGCTGCAACCGATCAGGGTACCGGTGGCATCGGTCTCGATCAGCGTGTGGGTCATGCCCAGCGGCGCGAACAGTTTGCGGCGTGCAAAACGCATCGCGGCAATGGCGTTGCCGCCGGTTGCGGCAGTGACCATGTGCCCCAGCAGCGCGTAGCTCAAGTTGCTGTAACCCCAGACGCTGCCGGGCGGATGCGCCAGCGGCATGCTCGCCGCGTAGGCGGCTTTGTCGCGTTGCAAAAATTGCATGCGCGTCATTGGGCTGAGCACGCCGTCGGTTTCATCGAAAGGCAGGCCGCTGTCCATGCGCAGAAGCTGGTTGATGGTGATCGCGTGATGCGGATTTCCGGGCTGGCGCCACGCGGCGACGGGGGCCGGCTGGTCGAGTTTCAGTTTGCCTTCGCCGACCAGGATGCCGATCAGCGCATTGATGACCGATTTGGTCACCGAATGCGCCCAGATGGGAGTGTTCGGTCCGTAGCCGGGAGCGTAGCGTTCGGCGATCAGCTGGCCGTCGTGCAGCACCACCACAGCCTTGGCCAGACGCGGGTGGGCCGGATCGGGTTCGGCAAAAACGCGCGCGATGGCAGCGCGGATGGCCGGGTTGTCCGAAGTGACCACATGGTCAGGAAATGGACTGGCAATGGGGGATGGCGTGAACCCGGCTGCCTGCGGCACTGGACCGTCGTCGTGCATCTGCAGGCAGCCCAGGCCGGGGCGAAACACCGTGCGCGAAGCGAAAGCGCCCAGCACGCTGGCACGCACCTCGCGTCGCGCGCGATCCACGTGGTAGTGCACCGCCCAAGCGATGCCGCGCATCAGTGGCGCCGCTTCCTCGTGAAATATGCGAGCGGGATCGACATGGCTGACGAAGGTGGCATCGCACATCTCGTGGCTGGTCGCGCCGGTGGCAACCAGCAACAGCTTGCGGCCGCGCGTGCCCAGCCACACTGCGATGGCCAGGACGATCACGGATACGATGATGAGGATGTACTTGAGGATGCGCTGCATCATGGCTGTCTGCCTGAATGGAGGAGGCAGCAGCATGGCGAGGAGGCCGGTTGAAGGCGTCCGTGTCGGCCGGACCGTACCGTGGCAACGCGTGTGCGCGTGCGAACCGGCCGGCTCGCACGTGCCTTCAGGGCCGATCAACCGTCATCGGCGGCTGTCGATGCGGTCAATCCTTGTGTGCAGTCGGCTGGTACGTACCCGGCTTGCTGCGGAACGGAATGGCCAGACGGTTCCAGGCGTTGATGACGACGACGGCCAGATCCAGGTCGACCAGCTCTTCCTCGCTGAACACGGCGCGCGCGGCGGCGTACACCTCGTCGGACACGCCGTGCTGCGGATCCAGATGGGTGACGGCCTCGCACCACGCCAGCGCGACGCGTTCACGCTCGGAATAGAACGGCGACTCGCGCCAGGCCGGCAGTACGTACAGACGCTGCTCGGTTTCGCCGGCGGCGCGCGCGTCCTTGGAGTGCATGTCCATGCAATAGGCGCAGCCATTGAGTTGCGAGGCGCGCATGAACACCAGTTCGACCAGTGCCGGTTCGAGGCCGCAGTGATGCACGTGCTGGCTCAGTTCGCGCAGGTGTTCGAGTACGGCGCTGCGTTTGGCGTAATAGTTGATGCGTTGGGTCATGACGGGTTTCCTTGAGACGGGTGAAAAGGATGCGGACCGTCCGTGGTCAACCACGATCAGCGCAAGATGGGCCAGGGCGCGAGAAAGATCACCCACAGGGCGACCACGATGGCGCCGTATTTGAGCGTGCGAAACAGCTTGGGGCGGCGTTTCTTGAACGCGCGACTGCGCTCGCGGTTGCGCTGGTTGAAGGCGAACAGTCGATTGATGAAGCCGGTTTTTTCGCCGCCGGTATCGCTGTTGGGTGAGGCGGTGATGCGGCCCATGATGGCGCCGACGCGATGGTTGATCGCGCGCATGAAACTGGTCTTGAGCGGGCGCTCGACATCGGCAAAAAAGATGATGCGGGTCTGGTCGGTCTTGTTGTCGACCCAGTGCACGAAGGTCTCGTCGAACACCACGTCCTTGCCGTCGCCCCAGGCGTGTTCCTCTCCATCGACGAAGATGGCGCAATCGCGCGAGTTGGGCGTGATGAGGCCCAGGTGATAGCGCAGGGAGCCGGCGAACGGATCGCGGTGCGGATTGAGCTTGCTGTGCGGTGCCAGCACCGCGAACATCGCGGCCTTGATGTCGGGAATGGCGTTGACCAGCTCGACGGTTTTCGGACACAGTGCGGCGGCCGATGCCAGCGGTTCGCCGTACCATTTCAGGTAAAAGCGCTTCCAGCCTTGCTTGATGAAACTGTTGAAGCTGGCGTCGTGATGTTCGCTGGCCCGGGCGACGTGGCCGGCGTCGGCCAGCGCCAGGGCTTCGTCGCGGATGATCTGCCAGTGCTCGCGCAACACGTCCAGTTGCGGAAACGCGCTACGGTCGAGAATCGGCCGCGCCGGCGTGCGCGAGAACGCGTACATCAGCAGGTTGTACGGCGCGAATACGGCCGAGTGGTCGGCCAGCTGGCGATCGAAGCGCAGGCGCACGCGGCCGCGCAGATGCACCAGCAGCACGCAGGCGACGAACACCAGCAGCACGGCGAGGATGACGAGGCGGACGGTCATGGGCGGGATGACAGCAGGGAATGGCCGTCCATTTTACGCCTCAGTGGCGTAGCACGTGCAGCCCGCCACCACCGGGCATATAGCCGCGGGCGAGCGCGCGGTGCACGTAGGCCACGGCGCGGCGTACGGCCTGCCGTGGCGGCCGCCCTTTGGCCAGTTCGGCGGCAAGAGCCGCTGACAAGGTGCAACCGGTGCCGTGCCCTTCGCCCGGCAAGCGCGGGTGATCCAGGACCAACACGCCACGCGCGTCGTAGAAGCGGTCGCGCACCGTGCGGCCGTCGGCATGCCCGCCCTTGAGCAGCACGGCTTGCGCGCCCAGCGCCATGAGCGCCGCGCCGGCATTGTCAAAATCGGTCGGCGTGCGGATCGGGAAACCGAGCAGGGCTTCGGCTTCGGGCAAGTTGGGCGTGAGGATGTCGGCCAGCGGGATCAAGTCTTCCTGCAGGGCTTCGACGGCATCCGCATCAAGCAGGCGTGCGCCGCTGGTGGCGATCATCACCGGGTCGACCACCAACCATGGCGGCGCGTGCCGCTGCATGGCGCGCGCGACCAAGCGCACGCTGGCGGCGTTGCCGAGCATGCCGGTCTTGACGGCGGCCACCGGAAAGTCGGCGAACACGGCCTCGATCTGCGCGCGAATGTGCTTTTGCGGCAGCTGGTGCACCGCGCTGACGCCGCGCGTGTTTTGCGCGGTGACGGCCGTGATCGCGCTCAGGCCATGCGTGGCGTGCGCGTGAAAGGTCTTGATGTCGGCCTGGATGCCGGCGCCGCCGCCGGCATCGGAGCCGGCGATGGTGAGGCAGCAGGGCGGGGTGAAGTCAGGGGGCATGCAGGCTTGGCTGACGCTTGAGCTAAACCGCCGGCAGCCCGCGTAGTGGGATGGAGGTCGGCTGCGGTGAATGGTTATGCGGCACTTGTCTCGACGAAGTAAGTGAACCGCGAGAAATCCCATCCATGAACATTGTGAAAATATTGCTCCATGAATGGGATGTTGTGCTCCAGTACGGGCCAGCAATCGTACATCGGGTTTGCTGGATTCGTGACACCAAACTCCTTTTGAAAAGCTGGCAGGGCGAAAGCCTCAATCTCTTGTTCCCAAGCAAGTTCGTCCGTTTCGTTGAAGTACGCGCACAGCGTTCTCGTTACCGTGATGTCGTCTTCGATGTTCATGCCACATGGCCGTGTCTTACAGGGCTTCGGAAGCAAAGTCCGCCAGTCGCGAACGCTCGCCCCGGCGCAAGGTGATGTGCGCGGAGTGTTGCCAGTTCTTGAAGCGGTCGACGGCGTAGGTGAGGCCGGAGGTGGTTTCGGTCAGGTACGGCGTGTCGATCTGCTCGACGTTGCCCAAGCACACGATCTTGGTGCCGGGGCCGGCGCGCGTGATCAGGGTTTTCATCTGCTTGGAGGTCAGGTTCTGCGCCTCGTCGATGATCACGTAACGCGACAGGAAGGTGCGCCCACGCATGAAGTTGAGCGAGCGGATCTTGATGCGCGAGGCGAGGATGTCGTTGGTGGCGGCGCGCCCCCAGCTGTCGCCGTCGCCGGGGCTGGTGAGCACTTCGAGGTTGTCGGTCAGTGCGCCCATCCACGGCGTCATTTTTTCTTCCTCGGTGCCGGGCAGGAAGCCGATGTCCTCGCCGACCGAGACGGTGGCGCGGGTCATGATGATTTCGCGGTAGCGACGGTCGTCCATCACCTGGGTGAGCCCGGCGGCCAGCGTCAGCAGGGTCTTGCCGGTGCCGGCGGTG
>DASVGO010000029.1:0-8341 GCA_036379495.1 Rhodanobacteraceae bacterium | reverse complement strand
TCGATGGCCATCACGACGGCCGCGAACGCCAGCGTGTAGGCCAGGATGCTGGTGATGTCGAAGAACTGGAAAAACACCGACAGCTCAAAGCCGACGCCATTGCTGCGTCCCAGCAGCTCGGCAACCAGCACGATCTTCCAGATCAACGCCAACCCGTTGCGTGCCGACGCCATGAGATACGGGTAAAGCTGCGGCAGGAAAACCCGGTAGAACCTTGTCACGGCGGGCACGCGGTACGCCTGCGCCACGGCCAGCAGGCGCGCATCGACGGCCTGTGTGCCTTCACGCGTCGTGACCACGACGACCGGTATCTTGTTGAGTGCCACCGCCACGATGACGGCTACCTCCGTGAGTCCAAGCCACAGGTAGCACAGGATGATGATGACCAGCGCCGGGATGTTGAGCGCCAGCACCAGCACCCCGTCCAGCAACAGGTTCAGCCTGCGCGAACGGCCCATCATGAAGCCGATCGCGGTACCCACGGTCATGGCCACGACAAACGCCGCCACCACCCGCGCCAGCGTGATCCCCAGCTCCAGCGGAAGCTGGCCGCTGCGGGTATAGCGATACACCGCGGCCAGTACCGCGAACGGTGTCGGCAGCATGTTGCTGCGCACGAGTCGTGCCGCGATTTCCCACACCACCACCAGCGCGATCAGCGACACGCTTCGCCACAGCCAGCTGCGCCGCAAGGATTCCAACGCATGCCGTTTCGTCGGCGCCACCGCGCGTGGCTCGCCGCTGTCGCGGGTTCGGGGCGGCGTGTCGCCCGGGCCGGGGCGGCGGGGGAAGAGCCTCATGGCCGGTAGAATCCACTCCAGAACACGTCCGGAGGCAGCTCTTGCATGCCTGCGGTGAGCTTGCCATGGCTTTCCTGCGCGACCAGGTGGAACAGTTGCCCGGCAGCGTGGATTTCACGCGCACCGAAGTGCTTGACGATGCCATCCCGGTAACCCTGCCGGATTGCGGCGAAAACCGCATCGTTTTCGGGTTTGACCTTGCTTCGCAGCGGCTGCCAGGCCGCGTCCGAATCGGCCAGCACCTGCTTGGCGTCGTACGTGGCGGCCACGAACGCCCGCAGGGCATCACCGTGGGTCTGCGCCCAACGTTGCGAAAACACCCAACCCAGCAACGGCGGATCGGTTTTGACGCCCAAGCCCTTGAGCATCTGCTGCACCGTGATCACCGGCTGCATGCCCTGCGCAACAAGGCGTGCGCTGTACTGCCAGAAGTTGATGGCCGCCGGCAGCTCGCCGTCAAGCACCAGATGATTGATCAGCGGCGCGGCCGCAAACTGGGGCTTTGCAGCGGAGTCCAGGTCGATCCCGTAGGCCTTGCGCGCATAGGCGCGCGCGATCAACCAGCTCTTGTCCACCGGTCCGCCCGCAACACCGACCCGCTTGCCCGCAAGGTCAGCGAGCGTCTTGATACCCGCCTTCGGATTGGCGATGACTTCGCCCACCGTTTTCGAATACGGGACGAACTGGTAATCCTGGCCGTGGGACCGGAGCGACGCGACCCAAAACCAGTCCGAGACGATCAGGTCAACCTTGCCACTCAGCAACGCCACCTTCATGGCGTTCTCGGATGCCAGTGGCACCACGTCCAGCCGGATCCCGTGCTTGCGTGCGAGGCCCAGCCGCTGGACGGTATCGATCTCCCAGCCGACCGTGCCGAACTCGAGCACGCCAACCTTCAACTCGGGAACGTCGTGCGGAGCGACCGCGCGCGCGGTCGCACTTGGCAACAGCGCCAGCAGCAGCACGCAGGCCAGCGCGAAAAACCGCATGACGAAACCCGTGGACGCCACGTTCACTGCCGCCAAGCCTGCCATGGATGAACCCGCTCGTCCCGGCCAGCCACGCCGGACGCGCCGGATCCGGAAGGACCGGAGCCGGCAACCGCACGGCCAGCGACGGACACCGGGGCGCACCAACCCGCCTAGCTGCCCTGCTTCGCGTTCATCGACTTGATCCAGGTGATGATCTTCCACAGATCACCCGCTTTCGTCAGGGTCGTACCGCCCTGCTGCGGCATGAAGGCCGGCGTTTCTTCGTTGACCCTTGAATAGCCCGCTTGCTGCAGCTTCTGGCTGCCCAGCGTCACGAGCCTGAACAGGGTGTCGTCACTTGCGCCATAAATCCACACGCCGTTGTTGAGTGGCGGGCACATCCCACCGCCACCATTGCCGCCATGGCAGGCGTTGCAACCGTGATTGAGAAACTGCTGGTGACCCTCCGCGGCCACGGTGGCGTTCGCCGGATCGTACGGATCCTTCAGCGTGCCCTTCGGCGCATTCTTGACCACGTCCACCGGGTTGTCGTCGTACCCCTTGATGGTCTTCACGACTTCCTTCTTGGCAACCGCGTTCGTCCAGGTTCCGTCCGCGACCGCCTGCTTCAGATTGAGGTATTCGACCCGATCCAACTGGCCGTCACCATTCGCGTCGGCGGCCTTGATGTTCAGGTTCGGCATGGCGGCTTTCGCCTCGGCGTCCGTAACCATCATGTCGTGGTCCTTGTCCATCGACTCATACGTGGCCGGCACATGGACGCTCTGGGCACTGGCCGGGGTAGCCGCCGAACTGGCCGGGCCAGCGGCAAACGCGAAGCCGATGCCCGCCCCGGCAAGACCGATGCCAGCCGCGGCAACGATCGCAATAGCGGTGAAACCTCGAGAGATACTGCAAAACATGTCACCCTCCTTCCAATTCCAATGATCAATCCAACCTTCTTCCGGCGGTGCGCCGACAGCATGGCGCCTCCACATTGCGCGGCGCCCGCTCAGGGCACAACCGCTATGCCCCATGGCAGGCGGCCAACGGGTACCGAAACCTCGGGTTTCAACGATTTGACATCGACCACCGTCACGTCGTTCGTGAAGCCGTTGACGACATACAGCTTTGAACCATCGGGAGACAACGCCATGTGCCACGGACGCTGCCCCACCAGAATATAGCCATCCACCTTGTAGGTTTTGGTGTCGACGACGGCAACATGGTTTGCGGGCCCAAGCGCAACAAATGCTTTCGAGCCGTCCTTGGACATCACGATGCCCACGGGCTGGATGAATTCGGCGCGCATCCCGGGGATCGCGAAGCTGATCTTGTGCACGATCTGGTGGGTACTTACATCGATCACCGAAACCGTACCGCCGACCTCGGAAGATACCCAGACCTGGTGGCCGTCGGGCGTGAACGTGGCCACGCGTGGACGCGTATCCACCAGCACACTGGCGACCAGCTTGAGGGTCTTGTTGTCGATGAAGTGCGCCATGCTGGTGCCTTCGGAGGTCGCCACCGTCAGCGCGTTGTTCGGGCTGACGCGCATGCCCTCGGGTTCCGTGCCGACGGGAATCTGTGCCAGCTGCTTGCCCGTCTCCGCATCCAGCACGGTGACCATCGCGTTGTCCTCGTTCGCGATGTAGACCCGCTTCCCGTTGTTGCCCACGGCCATCAGTTCCGGGTCCGGTCCCGACGGCAGGTGCCGCGTGACCGCGAGCTTGGCCACGTCGATGACATCGATGCGGTTGCTGTCACCCACACAGACATACACCCATTTGCCATGCGGGCCCGCCACGATGCCGCGCGGCCGCTGACCCGTGGGGATGGTCTTGATCGTCTTGAGCGTATTGCTGTCCAGCACCGTCACGGTGTTGCCACGCTCGTTGCTGACGAACAGCTGCGCGGCCAGCGCGGGCGGCGCCACAATTGCCAGCAGCAGGCATGCACCCGCGATCCGCAGGTACCATCCGCTGTCGCAGCCGAACATCCTCACTTGGAAAACCTGCACAGGCTGTGGGGTTGGTCGAACCCCAAGGTATCGGTGTTGTACGTCGGGTGCAGGAAACCTGGTTGAGGCGACATCGACACCAGGCTCAGCGGATCCATGAGCAGGATCGGCTGCCGCAACTGGTTGTCCCAGGAGCGGAAGTTCATGCCTTCACCCTTGTAGCCCGAAAGCTTGAGGCTGTCCGAGGTGATGTACTTGCGGACTGCTGCAACGGCGTCGCTCTTGTCGTACATCACCGCCATCCCCAACAGGTGGGCCGCCAGCCACCCCTCGTAGTCGCGCACCGTGATCTCGCGATGCGCGAATTTCAGGAAATGGTCGTGCAGCGTCTGCGCCGCATAGGACTCGTACGCCGGGCCCCAGGCCGTTGCCACCAGGCCGTCCGTCCCCACGACGGGCCGCGGATCGGTCGTCCGGTACTGCAGATAGAGTCCGAACGAATTACTTTCGTCGGCGACGAACGCGACGTCGTAATCCGGTACCCCACGCGTCAGCATCGGCATCTGCGTCTGGATCTGCTGGAAGCCGGTATCCACGCGGCGTGCCCCGGTTTCAAGTTCGTACGCGCGTTCCGCGACAATCTTGGCACCATAGAGCTTGGCCGAGCGCTTGATGTCGTTGGCATACTCGATATCGTCCGTGTGCTTGCCGCGGACCAGGAACCACCGCGTCCACTTTTTCCACACCAGATACTGCGCCATGGCGTCGGTGAGCATCGCATAGCTTGGAATCAGGTGGAAAACATTGCGGCGACACTGGGCCTGACGCAGCCCGTCGTCCCGCGCGCGGATGTTCAGGATGATTGCGTCCTGTGCCTGCGGCAGGTTGGCCACCGCCAGCAGATCCGACGCTTTCAGGTCGGCAATGATGAAATGGTCACCTGCCGCCAGCAGTTTTTTCGCCGCCGCGACCACACTGCCGTCTTCGGGCACGATCACATCATCCAGGACAAACCGCTGTCCCAGGAATTTTCCGGCAAGATTGTTCTCATTGGTTCCAAGACGCGCACCCGCCAGCCCCTCGTCGGGAATGACGGCGGGCTTGAGCAGCGACAGGGGTGGCGGCTCCCGGTACGCCTTGCCGAGATACGCGTAATGCGCGACGACAGTGGCATTGCCTTGCGCACCGCCGCTGGCCGGCGCCGCCGAGGTTGCCGCAGTCAGCATCAGGGCCAGCACACCCGCCACGCAGACGGCAGCACGCAACTTCATTGCGTCGACCCCGGCGCGGCACCAGCCGAACTTTGCGGCGCGGCGAACTTGGCCATCAGCTCAAGCGTCTGGACCGCGGTATCACTGTCATTGTCCCGGGCGATATCCAGCGCGGTCTTGCCGGCGTCGGAGCGGGCGTCGGTCCTGGCTCCGGCCTGGACCAGCAAACCGATCAGGGGAGCGTTGTCGTACCCGGCCGCGATCATCAACGCCGTGACACCACCGCGGCCACGCGCGTTCGCGTCGGCTCCCTTGCTGACCAGCAACTTGCCGACCTCAAGTGGGGAAACGCCATCGCTCAGGTATTGCCCACCGTCGACGGGAACATTGCCGGTCTCTTCGGCCTTCTCATGCGTGGCCACGATCATCAGCGGCGTCAGGCGGTTGGTACCGCATTGCACGTTGGGTGAGGCGCCCGCCTTGATCAGCGCCGAGGCGGCCAGGAAACTGCGGTTGTTGAGTGCGACGCAAAGGGGCGTCAACCCTTCCGGATTCTTCGCGGTCAGGCTGGCGCCGTGCTGGAGGAGCGCCTCCACCGACGGCACGTGATCCCGATAGACGGCCTCCATCAGTGGCGTCAAGCCATTCCCATTGGGGGTGTTGGCGTTCGCACCAAGCTCAAGCAGCAGCTTGACGGTTGCGGAGTCGCGCGCACCGGCCGCGCTGGTCAACGGCGTCGAACCCATGGAGTCGCGCGCGTTGAGATCGGCGCCATGTGCGGCAAGAAACCGGATCCGCGTCGCATCGGATGCCAGCACCGCCTGCGCGAGTTCAACGTTCGCATGCGTACCCGCCGCCAGCGATTGCTTCACGTCCCGTAGCGTGACGATCTCGCTTGGAACCGCCTGGGACTTGTCGATATGGGTCAAGTCCGAATCCAGTGGCTGCACGTAGCGTGCATAGGCACTGGCGCCTGTCGAGTACGCTCCGTGTGAAGGCAGCGTGCCGGGAACGACACACTCGCTGCACTTCACCAACGGCACGCCGAACTCGTCGAGGATGGCCTTGATCTTGCCTTCCGACGCGTCCAGCGCGTGGTCCAATGCATATTTCAAAACCACGTCGTTTTCGCGCACGCCGATGGCCATCGTGAATTCCAGCTGCACGTTGTTGGACATCAGGTTGACCGGCTGCAGCACGATCGGCGCGTGTTTCTTGACCTTGGCGTAACCGGCAAACGGACCCCACACGCCCACCACGTCGAGTTTGCCGTCCACCACCTGTTCAACCTGCCGCCATTGCTGCTGGGCTCCGCGGTCGGCAGCCGTGTCATAACTGACGGTGAGTATCTGGAGGCCGTTCTTGAGTCCGTTCTCTGCCAGCGCCTCGCGCAGACCGGAGGTCTCATACACGCCGACGCGGAGCTTCCTGAGGGCAGGATCGGCCAGGCTCTTGATGTGGATGCCACTGCCCTGGCGATAGGCAAAGACATACGTCGAACGGTAGATCGGTTCGGTCGTCAGGACGCCCGAGAGGCCGACAGGGATATCGATCAGCAGGTCACAGTGCCCAAGCGGCTCGGCCGGGTTGCCGAACGCCCGCTTCAGGAAGCCATGGTTGATGTACGACATCCAGTAGAACGCCACCTTTGTATGCATGGCGTCGGCCAGCACCTTGACGATCCGGTTGTCGATGCCGTCGCCATTGCGGTCCGAAAATGGCATGTTGGCCGGGTCGGCACAAGCGACCAGCGGCCGAATCTGCTCATGCAGCGCGGCCTCTTTTGCGGCAGTCCGCTGCGCTGGCGTCAGCTCGCTGAACTTCTCGTCGAGATTGTAATACGTCTGTTGTTGTGCCGAGGCAGCTCCAGCGGCCAGCAACACGAGACAACCGACGAATGTCACGAAACCGGACTTCACGCAGCGCACTTTCAACTGGACTCCAATCATCGATGCCGGTTTGCGGCACCCGGAAAAAAAGCCGGGGTTGCACATCACGCAACCCCGGCAGGTTTTACAACACAACGGCTGCTCGAACACTGATGCGGATCAGCCGTGCGTGTATCCCGTCACTTCCCGGCATTGGTGTCCGCGACGTTCTGGTTCGCGGACCCGTCCAGTCGGAACGTGTACAAGGTGCCACCCTGCGGAACCAGGTTCAACTTGGTGGCCTTGGCCATCGCGGTTGCACCGATGGCGCCATACTTGTCGTCGAAGTTCAGGCCAGCGGCAACCGGCAGGCCGATCCAGCCGCCGATGCCGGCGAAGACCGAGACGTACTGCTTGCCATCGATCTTGTAGGTCATCGGATTGCCGATGATCCCCGAGCCCAACTTCTTCTGCCACAGGATCTTGCCCGTCTTGGCGTCCACCGCGCGGAAGTCACCATTGAGGGCACCGTAGAAGACCACGCCGCCCGCCGTCGCCAGCGCGCCGCTCCAGGTCGGGTACTTGTCCGGGATCTTCCACAGGATCTTGCCGGTATCGACGTCGAACGCCTGGAACTGGCCAGCCACACCGGGCTCACGCTCGTACATGAACACGTTGGCAAACGCGTAACCCGAACCCTGCTGGGTGCTGGTGCGCTTCAGCGGCGTGTCGTCCATGCACCACTGGTTCGTCGGCACGTAGAACACGGTCGGATTGCTCGGATCGACGGCTACCGGCTGCTGGTCCTTGCCGCCCATGGCCGACGGGCACGCCTGCACGGCCTTGTCGATGGCAAACGGCGAGTGCGCCTTCACCTTGATCGGGCGATCGGTGCCGCCAACGTCGATCTTCTCGGCCCAGTTCACATACACGTAGTTGTGCGCGCGCAGCACTTGTCCCGTGCGGCGATCAAGCACGTACGCGTAGCCGTTGCGGTCGAAGTGCACCAGGACCGGGCGATCCTTCTGGCCATCGATGTTCATGTTGACCAGGATGTTGCCGTTGATGCCGTCGTAGTCCCACTCGTCAAACGGCGTCATCTGGTACGCCCAGACCATCTTGCCGGTCGATGCGTTGCGGGCAATGATCGACAGCGACCACTTGTTGTCCTGCGTGCCATCGTTGCACTTCTCGAACGTATCGTACTTGCAGCGATACGTCGGGCTCCACGTGCCGGGGTTGCTGGTGCCGTAGTAGAACAGGTTGAGCTTCGGGTCGTAGCTCATCCAGCCCCAGACCGTGGCACCGCCACGCTGGTACTCGCCTTCGGGATACTCGTTGACGCCACGGTACGTCTTCAGCGTCCCGTGCTTCGGAACCGCCTTGTTGGTATCCGCGGTCATGCCGACGTCCTGGGCACTGCCGTTGTTCCAGTACTTCCAGACTTCCTTGCCGGTGGCAATCGAGTAGGCCGCAATGCTGCCCCGCGCCGCCAGCTCGGAACCGCCGTAGCCGATGATGATGTTGTCGC
>DASVGO010000028.1:0-22282 GCA_036379495.1 Rhodanobacteraceae bacterium | reverse complement strand
CATTCCAGTTCGGCCATGTCGTCCTTGCGGTAACCGGCGGCCACACAGGCACTGGAAAAGGCACAGGTCGAGCAGAAGGTGCGGGCATCGCCATCGTCGGCGATCGACGCGACCGTACGGGAATGCCGGCTCGAAGTGGGCTGGTTCGGATCCATGGTTCGCCTGAACGTGGACAACACCCGCCATGGTACGACATGACCGGCCCGCACCGGATGTGCGGGTCGGGGCATTGCGGCAATGTGCCCGGCAGGACTTACGCGTGATACGGCGCGATGGTCTGCTCGATGGCACCGAAGATGCTGTGGCCTTGCGCGTCGGTGATCTCGATGCGGATGGAGTCACCGTATTTCAGGAACGGCGTTTTCGGCTCGCCATCGCGCAATTTTTCCACCGTGCGCTGCTCGGCCAGACACGACGCGCCGAGCGAGGTGTCCTGATTGGCGATGGTGCCCGAACCGACGATGGCGCCGGCCGCCAACGGGCGCGTCTTCGCCGCGTGCGCCACCAGCTGCGCAAAACTGAACTGCATGTCTTCGCCGCAATGCGCCTCGCCTAGCCACTGGCCATTGAGCCAAGTACGCATCGGCAGATGCAGCTTCTCACCATGCCAGATATCACCCAGCTCGTCGGGCGTGACAAACACCGGCGACAAGGCCGAGCGCGGCTTGGATTGCAGGAAGCCGAAGCCCTTGGCCAACTCGGCCGGAATCAGGCCGCGCAGGCTGACGTCATTGATGAGGCCGATGAGCTGGATGTGCCCCGCGGCCTCGGCCGGTGTCACCGCCATCGGCACATCGTCGGTCACCACCACCACCTCGGCTTCCAGATCGATGCCGTAGTCCTCGCTGGGCACCACGACATCATCGCGCGGGCCGAGAAAGCCGGCGCTGGTGCCCTGGTACATCAGCGGATCGGTGTAGAACGTTTCCGGCACGACCGCGCCGCGCGCACGGCGCACGCGCTCGACATGCGGCAGGTAGGCGCTGCCGTCGACGAACTCGTAGGCACGTGGCAGCGGCGCCGCCAATGCCGTCACGTCCAGCTCGAACGCCCCATCGGCACTACCCGCGTTGAGTTGTTCGGACAAGGCATTCAGACGCGGCGCCGTGTTCGACCAGTCTTCCAGCGCGGCTTGCAAGGTGGCGGCGATGTCGGTGGCCTTGACCGCGCGCGCAAGGTCGCGACTGACGACGATCAACGTGCCATCGCGGCCGCCTGCTTTGAGGGAGGCAAGTTTCATGGATGCGTGTCCTGGAGAGGGAATGAATGGAGCTCAGGGAGCCTTGAAGTGTTTGACCAACCCCTGCCAGCACTGATCGTAATCGGCCTGCAAGGCGGGCGACTCCATGGCTTGGCGCGTGGGACGAATCACCAGCCGCGTCTCGAACATGAAAGCCATGGTGTCGGTCAAATGTTGTGGCTGGGTGGCGTCGATACGTGACGCTTTCTCGAACGCCTGCGCATCCGGCCCATGTCCGCTCATGCAGTTGTGCAAGCTGGCGCCGCCGGGCACGAAGCCGCCGGCGGCCGCGGACTTGGCGTCATACACGCCGTGGATCAGACCCATGAACTCGCTGGCCACATTGCGATGGAACCACGGCGGCCGGAACGTGTGCTCGGCCACCAGCCAGCGCGGCGGGAAAATCGCCAAATCCATGTTGGCGGTGCCGACCGTATCGCTGGGTGAAGTGAGCACGGTGAAGATCGAGGGATCAGGGTGGTCGTAGCTGATCGAGCCGATGGTGTTGAAGCGGCGAAGATCGTAGCGGTACGGCGCGTAGTTGCCATGCCAGGCCACCACGTCCAGCGGACTGTGGTTGATCGGCGCGCACCACAGGTGGCCCTGGAACTTGGCGATCAGCTCGAACTCCCCTTCCGCATCCTCGAATGCGGCGACCGGCGTTTCGAAATCGCGCGGATTGGCCAGGCAGTTGGAGCCAATCGGGCCAAGGTCGGGCAGCTTCAGCAATTCGCCGAAGTTCTCGCACACATAACCACGCGCTTCGCCATCGGGCAGATCCACGGCAAAGCGCACGCCGCGCGGAATGACGGCAATCTGCTGCGGCTCGACGTCGATGATGCCCAACTCAGTGCGGATGTGCAGCCGCCCGGCCTGCGGCACGACCAAAAGCTCAGCATCGGCATCGCAAAAATAGCGCCCGACCATGTCGACCGCGGCCTGGTACTGATGGATGCCCACGCCATGGCGCTGTTCCGGGCCGCCGTTGCCTGCTTGGGTCCAGATGCCGTCGATGAAATCGACCTTGTCCGTGCGTCGCGGCAACGGATTCCAGCGCAGACGGTTGGGTGAAGCCGGCTGTTCGTCGAAGCGGTTGTGAAACGTTTCGACTGCAATCGGTTCGAAGCGCCCGTGCACGGCACCCGGACGGATGCGGTACAGCCAGCTGCGCCGATTGGCATGTCGCGGCGCCGTGAATGCCGTGCCCGACAACTGCTCCGCATACAGCCCGCGCGCCACACGCTGCGGTGAGTTCTGCCCCACCGGCAAGGTACCGGCAATGGCCTCGGTGGCGAAGTGGTTGCCGAAGCCAACCTGATATTTGTTCATGCGCAGACCTCTGCAAAAAGCGTGGCAAGGCCATGTGTGAGCGCGCTTGCGCGCGATTGATCACGAAGGTAACGCCATCGTGATCGCGCGCAAGCGCGCTCCCACGAATACCAAATGGTTTTACAGTACGCCGCGACGCATTTGATCGCGTTCGATCGACTCGAACAGGGCGGTGAAGTTGCCCTCGCCGAAACCTTCGTTGCCCTTGCGCTGGATGATCTCGAAAAAGATCGGGCCGATCGCGTTCTGGGTAAAAATTTGCAACAGCAGGCGCTTGTGGGTTTCTTGGTCGGCATCGATCAGGATACCCATCTTCTGCAACGCCGGCACGTTCTCGCCATGGCCGGGGATGCGCTGGTCCAGCACTTCGTAATACGCCCCTGGCGGCGCGTCGAGGAACGCGACACCGGCATCACCGAGTTTTTTGACCGTCGCGTAAATATCGTCGGTGAACAGCGCGATATGCTGGATGCCCTCGCCGTGGTACGTGTCCAGGTACTCGTTGATCTGGCTCTTGGGGTCGTCCGACTCGTTGAGCGGAATGCGCACGACGCCGTCCGGCGCCGTCATGGCACGCGACACCAGGCCCGTCTTGCTGCCCTTGATGTCGAAGTACTTGATCTCGCGGAAATTGAACAGCTTTTCGTAGTACGCCCGCCACTTGTCCATGTTGCCGAAGTACAGGTTGTGCGTGAGATGGTCAATGAAAGTCAGACCGAAACCGACCGGGTTCGGATCGGCGCCGGCGATCGGCGCGTAGTCGGCATCGAACACGCTGCCGGCCGCGCCGTAACGGTCAACCAAGTACAGCATGCAATCGCCAATGCCCTTGATGACGGGAACGTCGACGGTCTTGGTGTCCACGCGGTCGGTAAACGCCTCGCCACCCTTGGCGATCACCGCGTCCAACACCTCGCCGGCCGGCCTGGTGAAGTGGATCGCGAAACCGCAGGCACAGGGGCCATGCTTGGTGGCGAAGTCGGCAGCGAATGAATCCGGGTCCTCATTGACCACGAAGTTGGCCAAGCCCTGCCGGTACACCGTGATCGCGCGCGTCTTGTGCTTGAGCACGGCGGAGAATCCCATGCGCTGGAACAACGCATGCAGCTCGCCGGCGCGACCTTGCGGCGCGGCAAACTCGACGAACTCGAAACCGTCGATCCCCATCGGGTTCTCGAACGTGGTGACCTGCATGCCGAGATTGGGTTGGGCGCTCATGGAAACCTCCACCTGATAATGTGTGATCGCGGCGCCCGTCGCATGGACGCCCGGATGAGGCATCCTTTATAGTTTCATGTGCAACCATTTGCAAGACACCCCGCCATGCACGACCACGAACCGCTGCAACTCGAGCACTTCCTGCCCTACCGCCTGTCGATCCTGTCCAACACGGTCAGCCAGGGCATCGCCCGCGAATACCAGCAGCGCTTCTTCCTGTCGGTCACCGAATGGCGCGTGATGGCCATCCTGGCGCGCTTTCCGGATTCTTCCGCGCGCGAAGTGACCGAACACGGCGCCCTGGACAAGGTCGCGGTCAGCCGTGCGGTGGCACGTCTGGTCGCCGCCGGTCGCATCAGCCGCGACACCCACGACGACGACCGCCGCCGCTCGGTGCTGAACCTCACCGCCGAAGGCTGGAAGATCCACGACGTGGTCGCCCCGCTGGCGCGTCAACACGAACGCGACGTGATCGGTCAACTCAGCGCCGACGAACTGGCCATGCTGGTGCGGATACTGGACAAGCTGGCGCCAGTGTAACTTTCCGCCACTTCACGCTTCTGCCCGGAAATTGCGTCCCAACCGTTGACCGGCACCAAAGTAATGGCGAAACACGTATAACAGCGGCACCCATGCCGCCGTGTCGATGTGCGACGTGCCCGGAACCATGATGTCCTCATGCGCATGCACGCACTCGACGCGGGTCTCGACGATCCACGTGCCGTCATCCGGATCATCGCCACAAGCGTGCATCGCCATGACCCGCGCTTCCAACTGCAATGGACACTCGGCGATGCGCGGTGGCACCACCCGCTGTGACGGCGCCGCCGTCAACCCGGCACGCGCGAATTTGTCGGGCTCGAACGCATAACCCATGGCCTGCTTGTACGCGGGTACCGGATGACTGCCCGTGGTGGCGGCGATGGCTTCGACATGCTTCCACAACGACGCATCCGGCAGATTGATGACGCATTCGCCCAAGCGCTGCAGATTGATCGCGCACTGGCTGCGTGCGGACAGGCCCAGCACCACGCGATCATCCAACGCCCACGCCGAGGACATCGGCGAGATGTTGGCCGAGCCGTCCGCCTGTTGCGTGGTAATCAACACCACCGGCGTGCCGAAATAGAGAATGGATGGCTCAATGACAATGCTGTGCATGCCACCAGTGTGGACATGACATGCAGCCGATGTTTCGCCACGCAGCGAAGCATGCCTGCTGGCGGACGCCTACACTGTGCACATGCATCTGCCCATCTGGCCCGAGCACCTGTTCAAACCGGCGGCGGCACTGGCCGACCCCAGCCGCGCCGCGATGCTCGCCGCCCTGCTCGATGGCACCGCGCAACCAGCCGGCGACCTTGCACAAGCGGCCGGCATCGGCGCGTCCGCCGCCAGCGCACATCTGGCACGCCTGCGGCGCGAAGGTTTCATCGTGGTCGAACAGCAAGGTCGGCACCGCTACTACCGCCTGGCCAGCGCCGAAGTGGCCGCCGCACTGGAAACCATGGCCAGTCTGATGCCGCAGCCCGCCGCGCGCAGCCGCCACGGTGATCCATCGTTGTGGCGCGCACGCCTGTGCTACCACCTCCTTGCCGGCCGCCTCGGCGTGGCCTTGCGCGAATCATTGATCGAACGCAAGTGGTTGCGCGTGGATGGCGACAGCTACCAGCTCGACGCATCCGGTCGCAAGGCGCTGCAGCGCCTTGGCATCCTCGCTACCGATACGCCGATCGCCCTGCCTGGTCGTCTGTGTCTGGACTGGACCGAGCGTCGCCACCACATCGGCGGCCCGCTGGGTCGCGAACTCGCACATGGCCTGATCGAACGTGTCCACTGGTTGCGCTCCGGTCCGCACCGGCGCGCACTGGTTCCCACGGCCATCGGCCTGGCCGCGCTGTCGCGTGAATTGGGTGTCGATCCAAGGGTATTGAACACGATTGATTCTTGACGCTGAAACCTGCCAACCACAAGGCATCCATCCTGGCAGTCGGCAGGTCTTTCAGCACTCCAAGCGAATCAACCGGTACGGTGTCGCGCGGCATACCGCATCACGGCGGCCTCCACGTTGTCGAACTTGCCGACCAACGCTTTGCTGCTCCCGCGCAGCGCCCACACTTCGCAATGATCTTGCGTGAGACAAACCTGCGCATACACAGTTTGCATGTTCACCGACTCATCGCGCTTCCACGGGCTGGGCATGTGCGCAAACTTGTCGCACCCACGCGCCTTGACACTGCAACGCCAAGCCGAACAGACGTTCTTGCGCGAGCATGTGTAAAACAAACAATCGCTACCGGAGCAATCATGCACGACCGGACGCACAAGACTTGATCTCGCATCGTGATGGCTTGCATGCATTGTCTGTGCTTGCGCCGAAGGCACGGCAAAAACACCTGCCATCGCAAGCAACAAGCCAACTACCAAATACCTTGCACGATTCATCGCCCATCACTCCTTGTCGTTGGCGCCAACCGCCGCCGTGTGTCCACCCCACGGATTCGTGCCGGTCGCGATGACATGGCACCCCGTCGGGCCACTGCAGAACCAGAAAGTACACACCGGATTGCCGCCCGAATCCTTGCACGTCATGATGACGCAACCTTGCGCGCTTGAGCAATTGTAAATGGGCGCCTTTTTGACAAGTGGCACAGCCTCTTGATTGCTGACACCCTGTGCCACCGCCGACGGCGAAACAATTCCACAAGCCGCGACCAAGAGCGCCCCTGCCAGAACATTCTTCATTGTGCTCATTTCAACCTCCAATGTTTCCTCAAAAGGAAGTTTTAAGCTACCCCCCCCCGCAAATTTGTCAACACTCATTTTCATTCGCCGAAACGACTCAACGCACCCCGTGCATCAATTTCAAAATCCACGGCGAGGCGAGCAGATAAATCACCGCAATGATGCCGCCGCCGATCAGCAGCCACTCGGCCACGCGCGCATACGGCTCGATGCCGCCCGAAGTAGTGAACGCGCTGATCTGGCCGGCCAGGTTGTAGGACACGCTGACGCCGAAAAACCAGCCGCCCATCGCCAATGAAGCCTCGTCAGGCGCAGCCAGCTTGCCGATCAAGGCATAGCCAATCGGCGACAACGCCAATTCGCCCATGGTGGCCAGAAAGTAGTACAGCAGCAGCGTCCACGCCGCGATATTGCCGCCCGGCAACTGCCATCGCGCCATGGCCAGCCACAGCACGCCGTAACCCAGCGCAATCAGCAGCAAACCGATGCCGAATTTGCGTGGCGTGGACGGATTGGCGCGATGCTTGTCCAGCCACGGCCACAGCATCGCGACAAATACCGCGAAGATCAGGATGTACAGCGAATTGGCCGACTGGAACAACGTGTAATTCCACGACAGCAACCCGAACAGATGCCCATGCCACAACGGCGCCACGTAATCGCGCGCAAAGAAATTGAGTGCACTGCCGCTCAACAGACTCAAGGCCCAATACACCACCATCGCGATGAACAACAGCAACAACGCGATGTAACGATGACTCTGCACGCGATCGCCACGGCGCACGCTGCTGACCACGAAATACAGCAGCAGCAACACCCCGAGTCCGCCGACAAACCAGTTCATCGCATCCGGATGCGCCAGCATGACCGCCGCCGGAAACGTCAACGCGATCGCGACGATCACCACCACCGGCGAGGACCACTTGTGCTTGAAACGCGGCGGATTGGGCGCACCGATCACGCGCCGATGCTTCCATTCAAAGATGGCGGCAACGATGACCTCGCCCACCGCAGCGGCGATGAAGCCCCAGCGATAGCCGTAGGTGGCGCCAATCCAGCCGGCGCAAATGAATGGCGCGATGAACCCGCCCAAGTTGATGGCCAGGTAATACAGCGTATAGGCCGATTCGCGCCGGGGGTCCTCGGTGACGTAATTGCGCCCGATCAGCACCGTCAACGGAATCGACAGCCCGGTCGCCACCACGAAAAACGCCAACCCGAGCAGGAACACCTGCTCGTTGGGCACCGCCATGGCCACCAGCGCCAGCACAATCATCCACAGCGACAGCCGCAGCGATTGCACCTCGCCGAGCACTTCGTCGGCAACCCAACCGCCGAGAATGGCCAGCGCGTAGTTGAGCGAACCGAACCCGGCAAACAGAAAGTCCGCCTGCTTGAGCGCATCGGCATGCGGCAGGTTGGCAAAAAAGGTCTCGGCGGCATACGGCGCGAGAAACGCGCGGAACCCGTAGAACGCGAAATTGAACCCGACCGTGACCGCGAACAGCATCCACGCCATGCGCGGATGTCCCCAGAACGGGCGCGCAGGTTCACCCGAAGGCGTTGCCGGAAAAGCCACGGTCGTCTCGCTCATGCACTATCCCCCAAACGAATATGGACAGCATGGCAGACCACGGCGGTCAGCAAAAGGTTCGCTGGCCGAACCGACTTCCCCGGAACCTGCAGACGCCGTCTACCTGGTCACGGACGTCCCAAGGCACGCCTCATGTCAGGACCGTGCGCACTTCCAGCAGCTCGGGGAAGAAGGTCAGGTCCAGCGCTTTTTTCAGGAAACCGACGCCGGATGAACCGCCAGTGCCGTGGCGGTAGCCGATGATGCGCTCGACGGCTTTCATGTGGCGGAAACGCCAACGCTGGAAACTTTCCTCGATGTCGACCAGGGTTTCGCACAAGGCGTACTCGGGCCAGAACTCGGTATGCCGCTGGTAGATGCGCTGATACACGGGCAGCAAGCCTTCTTCGCGTCGCCAACCTTGGCTGACATCGCGTTCCAGCACATCGGCCGGAATCGCGTGACCGCGCCGCGCCAGCCAGCGCAGCGCGGCATCGTACAAACTCGGCGCCGCGAGCACCTGACGCAAGGCCTCCTGCGCCGGCAGATCGTGTGCAAACACCGCCAGCATTTCGGCATGCTTGTTGCCGAACAAAAATTCCACCATGCGGTACTGCAACGACTGAAAACCTGACGACGGCCCGAGCCGATCGCGAAAGGCCAGATACTCGTTGGGCGTCATGGTTTCCAGCACTGCCCACTGTTCGTACAGCTGATGCTGGATCTGCTTGACCCGCGCCATCATCTTGAGCGCGAGTTCGACCTTGTCGGCATCGAGCGCCACGATGGTGGCCTTGAGCTCGTGGATCATCAGCTTCAGCCACAATTCGGCCACCTGATGCTGCACGATGAACAGCATTTCATCGTGATAGGGGGGATCGGACACCGGCAGCTGCTGCGCCAGCAAACCATCCAGATGCAGGTAGCTGCCGTAGCTCATGCGCCCTTTCAGATCGAGCTGGATGTCTTTTTCCAGTTCGCGCCGATTGCTGTCGCGAGGGTCATCCGTGGAGGTCATGGCTGCGTGTGCGCTGAAAGCCGGCATCGTAACAGGACATCACCGCGATCATGTTGACCGGGGTCAAGTTGCGACCATGTTGACCGGCCTTGCAACTTGCCTGCCTGTGCCTGGTGACATCCCGACACGCTTCGCCCGCATGACGGATGCCTGCATACCAGACACCGCAAGTCATTGTTCCATAAAGACTGAAAAGACAACCAGCCGAAATTTGCGCGACATGGGATAATGGTGGACTTGGGCAACGCCGGCAACGGTGCCATTGGCATCTTGCGACGTTGCGCTCCCCTTTGCCGTACTCTTTCGGGAGGAACTCGTGTCCATCGCCGCCAAGTTCGAAATTCCATATCTGCAATACCTCGATCCGCAAGGCAAGCTGGTCAACAAAGACTTGCCAGACTTCGCCAAGGATCTCGACCACATGGTCGAGTTGTACAAGCTGATGGTGTCCACGCGCGTGTTCGACACCAAGTCGGTCGCGCTGCAGCGCACCGGCAAGCTGGGCACCTACGCCAGCTGCCTGGGTCACGAAGCAGCCCATGTCGGCATCGGCAGCGCCATGGCGCCCGAGGACGTGTTCGCGCCCAGCTACCGCGAATACGGCGCGCAGCTGTACCGCGGCGTGCGCCCGCGCGATGTGTATTCCTACTGGGGCGGCGATGAGCGCGGCAACGACTATCAGGTCGAGCCGGCCAAACACGACTACGCCTGGTCGGTACCCATCGGCACGCAATGCCTGCATGCGGCCGGCGCCGCGCTGGCGTTCAAGATCCGCGGCGAGAAACGCGTGGCCGTGTGCACCATCGGCGATGGCGGATCCAGCAAGGGCGACTTCATGGGCGCCATCAACCTGGCGGGCGCACGTCAGCTGCCGCTGGTGGCCGTGATCGTCAACAACCAGTGGGCCATTTCCGTGCCGCGCGAAATCCAGTCCGGCGCCGAAACGCTGGCACAGAAAGGCATTGCCGCCGGACTGCCCAGCATCCAGGTCGACGGCAACGACATCATCGCCGTGCGCAAGGCCGTGGGCGATGCGGTGGAACGCGCCCGCGCCGGCGAAGGCCCGGGCTTGATCGAGGCCGTCACCTATCGCCTGGGCGATCACACCACGGCCGACGACGCGCGCCGTTCCCGCGGCAAGGAAGAGGTCGAAGAGGCCTGGGCCAAGGAGCCCATCAAGCGCCTGCGTGTCTACCTGGAATCGAAAAAAGCCTGGGACGATGCCAAGGAAAAAGCCTGGCAGGCCGAATGCGACGAGTGGATGGACAACGAGGTCAACACCTACCTCGAAGCCGGTCACCAGCCGGTCAGCGCCATGTTCGACTACATGTACGCCGAACTGCCCGAAGACCTCGCGCGCCAACGCGCCTACGCCCTGTCGCTCGAAGAGGAGCATTGATCCATGGCTGCCATTACCCTCATTGAAGCCGTCACCCAGGCGCTGGCCTATGAAATGGCGCATGACGACTCGGTCATGGTGCTGGGCGAAGACGTCGGCGTGAACGGCGGCGTGTTTCGCGCCACCGTCGGCCTGTCCGAAAAGTTTGGCCCGTGGCGCGTGTTCGACACGCCGCTGGATGAGCTGACCATCGCCGGTGCTACCGTGGGCTTGGCCGCGCAAGGCATGAAGCCCGTGGCCGAGGCGCAATTCGAAGGCTTCATCTATCCGATGATGGAGCAGATCGCCTGCCACGCCGCACGCCTGCGCAACCGCACCCGCGGACGCTTGTCGTGCCCGGCCGTGTTCCGCGCGCCCTACGGCGGCGGCATTCACGCGCCGGAGCATCACTCGGAAGCCAACGAGCACCTGTTCACCAACATCCCGGGCCTGCGCGTGGTGTTGCCGTCCTCGCCGGCACGCGCCTACGGCCTGCTCTTGGCCGCCATCCGCGACCCCGATCCGGTGGTGTTCTTCGAGCCCAAGCGCATCTATCGCCAGTACAAGGAAGAAGTGCCGGACGACGGCGAGGCGCTGCCGCTGGACGTGTGCTACGTGCTGCGCGATGGCACCGACATCACGCTGGTCACGTGGGGCTCGCAGGTCAAGGAATGCCTGGAAGCGGCCGACGAGCTGGCCGAGGAAGGCATCAGCGCCGAGGTGATCGACGTGGCCACCCTGACGCCGCTGGACTTCGACACCATCGCCGAATCGGTCAGCAAGACGCACCGCTGCGTGATCGTGCACGAGGCGCCCAAGACCGCCGGCTTCGGCGCCGAAATCGCCGCGCGTCTGGTCGAAGAATGCCTGTATGACCTGCATGCGCCGGTCGCGCGCGTCACCGGTTACGACACGCACATTCCACTGTTCCAGCTGGAGATGAAATACCTGCCCAGCGTTGATCGCATCACCGCCGCCGTACGCAAGACCCTGGCCGCGGGCTGAGCCTCGGGACTCGGGACTCGCAAAGCATCATCCACATCTCGTTACGCGGGCTTGCCCGCACGCCCCAACGGAAATCCACCATGGCCGATATCAAGACATTCCACCTCCCCGACCTCGGCGAAGGCCTGCCCGATGCCACCATCGTCGAATGGCTGGTCAAGGAAGGCGATGACGTCAAACTCGACGCGCCCATCGTCTCCATGGAGACCGCCAAGGCCGTCGTCGAAGTGCCCTCGCCGTACACCGGCAAGATCGTCAAGTTTCACGGCGCCGCCGGTGACGTGATCGACACCGGCGCCCCGCTGGCCGAATTCGAACCCGACCCAAACGCCAAGCAACGCGCCGAGGCCGTGGGCCACGGACATGCCCCGAAGAAGAAAGCCGCGCCAGCCCCGGCACCCGCGCCGGCACCTGCCGCCGCCACGGTCGACCGTGAAGACGAAGGCACCGTGGTCGGCGCCATGACCAGCAGCAACGAAGTGCTGGTCGAGCAGGCCAGCAGCGTCGGTGGCGTCAAGGCCGTACCGGCCGTGCGCGCGATGGCGCGCAAGCTGAAGGTCGACCTGACCCTGGTGACGCCGACCGGCGAGGGCGGTGTCATCACCATGGCCGATGTCAAGAACGCGGCCGCCAACGGCACCGCCGTCGTCGGTTCCGCGCCGGCGCGCACGGTCGCTCCCGTCGCTGCCGCTGCCACGCCAGCCATGGTCCAGCGCAGCAGCGTATCGGCCGCCGGCAAGCCGGTGCGTACGCGACCGCCGCAAGCCGATGCCGTGGCCGCCGCCAGCGGCCAGCCCGAACAGCTCAAGGGCGTGCGCCGCAACATGGCGCGCGTGATGGCCGACGCCCACGCGCAAGTGGTCGCCACCACCATCGTCGACGACGCCGACTTGAACGCCTGGATCGGCAAGCAGGACATCACCGCGCGCCTGATCCGCGCCATCGTCACCGCCTGCAAGACCGTGCCGGCACTGAATGCCTGGTTCAATGGCGACGATCTGACCGTCACGCGCCATCCGCATGTCGACATCGGCATCGCGGTGGACACCGACGACGGCCTGTTCGTGCCGGCCCTGCGCAACGCCGACATGCTCGGCCCGCACGCCGTGCGCGAAGGCATCAACCGCCTGCGCACGCAAACCATGGATCGCTCGATTCCGTCCTCGGAGCTGTCCGGCTATACCATCAGCCTGTCCAACTTCGGCGTGTTCGCCGGTCGTTACGCGACCCCGGTGGTGGTGCCGCCGTGCGTGGCCATCATCGGTGCCGGCAAGCTCGGCCACGACGTGGTCGCGGTGATGGGCGGCATTGAAGTGCATCGGCGCATTCCGCTGTCGCTGACTTTCGATCACCGCGCCGCCACCGGTGGCGAGGCCGCGCGCTTCCTGAAGGCGCTGATCGACGATTTGTCGCTGCCGCAGTAATCCCGTCGCCGACGCGGAATCAAGGGCCGGGTCGCCATGCGACCCGGCCTTTTGTTTGCGTCACCTTGGTGCGCATGCACCCCGGACAGCACGGTGTTACCGTAGCGCCCTTCGCATCATCAGAAGATCCTCGCCATGACCAGCCTCGAACGTTTCTACCCCGTCGGCACCCCAGGCGTTGCCTGGGGCGAGGCCGAAGTCGCCCAATGGCTGGCCCGGCAAACCCACCAGCGCAGCCATCACGATGACGTCGTCACGGCCATCGACGATCTGCGCGATCGTTTCGATGTCGAGCCCTATGGCGAACTCGTCTACGCCAATGGTCGCTGGCCGCTCATCGCACTGAAAAGCCGCGACTGGAACGACGCCCTGCCCGTCATGCTGGTCACCGGCGGCGTGCACGGCTACGAGACCAGCGGCGTGCACGGCGCCTTGCTGTTTGCGCGCCAGCACGCGGCCATGTATGCCGGTCGTGCCAACCTCATCATCGTGCCGTGCGTCAGCCCGTGGGGTTACGAGGTGATCCATCGCTGGGATCCGCTCGCGCTCGACCCCAACCGCAATTTCCGCGCCGACAGCCCGGCGCCGGAGTCGCGAGCGCTGTGGGATTTTCTTGCACCGTGGCGTGAACGCATCGCCATGCACATCGACCTGCACGAAACCACCGACACCGACGAATCCGAATTCCGCCCGGCGCTGGCCGCGCGCGATGGCACGGCGTTCGAGCCCGGCACCATTCCCGACGGCTTCTACCTGTGCGGCGACCGCGAGCATCCGCAGCCAGCCTTCCAGCAAGCCGTGATCGAAGCCGTGGCCAAGGTCACGCACATCGCGCCGGCCGATCCCGATGGCACCATCATCGGCTCGCCGGTGGTCGCCCATGGCGTGATCCAGTATCCGTTGGAGGCTTGGTACCTGTGTGCCGGCATCACGCACGCACCCTATCGCACCACCACCGAGGTGTACCCGGACAGCCCCACCGCGACGCCCGAGGAATGCAATATCGCGCAAGCCGTGGCCGTGTGCGCGGCGATCGATTACGCGCTCGCCCATCCGGCGACGCGAGGCTGAGCATGGCCCCGCGACGTGCCGCCACGCACAAGACCACCGCGCCCCCCACCGACCCGCGCGCAGATGTCGTCTCGCGCCAGTACGAACGCTGGAGTTACCCGCACCCGATCGAGGATCTCGACACGTGGAGCGAAAACAACTGGGAGTGGTTCGACCCGCGCCACGCCCAGCGAGTGCTGTGGCCCAACCAAGCCTATCGACCCGACCTCGACATCCTGATCGCCGGCTGCGGCACCAACCAGGCGGCCGTGTTCGCGCGCTCCAATCCGCAGGCCAGGGTGACGGCGATTGATGTCAGCCAGCACTCGCTCGACCACCAGCAAGTTCTCAAGGACAAGCACGGACTGTGGAATCTCGAACTGCAGCGCCTGCCGATCGAGGAAGTCGGCACGCTCGGTCGCGATTTCGATCTGATCGTCTCCACCGGCGTGCTGCATCATCTGGCCGACCCGCTGCGCGGCATGCAGGCGCTGCTTGGTTGCTTGCGTTTGGACGGCGTGATGGCGCTGATGCTGTACGCCAAATACGGCCGCACCGGCGTCGACATGCTTGAAGCCGCCTTTTCCGAGCTTGGCCTGCAGCAAGACGAAGCCTCGCTCGCGATCGTGCGTGACGCCATCGACCTGCTGCCGGCCGACCACCCCGTGCGCGCTTATCTCGGCTTTGCCCACGACCTCAACTCGGACGCCGGCATGGTCGACACCTTCCTGCACGGCCGCCAGCGCAGCTACAGCGTGGATGATTGTCTCGACCTCGTGAGCCGCGCCGGCGGCGTGTTTCAGGGCTGGTTTTTCAACGCGCCGTATCACGTGCACAATCTGCCCGGGCCGACCACCGGCCTGCATGCCGCCGTCCATGCGCTGCCCGCCGCCAAGCAATGGTCGGTGATGGAACGCATCAACACGCGCAACGCTTGCCACTTTTTCATGGCCTGCCGTGCGGATCGACCGTCCGCGACGTATGCCATCGACTTTTCGAGCGACACCTGCCTCGACCTCATTCCGACACCGCGCCTGCACTGCGGCCTCGACGGCAACGACATCTTCCGCCCCGACTGGCGCCTGACACTCAACCCGGCGCAGTTGCCGTTCGTGCAACGCATCGACGGCCAGCGCAGCATTCGCGCGATTGCCGCCGGCGTGGCCCAAGGCGACAGCGCGCCTCGCGCTGACATGGCCGAGCTGGAAGCCTTCGCGCGCCAGCTGTTCCAGTCACTGTGGCGGCTGGACTTTCTTGCCATGGCACGCTGACGGTCGCTGCCGTCCCGCCAGCCCTCGCGACCGGCGCATGACCTCATGCACTTGTAAGCACCATTACGGGCGCGTACGGTGTAACGCCTTGCGCGTACCGCGCCACCTCGAAAGGGGCACCACATGGGCACGCTTCACCGGTCGTTGACGCGATATCTGGGCCTTGCCGTCGGCCTGTCTCTGGGTGCGACACTCGCGACCAGCACCCCGGCCCATGCCACCACCCCTGCGACGGCCAACGGCCCGATCAAGGTGCTGATACGCTACCCCACCATGCACGACCACACGGTCGTGTTCGAGGCCGGCGGCAAGTTGTGGAAGACCACGCTCGCCGGCGGCGTCGCCACGCAACTGACCGACGACACCGGCTTCGATCTGGCGCCGCATTTTTCGCCGAACGGCCGCTGGATCGCGTTCACCGGCTGGTACCAGGGCAATACCGACGTGTACCTCATCGCGCCGGCGGGCGGCCCGGTCAAACGCCTGACCTGGCATTCGATCAACTACAAGGCCGGCAAGGGCCAGTTGCGGCCGGGGCTGGACAACATCGTGGCCGGCTGGACGCCGAACAGCAAGGACGTGGTGTTCCTGTCGCGGCGCACCAGCTTCAACCCGCAAGTGGTGCATGCCTTCACCGTGCCGGTCGGCGGCGGCCTGCCCGTGCAGCTGCCGTTGCCGTGGACCGGACCATTGTCGTTTGCGCCGAACGGTCATGAAGTGGCTTACAACAAGCTCAATCGCGTGTACCGCCCGTTCCACCGCAAGCATTATTTTGGCGGTCAGGCGCAAGACATCTGGACCTACAACTTCCAGACGCAAAAGAGCCGCCAGATCACGCACTGGAAAGGCGCCGACGCGTGGCCGATGTGGCACGGCAACACCATTTATTTCACGTCCGACCGCGGCGTGCATGGCGTGCGCAACCTGTGGTCGTACTCGTTCAAGACCAACCACTTCACCCAGCTCACGCACTTTGCCACCTATGACATCGACATGCCGACGCTGGGCAATACCGGCGTCGCGTTTTCCGATGGTGGCGACCTTTATGTGTACCTGTTCAGCGACCACGCCTTGCACAAGATTCACGTGAGTGTGCCGATCAATGGCCTGGCGCTGCAACCGCACTGGGTCGATGCAAGCAAGCACGTCAGCGGCGCCGACGTCGCGCCCAACGGCAAACTGGCGGTGTTCTCGGCCAACGGTGCGCTGTTCACGGTGCCAGCAAAATACGGCAGCACGCAACTGCTGACGCACGACCCGGCGGCCGATGCGCGCTCGCCCGCATGGTCGCCCGACGGCAAGCAGATCGCCTTCATCCTCGCCAAGGGCCGCAGCGACGAAATCGCCATGCGTTCGGCCACCGACGGCACGCCACGACTGCTGACACACACCGGCAACGTCAGCTATCAGGCGCCGCTGACCTGGAGCCCGAACGGCAAGTGGCTCACCTATGTCGACTCGCATCAGGTCCTGTGGCTGCAAAACGTCGCCACTGGCACGCGCTACCAAGTGGCACACGATCCCAGTGCCCGGCGCACCTTCACCGACCTGGCGTGGGCACCCGGCAACGACTGGATCGCGTTCTCCAAGACCCTGCCCAACCAGGTCAGCGCGATCTACCTCTACCACCTGACCGACCATTCGCTGCACCAGGTCAGCCGCGGCCATTTCAACGATTTCGACCCGACCTTTTCCGACAACGGCAAATACCTGTTCTTCGCCTCGGTGCGTCTTCCCAAGCCCACGCTCGGCAACTTCGGCGGACTGGCCAGTCTGGAAAGCGACGGCCTGTATGCAACGACCTTGCGCAAGAACCTGCCCTCGCCACTGGCCCCGCGCCAACCCGATGCCTTCAGCAAAAGCGCCAAGAAGCACGGCAAGAACAAGCACAAGTCCGGCAAGCACCCCGGTCCGCTGCACATCGACCTTGCCGGACTGATGTCACGCGCGGTGCAACTGCCGGTGCCGGCCGCCAACATCGGCACCGTGGTCTCCAGCCATGGCGTGGTCTACTACACCACCCAGCCCGATTCGGTCTTCGGCGGCGGCCTCAACGGCGAGCAGTCCCTGTTACGCGCCTATGACCTGAAAACGCGCAAGGACAAGACGCTGGACAAGGGCGTCGGCAGCCTGGCCTTGTCGGCTGATGGCTCGACCCTGCTGTATCGCGCCAAGGGCTCGTGGGTACTGCGCCCGGCCAAGTTCGATCCATCCGCCAAGGATGAAAAACTCGATCTGTCGCATGTGCGCCGCTGGGTCGAGCCGCGCGCCGAGTGGGACACGGCCTTCAACGAGGCGTGGCGCGACGTGCGCGACTATTTCTTCAACCCCGAGCTCATCCAGCAAAAGTGGGCCAAGCTCGGTGACACCTACCGCAAGCTGCTGCCGTACGCTGCCGACCGCGACGACGTCAACTGGCTGATCGCCAACATGATCGGCTCGTTCGGCGAAAGCCACATGTACGTGTCCGGCGGCGACATGGGCTGGAAGAGCCCGGCCGCGACCACCGCCGATCTGGGGGCCACCTTCGCGCTGGATGCCGCCTCCGGACGCTATCGCATCAAGCGCATTCTGCGCGGCGACAACACGCTGCCCGGCTTCCGCGCACCATTGGCGCAACCGGGCCTCAAGGTCAAGGCCGGTGATTACATCCTGGCCATCAACGGCCAGCCGCTGCGCGCACCGACCAGCCCGTACGCGCTGCTGCTGGGCACCTACGGCACCACGGTCAACCTGCGTGTGGCCAGCAATGCGGCCGGCACCGGCGCGTGGACGATCAAGGTCAAGCCGATCGCCAACGCGCAGAAGCTGTACCTGCTGGCGTGGACAAGGCACAACCGCGCGCTCGTCGACAAGCTGTCCGACGGCAAGATCGGCTACGTCTACCTGAATGACTTCGAGTCCACCGGCATCCACGAATTCCTGCGCCAGTACTACAGCCAGGTGCGCAAGCAGGGCCTCATCATCGACGACCGCTGGAACCTCGGTGGCGCCGACATCCTCGGCATGATCGTGTACAACCGCCTTGCCAGCCGACCGGTGGCCATGTTCACCACGCCGCGCGGCTGGAACTCGCCCACCCCGCAGGCCGCCTTCAACGGCTACATGGCCCTGATCGACAACCATGGCTCGGCGTCCAACGGCGACATGATCGCCTACATGTTCAAGAAGGCGCATCTGGGCCCCGTCATCGGCGACCGCACCTGGGCCGGCGTGCGCGGCTACGACGGCGGTTTCCAGCTGCTCGACGGCGGCTCCCTGACCGTGTCGGACAACGGCATGTACGGCATGAATTCGCAATGGGTGGTGGAAAACCTCGGCGTGATCCCGGACGTGACCGTGCACGACAAGCCCGGCGAGCTCAACCGCGGCCACGATGCGCAGCTGGAAACCACGGTCAACATCCTGCTGCACAAGATCAAGGCCGCGCCGCGCCCATGGCCGGCACCCCCGGCGTGGATTCCGGCATTCCCGGCGCAGCCGGCCTGGCCCAAATGCACCGACACGCCAAGCACCGGCACCTGTGGCTGAGCGCCCCTGACGGCGCCCCCCCCCACAACGGTGTTCGAACTTTCACAGACGCTGAGCTGATGTTGGGGTTCGCTGTGCTCACCACCAACCTGCATCCGGCAGGTTGGGGTGACACAGGAACCCCAACAAAGTGTTGCCGCTTGGGCCTCTGTCACAAGCCGAAGCGGTAATTGAACTTGACCAGCAACTGCTCGTCCTGGCGCAGGCCCAGACTGCGCGACAGTAGGTCGGTGCTGCTGCGTGACTGCGGCGATTGCAGATAACCGCCGCGGCCGTAGACAATGTACAGGTACGACAACGGCGCCAGCCGATAGCGATACCGCAGCTGCACGCCAAGATTGCGCACGCCGAAATCGGCCACCGGCTGATCGTTGGCAACGGCGCGACCACGCGCATCGACGACCCACGCATCGCGCGCCGTGGCGGCAAGGCCAATGGCCTGCAATTTCAAACGCAACTCCTGCCGATCGCCGATGCTCCAGTCGAATCCCGCATCCAGTTCCAGCATGTGCTGACGAAACCGGCCGACCAGGGCGTCGTGCTGCCAGACCAGCCAGTCAGGCGTGTAGGTGTAGTTCAACCCGGCTTGCACGTTGAACGCGTTGCTGAGGAACCAGGTCGGCTCGACACTCGCCTGCCAGCCCAGTTCGCGATTGCCGGACAAGCCGCCGCTGCTGCTGCCGACGCTGGCGTTGAGTGCCCAGTTGCCGTGTCGCGGCGTGTTGTAGCCATAACTGAAATCCAGCGACGGCGGCAGGAACAACGCACCATGGCCGCGCGTCAGCAAGTCATCCCAGTAGGCGCTGTTGATGTCCAGCTCGATGTTCTCGTTGCCGCCGTTGCGCAGATTGCTGCTGCGACTGATGCTCAGCTGCCGGCTCAGGCGCAAATGTTGATCGTCGTTGTCGGACGCCGCCAAGCTCCATTCCCAGTCGTGCGAACTGTAGAAAGAATCGGCCGGCAAATCGGTCACGCGCTTCTTCACGGCCCAATACAGGTCATCCAGATTGTTGCGCTCCAGATAGCCGAAATCATTGACATCGAGCCGGTCGTCGAAATGCACCAGCACCCATTGCTGGCGCCAGCCGTTGGCCATGACGTCGTCCGCCTGAAACGTCAGACCGGAGCCGCCGGTGCGCACGCCACGTTGCAGGATGTCGCTGCCGACCACATGCGTGGTGAACGTCAGGTTGTCCGTGGGCTGCCAGCGATGGTCAATGCCCAGCACGCTGGCCGTGCGATCCAGCCATGGGTGATCGACGCGCGTCAGCAGCATGCCCAGGCGCTGGTCCCCAAAATCGTGGACCACGCGCGCGGCACCGAACAAGCGCCCGGCCGGACCACGTTCCTGCGCGGCCAGCATGCCATAGTCGGTTGCGCCAACGCTGCCATTGAGCTTGACCGCGGCATCGATGTTGGCTGGACCTTCGCCGTCATCGGACAGCCCGCCGACACGACGGGTGTACAACAGCGCGCTGTTGTCGGTTTCAAGGCCAAAGTTGAAGATGCCCTGGTTCTCGGTGAAGAACGGCCGCTTGTCGCTGAAATAGGTTTCGGTGGCACTGAAATTGACCACCAGATCGTCACTTTCCACTTCGCCGAAATCCGGATTGAGCGCAGCGGTCAGCTGGAACTGCCCGTTCGGTTTCCAGAACAGGTTCACGCCGCCCTTGAGCTTGCCGCGATGATGCACGTTGTCGTACACGCTCGACACATACGGCGACACCGTCAGCATCGACTGATTGAACGCTGGTACCGTGATGTGCTCGAAGTTGGACACGAAGCGCGGCTGCTGCGAGCTGACATACGGCCACGCATCACGCTCGCCGGTGGCGGCGGTGACACGATCCAGATACAGGCCGATCGTGCGCTTGCCGTCGACCGCCTTGTGCATCGGCGCGATCGACCATGGAATCAGGATTTCCACCGTCCAGCCCTGTGCATCCTGGCTGACCGCATGTTTCCACACGCCATCCCAATCGGGATCGAAATGATTTTCGTCGGTGAGCACCGCGTCGTACACGGCGCCGGTGGAACTGACCGCGAAGTTGTAACCGGTAAGGCCGTCGCCATTGAAATCGATGCTGACATTGACGCGATCGACCTGCGCCTCGAAATCGCGCTGCTCGTGCTGCTCGGTGCGCGGCACGCCGGGCGGCTGGATGCAGCGAAACGCAACCGCAAGACCACGCGGCGTGGCCAGCACCCAGGCCTGCGTCGGCCACGTGGCCGGCTTGCCGGTCAGGGGTTGGGTCTGGCGAAAATCGGTGATGTGCAGGGCGCCTTTCCACTCGCCCGGCTCGATGTGACCGTCGATGTGCACGCGCGCAAAAGCCGGCGTGGCGCACAGCGCCAGCAGGGCAAGCACCGGAAAGAGCAGGCGGCGAGAGGGTCGCATGAGCGGGTCGCTGGCAGTGTCGGGAAAGTCGGCACGGGGAACGCCAAGCCTCCACGCTAGCGGCTGAACGCCCGCGCCGTCGATGGCCAGAAGTCATGCCTTGCCAGAAACCTCGACACGCTCGACGCCGCCGCCTGCCCGCGACCGCCGATCCGTCACGCGCTGGCGGGATTGGCCGGGGCTTGGCACAGGCGCTCGATCAACGCGGCCAGCTGATCGCCAGTCAGCGGTTTGCGCGCAAACGCATCCATGCCGGCAGCGCGTGCCTGCTGCTCCTCGTCGCCCCCGGAACGGGCGGTGATGGCGGCGATCGGCGTGTGTCCATCGGTTTCGCGCTGACGGATCATCTCGGCCAACCGATAACCGTCCATACCCGGCAGGTCGAGATCGAGCAACAACAGGTCAAAGTGATGATCAGCCAACGCGCCCAGCGCTTGCAGGCTGTGCTCGGCATGCGTCACCCGATGCCCGCGCGTTTCCAGCAAGCCCTGGATGACGCGCGCCACGGTGGCGTCATCCTCGACCAGCAGGATGTGTCGCGGCGTGACCGCAGTCGTCACCGGTGGCGCGGTACCGATGGCATCGGCAGCAGCTTCCGGCAACGGCAGGTGCACCTCGAAATGGCTGCCTTCGCCGACCGCCGATGTCAACGTGATGTGCCCATGCATCAATGCCACCAGCTCGCGGCAAATGGCCAGGCCCAAACCGCTGCCACTGTCGCGTTCGGGGCTGTCAGCCTGTTCGAAACGCTGGAACAGGCGCTCGCGATCGGCGTTGGAAATGCCCGGGCCGGTGTCGATGACATGCAGCACCAGCTCGCCGTCGATCCAGGCAGCACGCAGGCGCACGCTGCCGTGGCGGGTGAACTTGATGGCGTTGCCGGCCAGGTTGAGCAGAATCTGCTTGAGGCGCAGCACATCGCCCAGCACCCACGCCGGCACGGCCGGATCGGTTTCGGCGGTGAGCGACAAACCCTTGGCCAGCGCCTGACCCTGCAACAACTGCCGCACATCGTTGAGCACGGCCCGCGGATCCAGCGGCGCCGAAGCCAGCTCAAGGCGACCGGCCTCGATGCGCGCCAGATCCAGCGCATCATTGACCA
>DASVGO010000027.1:0-29829 GCA_036379495.1 Rhodanobacteraceae bacterium | reverse complement strand
TCATTCGTTGATGAGTCTGTCGTTGCGTTTTCCCCGATCGTGGCTGGCCCGCCTGGCCTGGCTGACGGCGATACTGTGTTTTCTGCTGGTGATGTTCGGCGCTTTCGTGCGCCTGTCCAACGCCGGTTTGTCGTGCCCCGACTGGCCGACCTGCTACGGCCACGTGGCTTGGCCCGACCAGGCGCACCAGATCGCGCATGCCGACGCGTTGCATCCCAATCGGCCGTACGTGGCCAGCAAGGCGTGGCGCGAACAGGTGCACCGCATGATCGCCGGCACGCTGGGCGTGCTGGTGCTGTTGCTGGCATTGCTGGCCGTGTGGACGCGACCATGGGCACGCTGGGCAATCATCGGCGCGGCAGTGGCAGCAGCCATAGGCACAGGCTTGTACATGGGTGGAGAGCGTTTCGTGTCGTTCATTCTCGGTGCCTTGGCCGTGGTGGTGCCGTGGATCGTCGCGGCCCGACTGACGCGCACGGGGGCTTGGCGCACCGCCGTGGTGGCGTTCGGACTCATCGTCCTGCAAGCCATGTTTGGCATGTGGACGGTGACTTTGCTGCTCGAACCCATCATCGTGACGGGCCACCTCCTGGGAGGCATGGCGACGTTCGCACTGGTGGCCTACGTTGCCATGCGCTTCACGCCATTGGGTGCCGCTGGCGATGAGCACGCACACCTGCGACGCTGGGTCATCGCCGGCATCGTCATCCTGGCCTGCCAGATTTTTCTGGGTGGCTGGACCAGCACCAACTATGCAGCCTTGTCGTGCGGCGTCGGCGGGCCGGCTTTCCCGCATTGCCTTGGCCAATGGTGGCCGGCAGCCAATTACGGCCAGGGGTTCCAGTTGTGGCATCCACTGGGCGTCGATTATCAGGGTGGCGTGCTCGGCGCGCACGCGCGCACGGCCATCCAGATGATGCATCGCATGGGCGCGGTGGTGGTGTTCTGCTATCTCGCCTTCCTGTCGCACAAGGTTGCTCGTGCCGGCTTGCGCTGGTGCGGCATCGGCATCGCGGTGACCCTGGTGGCGCAGATCCTGCTGGGCATCAGCAACGTCGTGTTCGGCTTGCCGCTGTGGGTGGCCACGGCACACACGGGCATGGCGGCCTTGCTGCTGTTCGCGTTGGTGGCAACCCTGGCTTGTACGCAAAAGCGCCTGGCGCCACCCACGGTCAGGGACGAATCGGCAGGGCAAACCGGTTAAACTGGCAAGTCAACCCGACCCGACGCATTCATGACCGCCCTTTTTGCCCCGTATTGGGAAGTGACCAAGCCGCGCATCGTGGGGCTGCTGGTGTTTTGCGCCGTGATCGGCATGTTTCTCGCCGTGCAGGTGACGCCGCCCGAAATCGGCATCCCGAGCTGGCAGGCACTGGTGTTCGGCACGCTGGGCATCTGGCTGGCCTCGTCATCGGCGGCGGCGTTCAACCACCTCATCGATCGTCGTATCGACCGGGTCATGGTGCGTACCTCGCATCGGCCGCTGGCGGCGGGCAAGCTTTCGGCACGGCAGGTGTTCGTGTTTGCATTGGTGATCGGCATCATCTCGATGGTGGTGCTCGCGACCCTGGTCAACGTGCTGACGGCGGTGCTGACCTTTGCCGGCCTGATCGGTTACGCCGTCATCTACACGGCTTATCTCAAGCGCGCAACCTCGCAGAACATCGTCATTGGCGGCATCGCCGGAGCCATCCCGCCGGTGATCGGCTGGACCGCGGCGACCGGCCATCTCAGCCCGTATGCGTGGTTGTTGTGCCTGATCATTTTCGTGTGGACGCCGCCGCATTTCTGGGCGTTGGCGATCTTCCGGCGCGAGGATTACGCGCACGCCGACATCCCGATGTTGCCGGTGACCCATGGCGTGAAGTACACCGCCTGGAACGTGTTGTTCTACACGGTGCTGTTGTTCCTGGTGACGGTGCTGCCGTTCCTGACCGGCATGAGCGGTCTGCTGTATCTGGGCGGTGCGCTGGTGCTGGGCGGCGGTTTCCTGTACTACGCGATTCGTCTGGTGCGCCCGCCCGACGAGCGTTTCGCGATGAAGGTGTTCGGCTATTCCATCGTCTATCTGATGGCGCTGTTCGCCTTCTTGCTGCTCGACCACTGGTTGGTCGCGCCGGTGTTCCAGCTGGGCACGTTGCCGTTGGCGCGGATCAGCTGACCGGAGGGTCAGGTGGCGCGTGATGGTGGCGGTGCAGCCACCAGTACACGGCCAAGCCAGTCACCAGCAGTCCGATGATGACCCACAAGCCCGTTTGTCCGCGATGCATCCAGGTGACCAGCCAAGCATGGTTGTTGGCACCAAAGTAGCCCAGGTACACCCACACCGGCACGCTGATCACGGCCGCGGCGCCATCGAACAAGGCAAAGCGCCAGGCCGGTACGCGATGGGTCAGCCCGGCAGTGATGTAGATCGGCGTACGCAGACCGGGCAGGAAACGGGCCGCAAACAACAGGCGATTGCCGTAGCGTTCGAACTTCTGTTGCACGATGGCGTAGCGGGCCGGCGTGACCAATCGCGCCACCAGCCGCCAGCGCAAAAGACGTGCGCCGAAATGATGGCCAAGCGCAAACATGGTCAGGTCGCCGGCCAACACACCGACAAAGGCCAATGCACACATGAGGTGGACGTTTGCATAGCCCAGCCCGGCGATCACGCCGCCGGCAACCAGGGTGATGTCCTCGGGCAACGGCGCGCCGATGCTGCACAGGAGCAGGGCGAGCAACACGGCGATGTAGCCGTGCTCGGCAAAGTAGGTGACCAGTTGGGTCAGTAGGTCCATCAGCAGTGCGTCGTCATGACATGTCCGATGGTCATGATCCCACGGATGGCCAACTTTGTGGCGGGGTGTCGAGTGCGCGTATCAGCGCGGGATCACGGCGCGGCGCGGGATCACGGCCATGGTCAGGCGTGCCACGCAGACGAGGTTGCCATCGTCATCGGTGATGCGGATTTCCCAGACCTGCGTGCTGCGGCCAAGGTGCATCACGCGCGCGGTTGCCGTCACCGTGCCCGTGCGCACGCCACGCAGGTGATTCGCGTTGATGTCCAGCCCGAGCGCCAGTTCGCGTTCGGTGTCCAGCGTCAGCAGGGCCGCCGTGCTGCCCACCGTTTCGGCCAGTGCCACCGAAGCGCCGCCGTGCAGCAAGCCGAACGGTTGATGGGTACGTGTATCCACCGGCATGGTTGCGCGCAGAAAATCCTCGCCCACGGCGCTGAAACGGATGTCGAGCTGTTGCATGAGGGTGTTGCTGTTGCTCGCGTTGAGTGCGTCCAGATCAGGCGGCTGTTTCCACAAGGGCATGGCGTGGCTCCGGCAGGGGATTCCATTGTGATGGCCTGGATGAACCGCGACAATGTGTGTTTTCAGGCATGGAATCGACGTGGCGTTTGTCGTGACTTTGGATGGCAGCGGTCACCAGTTCCCGGTTGAGGATGGGGAGACGGTGCTGGAGGCTGCGCAGCGTGCCGGGTTGGCCTTGCCTTATTCGTGCCGGTCGGGCGTGTGTGGCAGCTGCAAGGCCATCGTGCTGGACGGCCAGTTCGACTATCCGCGCAATCCGCCCACGGCGCTGAGTGCGGCCGAGCGCGCGCGGCATGCCGCGCTGCTGTGTCAAGCCGTGCCGACCAGCGATTTGGTATTGAAAGCACGCGAAGTGAGCTCGGTCGAAGACATGCCTCGCCGCGAGCTCGTGGTGACCGTGGTGGCCAAGGATTTTCCCGCCGCCGACGTGGCGCGTTTGTGGCTGGCCGTGCCTGCCGGTGTGCCACGTCTGCGCTGGCTGCCCGGGCAATACGTCGACGTGTTGCTGGACGATGGCCGGCGCCGTGCGTTTTCACTGGCGCGGGCGCCGCATCTGGGGCCAGAGCTGGTGGTGCACGTGCGCCATGTGGCCGGCGGTGGCTTCACCTCGCGAGTGTTCCACGAGCTTGCCGTCGGCGACCATTTGCGCATCGCGGGCCCGCAGGGCACCTTCGTGCCGCGCGAGGATTCCGAACGGCCGATGATTTTCGTGGCCGGTGGCACCGGCTTTGCGCCGATCAAGGCCTTGGTCGAGCATTTCCTGCACCTGGGCACGCGTCGACCGATGCATGTTTACTGGGGTGCGCGCCGCGCCGCTGACCTGTACATGCGTGCCTTGCCCGAGAGCTGGGCGCGCGAGGTGTCGACGCTGGATTTCGTGCCGGTGGTTTCCGATCCCGAAGAAGCGCGACGAGCTCACCTGCGTGCCGGCCTGGTGCACGAGACGGTGTTGGCGGATTGGCCCGACCTGTCGGGTTTCGACATCTACATGTGCGGTCCGCCGGCGTTGATCGACGCGGGCCGGCGCAGTTTCATCGAGGCGGGTTTGCCCGACGGGCAGCTGTATTACGACTCGTTCGAGTATGCCCCGGACGTGTTGCGGAAAATCCTCGCAAGCCGTGCGGGCATCCACGGCTTGTAGGTCGCCGCGTTACTTGCGTCCCTTGGCCACCGGCAGGTCGGCCTGCTTCCACGACAGCATGCCGCCGCCCAGAGTATGGACTTTCTGAAACCCGGCCTTGATCAGGCGTTGCGCGGCCTTGGCCGAGGTGCGACCGTCCTTGCACACCACCACGATCGGCAACTCGCGGGCTTTGGCCAGATCCTTGTTCTCGGGATCGAACTGACTCATGGCCACGTGGCGGGCGCCGGGAATATGGGCCTTCTCGAAGTCGGCGTAGCTGGACAAATCCACCACCAGCGCATCTTCGCGGTTGATCAGCAGGGTCAGGCCGGCCGGCGTCAACTCGCGGTATTTGCGCATCAGGCGCATCAGCTCGTTGACGATCACGGCGATCAACAGGATGACAAACAGCAGGCTCAGCCAGAGGTGGCTGCCGACAAATTGGGGCAGGCGGTGGAAGAACTCGTTCATCGGGGTACCGGCATCGCGTGGTGCAAACCTTGCATTATCCGTGAGCTTGCGGCTGGACGCAAAGAGGGCTCAGGGCTGTTGCGGATCGCGGGTGATGTCGGGCAGGCCGGTTTCCAGCCACCAACGGCCGGCCTTGGCGTCCCACTTCCACAGCTGGTGGTCGATGACGAAACGTTCGCTCTGGGTGTGGCGGTTGATGATGCCGATTTTGACAACCTGCTGGACCTCGGTCTGATTGACCGGCACCGGACCGTCGCCATCGTCGTAGCCGACCACGCGGACCTGCTGGTAGCGGGCCATTTGCAACGGTGTCAGCGGGTGCACCTTGCGGTAGGCCGGGTCGATGAAACCCTCGGCATGTCCGAAGCTGCCCCAGCGCAGTGTGGCGGCGTAGGCGTTGAGCGTGCTGGTCAGGCTGTCGCGGCGCTGGTTGGAAGCGCAGCCGGCCAAGATGATCATGGCGATGATGACGATGGGCAGACGCAAGCGGTGCATGGAAGTCCCCTCGGGTGACGAGCCGTCGCCGTCATTGTGCCGCATCGCGGGCCGGTGCGGCGTGGTCGGGGTCACGCTGCTTGGCGACGAAATCAGCGGCAAGCGTCGCGCAGACGGTGTCGTGGCCGGCTTCGGTGATGTGGCAGCGCACGCCGATGCGGGTCTTGCCGCGACGTGCAAAAGTATCGAAAAACGTGTCCCAGCGGGCATCTTCGGTGAGCGTGGCGTATGCAAGGAAATCGCGCCACACCGGCGCACGGTAAAACACCTCGCTGCGACCGACGAACACGTCGCAGTCAAGATGGCGGTCGCCCAGTGCCAGGGTCACCAAGGCCCAACCGGCCAAGGTCATCACGCTGGCCAGGCTGCCGCCGAAGGCGCATCCCTTGTCGTTGATGTTGGGCGCCAGCGGTGCGGCCATGGCGAGGGTGTTGCCGTCCCAGGCGCGGACGCGCAGGTCGATGGCGCGAGCCAGGGGAATCTCGTTTCGAATGCGCGATTCCAGTGCATGGGCAGCGGCGGGCAGGGTGGTCCAAGTCTGCCGATCTGCGGATGGCGCGGCAAGAACCGTGCGTGGTGCGGTGTAGCATCAGTGCATGTCGCGTCCTGTTTCCAGACCGCTGGCGGGTGTCAGCGTGGTGATTACCCGACCGGTGGGTCAGGGTCGCGCCCTTGCGCAACAGGTTCGGGCACTGGCCGGCCGGCCGGTATTGCTGCCGGGGCTGTCCTTGCGTGCCACCGGGCCAGCGGCGAGCGTACGCGCGGCGCTGCGGCAGGCGTTGGCTGGTGATCTGGTGTTGTTCACGAGTCCCGCGGCGGTGCGTTTTGCCGCGGATCTTGCGTCGCTGCACGGGCATGCCAGGTCGGGCGCGGTCGGGCGCGCCACGGCACGTGCCCTGGCACGTCACGGCATCGACGAGGTGCTGGTGCCGACGACGACACAAGATAGCGAGGGCGTGCTGGCGCATCCGGCGCTGGCCAGCGTGCGCGGCTGGCGCATTGCCGTGGTCGGGGCGCCAGGCGGGCGTGGCGTGTTGCAACAGGGCCTGCGTGAACGCGGGGCGGCAGTTGCAGATGTGGCGGTTTACCAACGGATGCCGGCGCGGCTGGATGCGCGGCATGGGCGCTCGCTGCAAGCGTTGCGACGGCATGTCGTGATGTTGTCCAGTGTCGAGACTTTGGGTCATCTGCAGGCGGCGTTGACGGATGTGCAATGGCAACATCTGGTCACCGGTGCGGCGGTGGTCAGCAGCGCGCGCGTGGGTGCGGCGGCGCGGGCGGCCGGATTTGCACGCGTGGTCCAGGCGGATTCCGCACTCGATGCGGCCATGCTGGCGCGTGCAGTGGCTGTGCAGGCCGATACGTGACGCGGTACCGTCGCGGTGGCGGTGGTTCCGGCAATCGGGATAGCATGACCGCATGAGCGACCCATCCGAGCATTCCGCGTCCGAGTCTCCACCGCCGTCTCCCGGCCCCGTGCCCGTGCCGGCGCATCGATCATCGTCGTCATCAAGACCCTCGCCGTCGCGCAGAGGGCTGGCGGTGCTGGCCTTGATTCTGGCCGTGCTGGCGCTGATCGCCGTGGTCCTGGGTGGCTGGCAGTGGTGGCAATGGCGCCAGCAGCGACAAGCGGGGGCGCAGGCGATGACCCGTCTGCAGCAGCGTGTCACGGCGCTGGAATCGGGCCTGCAACGCGATGTCGCCAGTCGGCAGCAGGCGCAGCAAGCCCTGCAGGCATCGAGTGCGGCGTTCGGGCAGCGCATGACGGGCATGTCCGAACGCGTGGATGGTCTTGAACATGCCGTGGCCGGTCTGGCTCGGCACAGTCAGCAGGGCCGTCGCGCGATGTTGCTCGATCAGGCCGAGCTGCTACTGCGCATGGGGCAGGAACGCTATGTGTTGTTTCATGATGCCGCGGGGGCGCTCAAGGCGGACACGCTGGCCGGTCAGGTGCTGGCGGCGGTCAATGATCCGGCCCTTGACGAGGTGCGCCACACGCTGGCAGGCGAGCGTGCCGCGCTGGCCGCATTGCACCTGTCCACGCGGGCGGCCGATCTGACGACTCTTGCGCAGTTGCGGCGTGTTATCGTGACCTTGCCGCTCAAGCCGCTGCGCGCCGGCCCGGGCAAGGCACCGACCGGATTCTGGCAGCGGGTCTGGCATGCCTTGTCGACGGCGGTGGTGGTGCGACGGGTCGGATCTGCCGCACGCAATCAGACCGATGGGCAGCTGGCCCGGCAACTGGCGGCGTTGGACGTGGCCCAAGCCGAGGCCGCCCGACTGGCGTGGGACGAACCGGCGTTTCATGTCGCCTTGAAGCGTGCGGATCAGGCGCTGGCGACGGCCTTTGATCCTGACGCCGCGGGAGTCCGCAAGGCGCGCGCCACGCTGGCACGATTGCTGGCCGAGCCGGTCGCACGGACACCGCCGGATCTCGGCAAGGCCCTGGAGCAGCTGCGCAATCTTCGTACCGTGCAAGGCCTGCCGTCGGGTGCTGCGATGCCGGCTGAAGCGGCCAGTGCCGCGTCATCGGGACCGTCGGCATGAGGCTGTGGCGCTGGATTCTGTTGCTGGTCGTGCTGGCCGCGCTGGCGGCGTTCGGCTGGCATTGGGTGGCGGCCGATCCCGGTTCGGTGCTGATTCGTCTGCGCGGCTGGGAGGTCCGCACGACGGTGCTGACCGCCGTCATCATCATCATTGTCGTGGTGCTGGTGCTGGTGTGGCTGTGGCGTTTGCTGCGCTGGCCGTTCGGCGCGGCCGGGCGACGTCACCGCCGTGTCAGTCGCCGGCATTTGCTGATCGGTCTGGTGGCACTCGCCGAAGGCCGGCATGGTCCGGCCGAACGCGCACTGACGCGTGCCGCGCGACATCATCCGCAAAAGGGCGCGGCCTTGCTGGCGGCGGCGCAGGCCACGGCGCGACGCGGCGATCATGCTGCCGCGCTGGATCTGCTCGACCAGGCTGCTGGCGAAGTGCCGCAGGCGGCGCGAGTCGAGCGTGCGCGCCTGCTGCGTCATGACGGCAAGGCGGCCGATGCGGTCAGTCTGCTGGCCACTGAAGCTGAAAGCGGCAAACTGCCGCCAGCCGGCTGGGTGGAACTGGTGAAAGCGGCGCTGGCGACAGGGGATGTGGCTCGTGCACGCGCGGCGCTGGAACCGCTGCGCAAGGGCGGCGCATTGGACACCTCGGCACAGGCGTCGCTGGAAGCGCGCGTGCTGGTCGCGGCCATTCGGGCCACGCCGGACGGTGCCGCACTGAAGGCGCTGTGGGCGGATTTGCCCAAGGCCCAGCGGCGTCGCGTCGAGGTCGTGGTGGCCTACGCGTGCCGCGCCGCGCAGTGCGGCCAGTCGATGGCGGCCATGGGCGAGCTGGAAGCCGCGCTGCATCGGCAATGGGTGCCGGCGTTGGTGGAAACCTGGGGCACGCTGGACAATGGCGACATTCCGGCCCGGTTGCGGCGTGCCGAAAGCTGGCTGGGCACGCATCCGGACGATCCGGTGCTGTTGTCCGTGCTGGGGCACCTGAGTGCACGTCTGGAGGTGTGGGGCAAGGCCCGCGAATATCTCGCTCGTGCGCTGGCGATCGAGCCCGCTGCGGCCACGTGGGAAGCCCTGGGCGAGGTCTTCGCTGGCCAGGACAATCTGTTGCTGTCGCAGCGTTGTTACCGCAATGCCTTGCGCATGGATCGCGGTGAAACGGTGGACCCGCTGCCGGGCCTGCCGGTGGAGTTGCCGCAAGCCGCCATCGGCGATCAGCGCGACGCACACGGCTTGCCGCGACTGCCGTCTGCCGACGCGTAGGACTGGCGCCGGGTTGCGCGAGGTCGCGTTCGGCTCGAGAACCTGAAGGAGAACGCCATGATTGAATCGCAAACCCCGCAGATTGTTACACGTGATCAATGGGAGCGGGCTCGTGCCGAGCTGCTGGCCCGCGAGAAAGCGCACACGCGTGCTGGCGATGAACTGGCTGCAGCTCGGCGGCGTTTGCCAATGACGCGAATGGAACCGCTTGCGGTCGTGGGCGCAGACGGTCCTGTCCCTTTGCGCGATGTGTTCGAAGGCCGGCGCATGTTGCTCGTTTACCACTTCATGTGGCACGCCGGCGCGTCGCATGAAAAACAGTGCGGAGGCTGCACGCACAGCCAGGTGGCGATGAACAACGTCGTGCGTGCCTATCTGGCGGAACGCGACGTGAGTTACGCCGTCTTCAGCGTCGGCCCCTGGGCCGAGATCGCGGCCTATCGTGATTTCATGGGCTGGACCATGCCGTGGTATTCGACGGCCGACACGGGCCACGCACTGCCGGCCACCCGCAACGGCGGTGACTTGCGCTGCTATCTGCGTGATGGTGACGAAGTGTTCCAGACTTACGAAACAACGGGTCGTGGCGTCGAAGCCATGCTGCCTTCGCTGCAGTTGATCGATTTCACGCCCTATGGCAGGCAGGAGACTTGGGAGGACTCGCCGCCGGGCTGGCCGCAACCAGACACGGCCGGCTCATGGTGGCAGCGTGATGGCCGGCCAGTCGCGCAGTGGACGCGCACCAGCGCGACGGCCGAATCAGAAGCCCGCAGCTGTGATCATGACAGCGATAGTGATGCCTGACATCAGCAAGCAGCGGACGGCACTGGCGCAGGGCGATATCCACTATAGTGCCGTCAAGTTGGCATAAGCCAGCACCAGCCATTTGCTGCCCGACGTGTCGAAGTTGACCTGCACGCGCGTATGCGCGCCGGCACCTTCGGCACTCACGACCACGCCGTCGCCGAAAGTGGGGTGATGCACATGCTGACCGAGGGTCAGGCCGGTCGGCAATTCTTCCAGTGCGGCATGCTGCGGGCCGGTCCAGGCCGGGCGACTGACCTTGATGCGCGGACGCACTTCGCTGACCAGATCGGACGGCAGCTCGCCGAGAAAGCGTGAGGGTCGACAGAACATTTCGCTGCCGTGCATGCGTCGTTGTTCGGCATAACTCATGGTCAGCTTCTCGCGTGCACGCGTGATGCCGACATAGGCCAAACGCCGTTCCTCCTCGAGCCGACCTTCCTCTTCGATCGATCGCTGGCTGGGGAACAAGCCGTCCTCCATGCCAACCAGGAACACCTGCGGGAATTCCAGGCCCTTGGCCGAATGCAAGGTCATCAGCTGCACGCAGTCATCGCCTGCGTTACCCTGGCCTTCGCCCGCCTCCAGGGCAGCATGGGCGAGAAAGGTGGCCAACTCCGACAGGCCCGCTTCAAGGTCCTCGGGTGTTGGCTCGAAGCGACTGGCGACGTTGACCAGTTCGTCAAGATTTTCGACGCGAGCCTCGCCGTTGCCGCGACTGTCGCGCTCGTGGTGCGCGCGCAAACCGCTGGCGTCGATGACTTGTTCAATGTATTCGGCCAACGTCAGCGTGGGCGTGTCGTCTGCGCCGCTCACCGTTGCGCGCGCCAGCGATTGGATCAGCGTGATGAAGCTTTTGATGGCGCCCTTGGCCCGCGCGGCCAGATCGGCGCCCGTGAGGCTGGCCAGTGCGGCGTCCCACAGCGAGGTGGCATCCACACGCGCGCGCCGACGCAGCACATCGAGGGTGCGTTCGCCAATGCCGCGTGGCGGCGTGTTGACGGCACGCTCGAACGCCGCGTCGTCATGTGGATTGCTGGCCAGGCGCAGGTAGGCAAGCGCATCGCGGATTTCGGCGCGTTCGAAGAAGCGGTGACCGCCGTAGATACGATACGGCATGTCGCGCTGCACCAGTTGTTCCTCGAAATTGCGCGATTGCGCGTTGGAACGGTACAGGATGGCGCAATCGCGCGCGTTGCCACCGTGCTCGATGTGCGCGGCAATGCTTTCGATGACGTAGCGTGCCTCGTCCTGTTCGTTGTAGGCGGCGTACAACGCAATCGCCTCACCGTCGCTGCCATCGGTCCACAGATTCTTGCCAAGGCGCCCGCCGTTGCGTGCGATGACGGCGTTGGCGGCCTTGAGGATGGTGGCGGTGGAGCGGTAATTCTGTTCGAGGCGGATGGTGGTCGCGCCCGGAAAGTCGCGCAGGAAGTGCTGCATGTTTTCCACCTGCGCACCGCGCCAGCCGTAGATCGACTGATCGTCGTCACCGACGGCAAAAACCTGTCCGCTGCTGCCGGCCAGCACGCGGATCCAGGCGTATTGCAGCGCGTTGGTGTCCTGGAATTCGTCGACCAGCAGGTAGCGCCAGCGCTCGCGGTAATGCGCGAGCACCGCCGGATGCTTCAGCCACAGCTCGTGTGCGCGCAGCAGCAGTTCGGCGAAGTCGACCAGACCGGCGCGCTGGCAGGCTGTTTCGTATGCCTGATAGATCTCGACGTAGGTGCGCGTGACCGGATGCTCGCGGTGCTCGATGGCCGTCGGTCGCTTGCCTTCGTCTTTCCACGCATTGATCGTCCAGGTGGCCTGACGATGCGGGAAACGGGCCTCGTCCAGCCCCATGTCGGCGATCACGCGTTTGACCAGCCGCTGCTGGTCATCGGCATCGAGGATCTGGAAGGTTTCCGGCAAATCGGCTTCGTGCCAGTGCTGGCGCAGCAGGCGGTGGGCGATGCCGTGGAAGGTGCCGACAGTCAGGCCGCGCATGTTGCCGGGCATCAGGCTGCCAAGGCGTTCGCGCATTTCGCCGGCGGCCTTGTTGGTGAAGGTGACAGCGAGGATGGCCCATGCCGGCACCTGTTCCACGTCGGCCAGCCAGGCAATGCGGCGGGTCAGCACGCGCGTCTTGCCGGAACCGGCACCGGCGAGAATCAGGTAATGGCCAGGTGCCGCGCTGACGGCTTCGCGTTGGGCGGCGTTGAGTGAATCGAGCAGGGGGGTGACATCCATTGGTGCCATTGTAGCGGTCCCGTGCCAGAGGCTTGGTGCTAAGGTCGGACACTCGGGAGCACAGACGTTAAGGAGAAGACCATGTCGATACTCGGTGCATCGGAAGGGTTGGCGGGCGGACAGGGTGGTACCAGCGGCAATGCGGCGCTGGACTTGATCGGAGGGCTGATCCAGAAGTCTGGCGGCGTGGGTGGGCTGGTTTCCACGTTGCAAAGCGGCGGCTTGAGCAGCCTGGTTGAATCGTGGGTCGGCAACGGCGCCAATCAGCCGGTGTCGGGGCAGCAGCTGGGGCAGGCCCTGGCAGGCACGGCGGCGGGGCAGCACGTGCAGGCGATGGCGCAGCAGATGGGCGTCGATCCTGCGCAGATGTTTGACCAGCTCGCTCAGCATCTGCCGGCGGCGGTCAATCACATGACTCCGAACGGGCAGGTGACGGAGAACTCGGGTGGCTTCAATCTGGGTGAGTTGTCGGGTCTGGCCAGCCAATTGGGACTCTGACCGGGAAACGCATGCAGGCCGCGTGGCGTTCGCGTTGCGCGGCTTGCTTCATGGCAGGGTCACGGGCAAACCGCCGGCACGCAGACGTTGGCGCAGTCCGTCCAACCGGTCGCCATAATGAGCTGCACGGGCGGTGTCGCGGCGCAACGGCTGGCGCACCTGGGCGGCGCTTGGTGACGACAAAATGGTGCGTTGCGTGCGATGGAAGTCGAGGCATGCCGCATCGAACGGCAACTCGCAGAAATCCAGCAGTCGACGGATGGTTGCCTCGGGTTCCCGCAACAGGGTTTCATACTCGAGATCGAACACTTGTTGCGGGAATTGCTGCAGCCAGAATCGGCTCAGGTGCCAGAAGTCGATGCAGCGGTCAGCCATTTCGTCCAGATTGCAACTGAAGGTGATGCCGACGTCGAACCAATGGCGGAAACAGGCCAGGCAGGTTTCAACCGGATCGCGGCGCACGATCACTACTTTTGCGGCCGGCAGCATGGCCAGCGCGGTACCGGCAAACATCCAGTTCATCAGCCCCTTGTCGGTGCAGCGGGGCTTGTGCTCGCGCCAGCGTGCCGTACGGGCGAGATAGTCCGCTCCCAGCTGTTGCCAGTCGGAGGCCGTGGTACCGGGGATCCACAAGGGAAACGGGCGCTGCCGGAGACGTGCCTGCCCGGAGATCACCTTGCCGAGGTCCTCGATTTCATTGGCGCCTTCGACGTCGGGGTGCGACGCGAGGATTTGTTCGATCAAGGTGGAACCCGATCGCGGCAAGCTGGCAATGAAGATCACTTCATGCCCTTGGCCGGGATCGGACGCGCATTCTTGCGGTTGCGAGAATATTTGCCGTATGGCTTTGATGCGCTTGTGCTCGACTGCGGCAGGCCAGGAAATGCGACGGCGCTGCAATGCGTTGGCCGTCGAGAAGGCGGCGAATGCGGCGACGTAATCGTGTTGATCTTCCAGCGCGCGCCCGTGGGAAAACCCCAGAAGGATACGCTCGGCCGGCGGCAGATCGGTGCGTTGCAGCAATTTTTCAAGCTGGTCTGCATCATGGCGGTCGAGCGGGACCGTGCGCAGGTTGGCCAGTGACCACCAGGCATTCCCGTTGGCGGGGTCTTGTTGCAGCGTCGCGCGCAGTCGGGCGATGGCTTCGTCGATGGCACCCGCGCTGATCAGTGCGCGTGCGAGCGAGGTTTGTGCCGGCAGGCAGGTGGCATCGATCTCAAGGGCTCGGTGCAAAGCGGTGATGGCCGACGCGGTGTGGGCTTGGCGTTGCAAGGCTTCGCCCAAGTTGTACCAGGCCCAAAGCAGATTGGCATCCAGCTGGCAGGCGTGCGTGAATGCCTCGATGGCGGCGTCGGTGTTACCGAGGTTGCCCAGAGTGATGCCGAGCAATAGATGCAGATCGGCGTCATCGGGCCGGATGCCAAGGGCCTTGCGAAAATACGTTTGCGCCAATGCGTGATCTTGCGCCTGCTGGGCCGCTATGCCGGCCCAGCGCAAGGTGGCGACATGCTCGGGGCAGATTGCCAGTACTTGGGTCAGGCATTGCAATGCCGCACGGGAGTTGCCTCGATCAAGCTCGGACAACCCCTCGGCAAGTCTGGCTTCCGCCGCAGAGGACAACGGCGGCGTAGATGCGGTCGGAGTGGTGGCGGGGTCCGGCGAAGGCATGGGTTTGGCCTTGGCGTGTCGGGTTTCAGCGCTTGCGGCCGCTGGCCAGGCCACCGATCAGCAGCACGCCACCCACCACGACACCGGCAATGCCGATCCAGGACGGCACGGGCTTGTCATGCGTGGTCTGTATGGAGAACGTGCCGAATTTGGCGGCGGTTTCGGTGGTCTTGTAAGTGGGGTGGCCGGCCAGCACGTAAATGCCGGCGACCAGCAGCAGGATGCCAAGGAGCATGGAGGCGAAGCGCATCATGTTTTCCGTGCGGAATCGGTGGCCGATCATAGCAAGCCGAGGAAGGTTTTCGGGTGTGCTGTCGGTGTAACGACGGCGGATAAAAGTTGCCCCGGGAGCCAGGGGGTAGCTCCCGGGGCGGGATCGGATCTTGGGGAGAGATCCGTGTCCGATGGTCACTCAGGGAGGTGAGTGAGCAGGACGCCGTTGCGTGCGTCCGAAACATTAGATGCGGCCCTATCGGAAAAGTTGCAAGGGGGATTGCGCAAAAATTCACGGCGTATTCATGCGCTTGAAAATCATGGGCATACGCGATTCCTGTTCACCATTGATAACGCGGTTTTAATGTTGACGGCGCGGTGGTTGCGTATTGACTGGCTTGGCCGTGCGTCATTCAGTGGGCTTCGTCCCAATTGTTCCCCGCGCCGGCTTCGACCAGCAAGGGTACGTCCAGCCTGGCCGCGCCTTGCATGCGTTCGACCACGCCGGCACGAACCTCGCTCAGGACGTCCTCGCGCACCTCGAACACCAGTTCGTCATGGACTTGCATCAGCATGTGCGCATCGTCGTGGCGGTCGAGCAACCAAGTGTCGACGGCGAGCATGGCGCGTTTGATGATGTCGGCGGCAGTACCTTGCATGGGCGCGTTGATGGCGGCGCGCTCGGCGCCGGCACGATGGGCGGCGTTGCGTGAAGCGAGATTGGGGAGCATCAGGCGGCGGCCGAACAGGGTTTCGACATGGCCGTCGCGACGGGCCTGCTCGCGTGTGGCTTCCATGAAGGCGTGCACGCCCGGATAACGCGCGAAGTAGCGCGCGATGTAGTCGGCGGCTTCGTCGCGGCCGATACCAAGGTTGCGCGCCAGACCGAATGCGCTCATGCCGTACATCAAGCCGAAATTGATGGCCTTGGCGGCACGGCGCTGGTTCTTGCTCACGTCCTCGGGTTTTTCGCCGAACACTTCGGCGGCAGTGGCGCGATGCACGTCCACGCCGTCGTGGAAGGCGCGCTTGAGGCCAGCATCGCCCGACAGGTGCGCCATGATGCGCAGCTCGATCTGCGAGTAGTCGGCGGCCAGCACCTTCCAGCCCGGTGGCGCGATGAATGCCTGGCGAATGCGCCGGCCCTCGGCGGTGCGTACCGGGATGTTCTGCAGGTTCGGATCGGTCGAGGACAGGCGCCCGGTCGCGACGGCGGCCTGGTGGTAGCTGGTGTGCACGCGGCCGGTGCGCGGGTTGACGATGTCGGCGAGTTTTTCGGTGTAGGTCGAACGCAGCTTGGCCAGCATGCGGTAGTCGAGGATGAGGCGCGGCAGCGGGTGTGCGTCGGCGATGGCTTCGAGCGATTCCTCGTTTGTCGACGGTGCGCCCTTGGGTGTCTTGATGCGCACCGGCAGGCCCAGTTCATCGAACAGGATGGCTTGCAGCTGCTTGGGCGAGTCGAGATTGAATTCGTGGCCAGCGCTGGCGTGGGCCGCGCGTTCCAGCTCAAGCATGCGTTTGGCGAATTCGTTGCTCATGGTGCGCAGTGCGGGCACGTCCACCAGCACGCCACGCTGTTCCATCCGCGCCAGCACGGGCACGAGCGGCATTTCGATATCGGTATAGACGTTCAAGCGCCGGCCCGCGACCTGCAGCTGCGGCCACAGCGCGTGGTGCAGACGCAAGGTGATGTCGGCATCTTCGGCTGCATAGCGGCAGGCGGTGGAAAGATCGACCTGCGAGAACGGAATCTGTTTGGCGCCCTTGCCCGCCACGTCTTCGAAGTGGATGGTCATGTAGCCAAGCTGTCTGGATGCGAGAGTGTCCATGTCGTGGCGGCTGGCGGTGGCATCGAGCACGTAGGATTCGAGCATGGTGTCGTGGCGCACGCCCGCGACATGGATGCCGTAATGGGCCAGGATGTTGAGATCGTACTTGGCGTGCTGCCCGACTTTGGGGCGCGCCGGGTCTTCCAGCACCGGTTTGAGCGCGGCGAGCACGTGGTCGCGACTGAGCTGTGCCGGCACGCCAGGGTAGTCGTGCGCCAACGGGATGTAGCAGGCGTGACCCGGTTCCACGCACAGCGACAGGCCGACGATGTCCGCGCGCATCGGGTCAAGCGCGGTGGTTTCGGTATCGAAGGCGATCAACGGTGCATTGGCCATGCGTGCCAACCAGGCGTCGAGCTGGGCCGATGTGGTGACGAGTTCGTAGTGGCCAGGCTCGGCGTGTGCGGCCGGCGCTGACGGCGGCGGAGCGGATGTGCCGGGTGCGGATGCGGCATCCGGCGTGTCGGTGTCCAATTCGCTCAGTGCCGCCTTGAATTCGTAACGCGCGTACAGTTCGCGCAGGGCGTCGACATCGGGCTTGTCGAGAACCAGGCTTTGCGGTGTCGCGTCCAGCGCCACGTCGGTTTTGATGGTCACCAGCTCGCGTGACAGCGGCAGGCGCGGCAGGGCATCGCGCAGGTACTCGCCGATCTTGCCGCCGATGTCGCCGGCGTGCGTCATCACACCGTCCAGCGAGCCGTATTCGGCCAGCCATTTGACGGCGGTCTTGGGGCCGCATTTTTCGACACCGGGCACGTTGTCGACCTTGTCGCCGACCAGCGCCAGATAGTCGATGATCCGCTCCGGTGGCACGCCGAATTTTTCCGTCACGCCGGCGCGATTCAGCGTGGTGTGAGTCATGGTGTTGACCAGGGTGATGCGCGGCCCGACCAGTTGCGCGAAATCCTTGTCGCCGGTGGAGATGGTGACGTCCATGCCGGCCGCTTCGCCCTGGCGGGCCAAGGTACCGATGACATCGTCGGCCTCAACACCGGGAATGCGCAGGATCGGGTAGCCAAGCGCCTTGACCAGCGCGAGCATCGGCTCGATCTGTGCGCGCAGGTCGGGCGGCGTGGGCGGACGGTTGGCCTTGTAATCGGCGTACATGACGTGCCGAAACGTCGGTCCGGAAGCGTCGCAGACAAAGGCCACGTGCGCCGGCCTGGCCTTGCCGATGGCACGCAGCATGTTGACCACGCCATACAGCGCGCCGGTGGGCTCGCCTTGAGCGTTGGTCAGCGGCGGCAGCGCGTGGAAGGCGCGAAACAGATACGAGGAGCCGTCGATCAGGATCAGGTCGGACATGGCGGTCGGGCGGTTCAGGGTTTTCCAAGGATAGACCGAACCGCGCTGCGTTATTCTTGTCGAACTGTTCAAGTCCCCGTGGAGGCCGTGATGAAGTTTCTAGCCGTATGCAGCCTGCTCGCGGGAACGGCCCTGCTGTTGCCGCTGGTGGCACGGGCACAGAGTGTGTCGGCGCAGGCGCTGACCGTGTTGCCGCCGCCATCAATCGATGCGCCAGGTGCCAAGCCGGTGGTGCCACTCAAGACCGCGCTGCCGCCCAAGCCGCTGACGTTCCCGGCGGCTTCCGGCACGGCGATTCCCATTCCGGCATTGCCGAGTCTGTACGGGAATCCCTCGCGCGATGGTCGCGGCGATCTTCCGCCGACGGTCAAGGTCAGCAAACATGATGGCCAGGTGATCGAGGAATATTACGAGGGTGGCCAGCTCTACATGGTGCAGGTGCACCCCAAGCATGGCGTGACCTATACCTATTTCGTCGACAAGGGGCACAACCTGATCCGCTCGCCTGGCGCACCGAAGATCAGCCCGGCATTGTTCACCATCCTGACCTGGGGCAAGCCGGACGCGTCACATTGAGGCGCGCATGGTTTGATGCGGCGCGAGTTGGACGGCCCGAGTCGTTCGCCGGTCAGTGCCGGAAATGGCGCATGCCGGTGAACACCATGGCCATGCCGTGCTCGTCGGCAGCGGCAATCGACTCTTGGTCGCGGATCGAGCCACCGGGCTGGATCACCGCGCGCACGCCGGCCGCGGCGGCGGCGTCGATACCATCGCGGAACGGGAAGAATGCATCCGAGGCCATCGCGCTGCCGGTGACTTCCAGACCGGCATCGGCTGCCTTCATGGCCGCGATCCTGGCGCTGATCACGCGGCTCATCTGACCGGCGCCGATGCCGATCGTCTGGCTGCCGCGCGCGTACACGATGGCATTGGATTTGACGAACATCGCCACGTGCCACGCGAACAGCAGATCACGCAGTTCCTCGGCGTCGGGCACGCGCCGGCTGACTACTTTGAGATCATCGACCAGCAAGGTGTCGCGGTCGGTGTCCTGCACCAGCAGGCCGCCGGCAATGCGCTTGTAGTTGCGGGTTGCGGCGGCTTCGTCCGGCCAGTGGCCGGTCGCGAGCAGGCGCACGTTGGGCTTGCTGGCGAAAGCGTCGATGGCGGCGGGCTCGACGGTCGGTGCGATCACCACTTCGACGAATTGTCTGGCGAGAATGGCTTGCGCGGTCGCGCCATCCAACGGCTGGTTGAAGGCGATGATGCCGCCAAAGGCCGAAGTGGCGTCGCAGGCGAAAGCGCGCTCGTAGGCGTCGATGAGGTTGGCGCCGAGCGCCACGCCGCACGGGTTGGCGTGTTTGACGATGACGCAGGCAGGCACTTTCTGGAAGGCTTTCACGCATTCCAGGGCGGCATCGGCGTCGGCCAGGTTGTTGTAGCTGAGCGGCTTGCCGGCAAGCACCTTGGCGGTGGCGATGATGCCGCGCGCCGGCGCGCCGGTTTCGGTGTACAGCGCGGCGCCCTGATGCGGGTTTTCGCCGTAACGCAGGGTGGCGGTGCGATCAAAGCCCAAGTGCAGCGTCGGCGCAAACGGTGTTTCCTCGCCGGCATCCGCGCGTGCCCCCAGCCAGTCGGCGATCATGCCGTCGTAACGGGCGGTGTGCGCGTAGGCGCGGGCGGCCAGACGACGACGCAGTTCCAGCGTGGTGCCGCCATGCGCGTGCAGGGTTTCGATCAGTTCGGCGTAGTCGGCCGGATCGGTGACGACCAGCACGCGGTCGTGGTTCTTGGCGGCCGCGCGCAACATGGCCGGACCGCCGATGTCGATGTTCTCGATGGCGTCGTCCAGCGTGCAATCGGGTTTGGCTACCGTGGCCGCGAATGGATACAGGTTGACGACGAGCAGGTCGATCGGAGCGATGCCGTGTTCGGCCATGACCGCATCGTCAATGCGGCGCCGGCCGAGCAGGCCGCCATGGATGGTCGGGTGCAGGGTCTTGACGCGGCCATCCATGATTTCCGGAAAGCCGGTCACGTTGCTCACTTCGCGCACGGGCACGTGCACGTCGCGCAATGCCCTGGCGCTGCCGCCGGTGGAAATGATGTCGACGCCGAGTGCGTCCAGCGCACGTCCCAAGTCGGCCAAGCCCGTCTTGTCGGAGACGCTGACGAGAGCGCGGCGGATGGGAATCAGGGAGGCATCGAACATGGCGTTGGGCGTGCGCAGCATGGGAAGCCCGCCATTATAGACGCTAGTCGCGGCATGGGGTCATGACATGCCGTTTGCAGGTCGATTCAAAGCAGGCCGTGCGCCGCCAGCTTTTTGCGCAGTGTCGCGCGGTTGATGCCGAGGGCTTCCGCGGCGCGGCTCTGGTTGCCGTGATGCCAGGCCAACACTTCGCGCAGCAGTGGTGCCTCGACCTCGCGCATGACCAGCGTGAACAGGCCTTCGTCACACGGTGTGTCGCCGATGTCCTTGAGGTAGCACTTGACCGTGCGGCTGACACACTCGCCAAGCGAACTTTGCAGGGACGTCGCGACGGCGGCCTCTTCGCGTGGCAATCGAACGGCATTCACTCCCATGTGTCCCCGTGGCTGAAGCCGGGCCCGCGCCCGGATGAAATCGGTGGTGTCTTGTCGCGTGCAACCGGCGGACAAGGGGTACGAGTCTACCCGGGTCGGCGACGATTTTTAAGTGGCCGTCACTGAAATCCGAACTGGAAGGCGACGGCGTTGCGTCCCGGATCCTTGACTTCGAACATCAAGGCCGCGGATGCGCCGGGTGCCAGACCGGCGGCGCGCACGCGCGGGTCGGTGATGTATTCGGAAGGACGGAAGCGGCGCATGGCGATGCGGTTTTCGTTGAGGTCCGAGAGCGTGATCGAGACCACCGGGTAGGGTTGTGCAAAGGGTGCGTTGTTGCGCACGGTGGCGCTGATGAGCAGGGCACCGGCGACATTGGGGTGCGGGCGCACGTCGCGCGAGAGCAACTGCAACTCGCTCGTGTCGCGCACCAGCGGCAGCGTGCAGCCAAGCCAGCCGCAGGCCTGTCTGAACCAGGGACGCGTGGTGGCATCGGCGGTCAGCGGCACGCGTTCGGCCCAGACCAGTTGCGCGCCGAGCGTCAGGGCCAGCAGCAGGCAGGCCAAGGCCCAATACCAGCGATGGCGCGGTGCGGCGAGGGCGCGTCGATGGCGGGCGAAGGATGGCAGCGGAGCCGGGATGTCGACATCGTGGCCGGATGGCAGCGGGCTGGCGTCGTCCGTGCTCATGGCGGCCTGGTCGAGATCCGGTGGCCGGCCGGCGAACAGTGCCTGCTGGGGTGGTGACTCGTGCACCACGGTCATCATCAGGATCGGTGGTGCAGGGCTTGCCGCGTGTACCGGGAGAATCTCGAAATCATCATCCGGCAGGTTTTCGGTCAACGCCGCCAAGGCGTTGAAGGTGGCGCCGCACTGTCCGCAGCCGACATCGCCATGCGCCTGTGCCAGCGTGGCGGCATCCAGCGTGTAGACGGTCAGGCATTCCGGGCATTGCGTGTACATGCGCCGATTGTAGCCGGGCACGTCAAGCGGTTTTGCGATGGCCGTCGATACGCACCCAATCATCGCGATGGTGCACGGCCAGGGCATCGAACCATTCACCGTAGCGCACCAAGAGCTCATCCTGCTGGCCATCGAGAATGCCGGAGATGGCAAACGGCGCACCGGACTTGCACAAGGCGGCAAAACGCGGAGCCAGTTCGGCCAGCGGACCGGCAAGGATGTTGGCGACGAAGAGGTCGGCAGGTTCGACCGGGCAGGCTTCTGGCTGGTGCAGCATCAGCCGGGAGGCGACACCGTTGCGGGTGGCATTGTCGAGCGAGGCCGTCAACGCCTGCGGGTCGTTGTCGACGCCGATCGCGGCGGTCGCGCCGAGCTTCAGCGCGGCGATGGCGAGCACGCCCGAGCCGCAGCCGTAGTCGATGAGGTGCCGGCCGGCGAGGCCCAGCCCGTCGAGCCACTCCAGGCACAGGGCCGTGGTCGGGTGCGTGCCGGTGCCGAATGCCAGGCCCGGGTCCAGCCGCACGATGGCCAGTGCTGGATCGGCTGGCGGCTCGATGTTCCACGGATACACCCACAGCCGGCGGCCAAAGGCCATGGGCTGGAAGCGGTCCATCCACGCGCGTTCCCAGTCCTGATCCTCGATGCGCTGGAAACCGATGCGGTCGGGGGCAATGCCGGTCAGTTGTTGCGTCAGTGCGACGGCCAGCTGGCGCGCATCGGTGTCGGCGTCGAACAGCGCCTGCACCGTGGTTTGTGCCCACAGCGGCGTCTGCCCCACGCCGGGCTCGAAGATGGCGCGTTCGTCCGGCGTGTCGGCATCGGCATCGGCCAGCGTGATCGAAAGCGCACCGAGATCCTCAAGCGCGCTTTCGACGTCGGCCTGACGGGCCGCATCGACGGTCAGGGAAAGTTCCAGCCAGGGCATGGGCGGGCCTACGGTGCCAACCGTTCCAGGCGTTCGGCGATGCGCTTTTCCAGATAGTGGATGTTCTGGCTGCCGGCGCGGAAACCGGTGTCATCCATGATGCGCTGGTGCAGCGGGATGTTGGTCTTGATGCCTTCGATGACGGTTTCGGACAGCGCGATGCGCATGCGCGCCAGCGCCGTCTCGCGATCATCGCCGAAAGCGATCAACTTGCCGACCAGCGAGTCGTAGGTGGGCGGGATGCGATAGCCGTCGTACAGGTGCGTGTCGATGCGGATGCCGGGGCCGCCCGGGGCCTCGTAGCGCGTGACCGTGCCCGGCGAGGGCAGGAACTTGTCCGGATCCTCGGCGTTGATGCGGCACTCGATGGCGTGGCCCTTGGGCACGATGTCTTCCTGTCGGATCGACAGCTTTTCGCCACCGGCGATCAGCAGCTGTTCGCGCACCAGATCGGTGCCGGTGATGAGCTCGGTGACCGGGTGCTCGACCTGAATGCGCGTGTTCATCTCGATGAAGTAGAACTTGCCATCCTCGAACAGGAACTCGAACGTGCCGGCGCCGCGGTAGCCGATGCGGATGCAGGCATCCACGCACACCTTGCCGATCTGCGCGCGCAGTTCGGGCGTGACGCCTGGTGCCGGGGCTTCCTCGACCACTTTCTGGTGACGACGTTGCATCGAGCAGTCGCGCTCGCACAGGTGGATGGCGTTGCCCTGGCCGTCGGCCAGCACTTGGATCTCCACGTGGCGCGGATTTTCCAGATACTTCTCCATGTATACCTCGCCATTGCCGAACGCGGCCAGCGCCTCGGCCTTGGTGGTGGCAATGGAGTTGCCCAGCGCGGCTTCGGTGTGCACCACGCGCATGCCGCGCCCGCCGCCGCCGCCCGAAGCCTTGATGAGCACCGGGTAGCCGATCTCGGCCGCGATGCGCTGGCTACGAGCCACGTCGTCATCGAGCGGGCCGCCGGAGCCTGGCACGCACGGCACGCCGGCTTCCTTCATGGCGCGGATGGCCTGCACCTTGTCGCCCATCAGACGAATGGTGTCGGCGCGCGGGCCGATGAAGACGAAGCCCGATTGTTCCACCTGTTCGGCGAAGTTGGCGTTTTCCGAGAGAAACCCGTAGCCCGGATGGATGGCCGTGGCGTCGGTGATCTCGGCCGCGGCGATGATGGCCGGGATGTTGAGATAGCTTTGCGCGCTGGGCGCCGGGCCGATGCAGATGGCCTCGTCGGCCAGGCCCACGTGCTTGAGGTTCTTGTCGATGGTCGAATGCACGGCCACGGTCTTGATGCCCAGCGTGTGGCAGGCGCGCAACACGCGCAGGGCGATTTCGCCGCGGTTGGCGATGAGGACTTTGTCCAGCATGGGAATCCTCCGCCCTCAGGCAATCACGAACATCGGTTCGTCAAATTCCACCGCCTGACCGTTGTCGACCAGGATCGCGACGATCTTGCCGGACACGTCGGCCTCGATCTGGTTGAACATCTTCATGGCCTCGATGATGCCCAGCGCCTCGCCGGCCTTGACCGTTTGGCCGACCTTGACGAAGGCATCGCCGCCCGGCGTGGAGGATGTGTAGAACGTGCCGACCATGGGTGATTTGACCTGATGCCCGGCCGGCAGCGCGTCGGCAGCCGGCGTGGCGGCCACGGCCGCTGGTGCGGGTGCCGCCGGTGCGTGAGCCACGGCCGGCGCAGCGACGGTGGCCGGAGCGACCGCAGCGTGGCGCGAGGCGCGCGACAGTCGCACGATCTCCTCGCCTTCCTTGATTTCCAGCTCGGCGAGGTCGGAGGCCTCGAGCAGGTCGATCAATTTCTTGATTTTGCGCAGATCCATGGTCAAGCCTTTTGGGTAGTCGAAACAGGGGCGCCCGGTGACACCGGCGCGGGCAAGCGGGTCAGGGCGGCTTCCAGCGCCAGGCGGTAGCTGTCGCCACCCAGACCGGTGATGGTGCCGACCGCCAGATCGGAAAAATACGAGTGATGGCGGAACGTCTCGCGTGCCATCGGGTTGGACAGGTGCACCTCGATGAACGGAATGGCCACGGCGGCCAGCGCATCGCGCAGTGCGATCGAGGTGTGGGTGAAGGCGGCCGGATTGATGATGACGAACGCGGTGCCGTCGTCACGGGCCTGCTGCAGACGTGCCACCAGCTCGTGTTCGGCATTGGACTGGAACCACACCAGCTCGTGTCCAGCCGCTTCGGCGCGGGCGGCCAGCGCGGCATTGATGTCCGCCAGCGTTTCGCTGCCATAGATGGCCGGCTCGCGGGTGCCGAGCAGGTTGAGGTTGGGCCCATGCAGGGCAAGGAGTCTGGCCAAGGCGGCTGTCCCCGGATAGTCGCGGCTGCAAAGGGCGCAAGTGTGCGCGGTCAGCGTCAACTTGTCCAGTTCAATGCAGTTCGACGATGTTTGACGCTGTTCGCTGGTGACGCCGTTCTCATTTAACGCCGATCGTTTGTCTGTGGTTCAGCTGCTGGCGGCGCATGCCGTGGAGCCGTGTGACGGACGGAGCTGACCGGCTGCAGCCAGCGCGCGAGCAAGGCCGGGTCGAGCTTGCCAAGATGCGTGGCCTGGATGCGACCGTCGGGGTCGATCAGCACGCTGTAGGGCAGGGCACCGCGGGTGTCGTCGAAGCGGGTGGTCAGATCGGGTTCGACATCCAGCCCCAACATGATCGGGTAATTCACGGGCGTTTGCCGCAGATAGGCGCGGACCGAGGCCGGCTCGTCCATGGCGATGCCGATGACCTGCACCTGGTCCGGGTGCTGGCGTTGCCAACGGGCCAGCATCGGCATTTCGGCGCGGCAGGGGTGGCACCAGGTGGCCCAGAAGTTGAGCAGGACACGCCGCCCGCGATAGGTCGCCAAAGCGTGTGGCTTGCCATCAAGGCCGGGCAGGCTGAGCGAGGCCGGTACGGGGTCGCCGCGTTTGAGCACGATCACGCCGGGTGGCGCCGCTGGCGCGCTGGCGCGCAGCGCGGCTTGCCCTGCCTCACTGGTCAGGGGTGAGGATGATCCCAGCATGGCGCGGGTCAGCCCGGCCGGGGGACTGCCGCGCAGGTAGCTGCCGATCGTGACCAGCAGCAAACCCCCGACCAGTGCGGCCGCGAACCAGATCAGGAATTGTTTGCCCATGTCAGCTCTGCCGTGCCTTGTCCAGCCGCACGACGAAGTCGCTGGCGTCCTCGAAACCGATCAGGCGCAGGCCGGTGAGTTCGCGCCCCTGTGCATCGTAGAAAATCGTTGCCGGTGGCCCGAACAGACCGTAGTGCTTGAGCAGGGCGCGATCGGCGTCGCTGTTGGCGGTGACGTCGGCTTCGAGCAACACGAAGTGTGACATGGCGGCGCGCACGGCCGGTTGCGGGAAGGTGCGGTGGCGCATTTCCTGACAGCTGACGCACCATGCGGCGGTGAAATCGACCATCGCCGGCTTGCCGGCGGCACGCGCTGCCGCCAAGGCCTGTTGCAGGGCGGCCACGGTTTTGATCCGCCGGAAGGCGGTGGCGGGCACCGGTGTGGTTGGCGCCGGGGTGCCGCGCAAAGCGGCCAGTGGCTGGAACAGATTTTGCGAGCCGGCCACGCCGCCGATCAATTCGCACACGCCCAGCACCAGCAGCACCAAACCGCAGGCTTTCCACAATCGATGCCAGCCATGGATGCCACGGTGCATGCGGTCGAACGCACCCAGGTACACGGCGCAGCCGATCAGCAGCACGCCACTCATCAGCATGATCCACACCGGTGCGAGGAAGCGCGACAGCATCCAGATGGCCAGCGCCAGAAAAATCACGCCGAACACGGCCTGCACCGTCTGCATCCACGCGCCGCTGCGCGGCAGCCAGCGCCCGGCCGCGGTACCGAACACGATCAGCGGCACGCCCATGCCCAGGCTGAGCAGGAACAGCGCCAGCGCGCCGAACGCCGGATCATGGCTTTGCGCGATGTAGAGCACCGCGCCAGCCAGCGGCGGCGCCACGCACGGCCCGACGATCAGTGCCGACAACACGCCCATCACGGCCACGCCGAGCAGCGAGCCGCCGTGCTGGCGGTTGCTGGCGGCGGTCAGGCGCTTTTGCAGCGCGGCCGGCGGTTTCAGTTCGTAAAAACCGAACATCGACAACGCCAGCAGCACGAACAGCGCGGCAAAGGCCGTGAGCAACCAGGGCGACTGGAACGCCGCCTGCACGCTGGCGCCGATCAGGCCGGCGATGACGCCGGCGATGACAAACACCACGCATGAGGCCAGCACGTAAACCACGCTCAACACGAACGCACGTCGCGTGGACACGTTCGCGCCGGCGCCGGCGATCAGGCCCGAGAGGATGGGGATCATCGGCAGCACGCAAGGCGTGAAGGCCAGCAGCAGGCCGGCCGCGAAAAAGCCCAGCAGGGCCAGCCAGCGGTCACCGCCGCCCAAGCTGCCGGCCAGTTTCTGCACGGCGGAGGGGCCGAATACGCCTTGGCTGGTCGATGCAGGCGTGGCGGTGGGTGATGCCGGTCCGGAGGGGTGGTCAGCACCTGGTGGTGGCCTGGTGCCGTTTGCTGGCGTTGTCGCGGCAAGGCTGCCGGTCGACGCCGCCGAGGCAGGACTCGGCAAAGTCAGGGCCACTTCGCGCGTGATCGGCGGGTAGCAGATCACGTTCTCCTCGCAACCCTGGAACACGGCCTTGAGTCTCAGCCGGCTGGCGCTGCCGGGCGCGCGCGAGATCGACAATGGCACGTCCACCTCGTGGAAGTACACGGTGGCATCGCCGACATAGGGGTCGTGTTGTGTCACGCCGGGCGGCCACTGCGGCGTGCCCAGCGTGATGCCGTGACTGTCGATGAGCGCAAGGTGGGCCTTGTCGCGATACAGGTAGTAGCCCTTGGGCATCGACCAGCGCAACAGCAGCCGGTCAGGGCCGGTGGCGATGGCGGCGAAATGGAACGCCTGATCGGGTGGCAACGGGGCATCGCCCAAGGCCTCACCCAAGGGGCTACCCAGCGATTTGCCCAGCGGCGATGTCTGGTCGGCGGCACCCGCGGCGCGGGCGGAGGTCGGTGGCGGCACGACAGCAGCCGGCATGGCGGCAGGGATGGGCAGCGTCAGGTGCTCGGTGTGCGGCGGATAGCAGATCTTCGGGTCGACCTCGTGGCAACCCTGAAAAGTGACGTCGAGTTGCAGGCTGGTCGCGTCGGGCCGGGTGATGGTGTAGGCCTGCGTGCCGGTCAGCCGGTGGTGGTAGATGAACACGGTGCCCAGATAGGGATCGTGCTCCTCGTGGCCGGGCGGCAGGGCCAATTTGCCCAGCTTGACGTCGTGACCGGTGGCCGTGACGTGGATGCGGCCGCGATAAAGATAGTAGTGATCGGCGATGTTCCAGTGCAGGGTGACCGTGCCGCGCGAGGCGCTGGTCGCCGTGAGCGCGAAGGCGTCGGTGACCTTGAGCAAACCGTCCGACTGGGCCACGGCGCCGCCGCAGCAGCCCAGCAGGGTCGCGGCAAGGAGGAAGCATTTCAGCGCTCTGGCCAGCATGGTCGGGTACGGCAGCCGGATATGGGAGGTCTGTCCATTATGACCAGCGGCGGGGCATTTTGCTCCCGCTTGCGACTCCCGGCCGCAAGGTTGCGACGTATCTCAACGGTCCGGGGTCACGCATTGGTGCAACCACGTCAGATACGCCGGCAACGCCACGGTGATGTCCAGTGCGACGAGCTCGGGCACGGCGTAGGGATGCAGTGCAGCGATCCGGGTGGCCAGAGCGTCAAAACGTGCCGGCGTGGTCTTGATCAGGAGCTGCACCTCTGATGCTTCCTCGACGCGGCCCTCCCAGCGGTAGGTCGAGATGATGCCGGGAAGGCGGTTGACGCAGGCGGCCAGGCGTTCGTCGACCAAGGCGTGCGCGAGGCGGGCCGCCGTGTCGGCATCGGGGCAGGTGGTGAGAACCAGCAGGGCGTCGGGCATGGGCTTGGCCGGGTGCGTTGCGGAGGTGGGCCGAGGGTAGGTGTTGCGGACTCGCCGGGCCAGTGTCGGCCGATTTTTCCGCATCCCCCTTGAATCTGTCTGGCGTGGCTCCATAACGCGTTTCGTTGCCGAAAGTCTTGCGAAGGGAGCCTGCGGCACTACAATTGTCACTCACTACCGTCGAGTGCTAACAAGACGGTCCAACCCTTTCATTCTCCGCCTCCAAGAAGGTAATTGTCATGAGCAAGCTGCGTCCGCTGCACGATCGCGTCATCGTCAAGCGTCTGGAAGAAGAAAAGATCTCGGCCGGTGGCATCGTCATCCCCGATTCGGCCACCGAAAAGCCGACCCGCGGCAAGGTCATCGCCGCCGGCACCGGCCGCATTCTGGAAGATGGCAACGTCCGCCCGATGTCGGTCAAGGCAGGCGAGACCGTGCTGTTCGGCAAGTATGCCGGCCAGGAAATCAAGATCGACGGCGAAGAGCTGGTGTTCCTGAAGGAAGACGACATCGTCGCCGTCATCGAAGGCTGATGACGCGAGCCGGGCTGCGCGTGGTGTTCGCGCCTGTCGGCCTGGGTCGGTTCCTTCCCGCACTGTTGCATTGAAGCATCCATTTTTTTCATTTGAGGCAATAAACATGTCTGCCAAACAAGTCCGCTTCGGCGAAGACGCCCGCACCAAGATCCTCAACGGCGTCAACATCCTGGCCAATGCCGTCAAGGTCACGCTCGGCCCCAAGGGCCGCAACGTCGTGCTCGAAAAGAGCTTCGGCGCGCCGACCATCACCAAGGACGGCGTGTCCGTCGCCAAGGAAATCGAGCTGTCAGACAAGCTCGAGAACCTCGGCGCGCAGATCGTCAAGGAAGCCGCTTCCAAGACCTCCGACAATGCCGGTGACGGCACCACCACTGCCACCGTGCTGGCGCAGGCGTTCATCCGCGAGGGCATGAAGGCGGTCGCCGCCGGCATGAACCCGATGGACCTCAAGCGTGGCATCGACAAGGCCGTCGTGGCCGCCGTCGCCGAGCTGAAGAACCTGTCCAAGCCCACCAAGGATGACAAGGCCATCGCCCAGGTCGGCACCATTTCCGCCAACTCCGACACTCATGTCGGCGACATCATCGCCGAGGCGATGAAGAAGGTCGGCAAGGAAGGCGTGATCACGGTCGAAGACGGCCAGTCGCTGGAAAACGAGCTGGATGTCGTCGAAGGCATGCAGTTCGACCGCGGCTACCTGTCCCCGTACTTCATCAACAACCAGCAGAACCAGCAGGTCGAGCTGGAAGACCCGTACATCCTGCTGCACGACAAGAAGATCTCCAACGTGCGTGATCTGCTGCCGGTGCTGGAAGGCGTGGCCAAGTCGGGCAAGCCGCTGCTGATTGTCGCCGAAGACGTCGAAGGCGAGGCGCTGGCCACGCTGGTGGTCAACACCATCCGCGGCATCGTCAAGGTTGCCGCCGTCAAGGCGCCGGGCTTCGGCGATCGTCGCAAGGCGATGCTGGAAGACATGGCCACCTTGACTGCCGGTCAGGTCATTTCCGAGGAAGTCGGCCTGCAGCTGGAAAAGGCCACCGTGAACGATCTGGGCCATGCCAAGCGCGTCACCATCACCAAGGAAAACACCACCATCGTCGACGGTGCCGGCGATAGCGCCAAGA
>DASVGO010000026.1:0-27528 GCA_036379495.1 Rhodanobacteraceae bacterium | reverse complement strand
TTCAAGGTCCACGTGCAACACCCCCATCATGGCCAAGCCCATGATTCGGTGGGGAATGAGGCTGTCAACGGCTACGCAAGCGCTGCCGCGCCGTTGACAGCCCCATTCCCCACCACCTTTGGCCACCAAGCCAAGATGGGGGCGATCTATCGGGGTGTTGCACGTGGAGTTTGAGACGGCCCCGTTTTCCCCGCGGCGAACTCTCACAAAATGCCGCTGAGGCCAAACCCGAAGCCGGTGATGAGGCGCGTGTAGATGGTTTTGAACGGCAAGTCGACGCCGGGAAAGTCGCCCACCGACGTGTAGCATTGATGGAAATCCGGTGCGGTGGGCGGTAGCGGCGTGCAGCCGGGTTTGAGTGCGTAGACGGTGGCGTAGCGGAATGGCCACAGGTCGAACCAGGGCAGATGGTCGGACACGGTGCTGATGGCGCGGTTGAGGTCGCTGATGACCGGGATGTCTTGGACGCGCGGAGCGACGGTCCAGGCGTTCTGCGGTTGCGTGTCGGCGAGGATGTCGGCGCGCAGGGCGGTGGCGAAGCGCCGGTTGTCGATGATGACGCCCGACTCGGTGTTCCAGTGGTCCGAGCGCGGATCGAAATTGTGCGAGCCGATCATGGCGAAATGGTCGTCGACCACGATCGATTTGGCGTGCAGACCGATGCGCACACCCTTGGTGTACAGCGGTGCCGGTTGCGCGCGGGCACCGCGGCGCAGCATGTATTTATCGGCCGGGCGGTGTTCGGTGGCGCCGTTGGGCGTCGCGGCCTTGCCTTGCGTGGATGCCGGCGGTGCGATCGAGAGCGCGGCATCGGCCGGGTGCGGCTTGAGTTCGTGGATCTGGAAGCCGTAGTCCTTGATGAGCCGCTTCAGGTGCTTGTAGGTGCGCGCGTAGGTGAAGAACGCATCGGTCGAGGCCAGGGAATTGGTCGACACGATGACCTGTGGCGGATGCTCGCGGCCGTGCTGCAGCTTGAAGATGCGACGCGCGCGATGGCTGAGCACGAGATACGGCGTCTGCAACACGATTTGATGTTTGGCCCCGGCAACCATGCGCATGATGTGCAGGGTCAGTTCGTGCGCTTTCTTGCGATGCGGATCATCGGTTTTTGCAGGTAGATCGGAGAAGTAGTTGACGTCGCCGACGCGCATGCTGTGCGCGAGGATGTGCTTGCGCAGCCAGGCCGGATCTTCGGCCTGACGGCGCACGCGCGCTACCCGTGCCGGCTGGGCAAAGCGCGGTGTGGTCCAGCCGGGCGCATCAGGGCCGTCGGCAAGGATTTGTCGGTTGACGTCGCGCAAGGCGGCCAGTGGCGCGCTGCGCGAGTTGTGCCAGAACAGGGCGAAACTGTCGGCCATTTCATGCGCTGCAGTCGGGCCGGCCACCAGGATGTCGCGGTCGCGGAAGTTGAAGTCGGCACCCCAGCCGTAATAACGGTCCTCGTAGTTGCGCCCGCCGGTGATGCCCACGGCATCGTCGATCAGCAACAGCTTGTCGTGCATGCGCTGGTTGAAGCGGTTGAAGCAGCACACGATGCTGGCTGCAAATTGCAGCGGCGAGGTTTCGGCATCGTGGAAAGTGGGGTTGTACAGGCGCAGCTTGAAGTGGGGACTGGTGCGCGCCAGCGTGGCCAGTTGTTCGAGGTTGTTGAACGAGAACAGCTGGTCGGCCAGCACGAACACCTTGACGCCGCGCTCGGCGGCGTTGACCAGTGCGTTCAATACCAGGTTGCCGGCGTCGTCGTCGGCCCAGATGTAGGTTTGCAGGTCGATGGTGTGGCGTGCGGCGTGGATCAGGTTGAGCCGCGCGGCCAGCGCGGCCTCGCCATGATCAAGCAGGGTCACGTAATGCACCGGATGCCCCGGCGTGGTCGCGGCGGCGGCCTTGCGCGCCTGGGCCAGAAACGGCGAAGGCTGGGCGCAGTGGTCGGTACGCGGGCAGATCGTGTGCGGGTGCGCGGCTTGCGCGGCGGCGATGACCTGGTCGGCCTTGCGGATTTGCTGGCGCGACAAGGCGCATCCCGTCAGCGCCGCGAGCGCGAGCGTCAGCCACAGGATGCGTATCGTGAGGGTGGGGAAATGACGCATATGGGGATGATATCGGCTTGACGGTCACCTTGGCCACGCGCTTGCGGCAGGTGAGCGTGGCGAAGCAGCATGCCCGGCTGACCAAGGGCGCCGCATCGCGACCGGAACGTGCCGGACACGCCCTTGGCTATGAACTCAGGCTGGCCTTGAGATGCCCCTGCCCCGGCGCGATCGGACCGGTCAGGATGATGTGGGCCACGGTTGCCGGAGCCATCGCCGTGCCCGCGGGCAGGTCCGGGCACAGGGCAACCAACAGCCCCGACACGCCGGGATTGTGGCCGACCAGCAGCACGCGTCCGGCCTGTTCGTGGCGGGCCAGCAGGGCCAGCAGTTCGCCGGGCGTGGCATCGTAGATGGAGGTCAGAAAGGTGATCGGTGGCGCGGGAGTGAATGGCGCCAGAGCCAATGCAGCGGTCGTGCGTGTGCGGCGCGTGTCCGAACACAACACCTGCTCCGGGCGCAGTGCCAGTCCGGCCAGCCAGTCACCGACGGCGCGGGCCTGGCTCTGGCCGTGCGGACTGAGGTGACGGTCGCGGTCGTGGCCGGCCTGGGCCGGCAGGGCCTCGGCGTGACGCAACAGCAACAGTTCGTGCATCAGGCCGGGGTGCTGCGCTTGAGCCAGCGCAGCAGGCGCTGCCAATCGTGCTGGTGATCAAGCACGTGCTCGGAGTGATAGTCGAAGATGCCTTTGCCCAGCCCGGCCAGCAGCACGTAGGCCTGGCTGTCGCGGATTTCGGCAACTACCGGAAACGGCAATTCGCGTAGGGCGTCGAGCGCCGACTGGCTGGCGCGGGTCCATGGCTTGAGGCGGTTGGCGACGATGCCGACCGGCAGCTTGCCACGGCGTACGCGGCTGATCGCCGCCAGCCGTTGCACGAAGGCCGTGCTGGCGTCCAGATCGAATCCCGACGGCAGGATTGGCACCAGTACCGCGTCGGCCTGCTCCAGCAGGGGTTCGAGCATGCGGTCATGGATGCCCGCCGGGCTGTCGATGATGAGCACATCGGTGTCGGCGGGCACCTGGTCAAAGGTGCTTTGCCGCGGCCCGGCCAAGGCCAGCACGCCGGGTACGTTGTCGGGGCGCCGCGCACACCAGGCGTGGCTGGTGGCTTGCGGATCGGCGTCGATGATGGTGACGTGCTTGCCTTTCTGGGCGTGACAGGTGGCCAGGCTGGTCACCAGCGTGCTCTTGCCGCAGCCGCCCTTGCTGCTTGCTACCAGAACCGTCTGCATCGGTGTCTCTCGCGCACGGAGGTGCCCACAGACTACTCGGCTCGGCGGCCGGTGCAAGTCGGCGGATTCAACGCGATGATGTCGAGGCGGGCGCAGGTTGGCCGGGCTGCCAGCCGATCGGCGCATCCACGGGGATGTGCTCGACGCGCAGTGCGGCGAGGATCAGGCTCATGCGGGTACCACCTTGTCGGGCTAGCTGCAGCAGCAAGGCGGCGATTTTCTGATCGCGCGGAGCGAGGAAGGTGAGTCTGCTGAAGTTGTGGATTTGCCAGGCCAGATTGCGCCAGGCCTCCCTGGCTTGCTGGCGTGCGTCGGCGTCGGCGGACAAGGTTTGTTGCAGATGCAGACCCAGCGAGCGGGCCAGTGGCGAGCTGCCCCAGGCCAGCGTCTTGCCCAGTTGCAGGCAGGTGGCGCGTTGGGTTGCGTCGATCTTGTCCTTGGCACACTGGCGCGCGACGGCGTGAAAACCGGGGATGGGTTCAAGGCCGCCCTGACCGAACACCAGCAGGGCGCGCACACCCGCGGCGCTGTCCGCGGCGGCATGTTTTCCCGAGTACAGATTGGCCGGTGGCGGCAAGGTGTCGACGGCCATGGTCAAGGCTTGCATGTTGATGCCGCGATAGTCGTCGTACCGGCTGGCGGCAGCGGCCTTGAGCAGGACCGTGCGGGCGGCATGATGGTGGTCGTCGTGGACGGCCTGGCCCAAGGCCATCAGCCAGACTGCGGCGTTGTCCGGCGCCTGCTTTTCGAGTTCGGCGAGGGCTTTGCCGTTGGGGCAATCCATCGCCTTGGCGTCGCAATCAACCAGGCGAGCCCAAGTGATGGCGGGGCCGGCGTCGGTGGCCTGTGCGGCGCGTGTCAGCAAGGCGTGATAGCTGATGAAATCGGGAACGTCGGGCAGCGTACGGGCCAGCAGGGCGGCGCCCAGCAGCGGCTTGGCCTCGGCACGCAAGGCCAGCACGTTGACCAGGTCACGCTGGAACGAGGCCACGGTCGGAGTGGGCGTTTTCGTGCTTTTGTGCGGGGTGCCGGCGGCAAGTGCCGTGGCGGCGGGCAGGGTCAGGCAGAACAGCAGGGCGGGCAGTCGGTGCATGGGGCCTCCGTGGACTTGTGGCGTCGCATGGCGCATGGAACCGGGAGCATGACGGCGTCGGGTGAAGCGGGCCTGAGCCAAGGCAGCGACAGGTCCGGTTTGCTACCATGCGTCATCTGGTGGTCGGACACGGCGTACGCAAGGGGGACATGGCCTGGCCGCGGTTTGGTATCCGGCGGAGTGATGCCCTTGAACCCGCATGCAACATGGTGGCTGTACCTTGTGCCGATACTCGTCGGCTGGGTCACGTTGGCGCTCGTCAATGCGAATTTGGCGCAAGGCAAGGACCGGCGTGGCGGCGTGTGGTTTTTGCTGTCGCTGGTGCTGGGTCCGCTGGCCACGCTGGCCCTGACATTTTTGCCGCGCGCGCGACGGCGATTGTTCTAATTGGAGGGAGCATCAACATCATGCTCACTTTCGAGAGCTGAAGAGAAGATCAGGTCTTGCATATTCATGCAGGCCCAGACGGGTTACGGGCACTTGCGACAGTTCTTCTGTGCCAGGCAAATCATGCTGTGGCGAATGAAAGTGACCATGCCGACATCATGATTGAAGCTTGGGGTGGCAGTGAGTGGTCCAGCGAGGCACGGTCGAAAACATCCGAGTTTTTCAACCATGTGAAAGTACATGCATGGAATTGATGCCACGCAAGCCACAGGCCTGATCGGGCGTTATTCGCCAAACGCCTTGCGCATGAACTCCGGCAACGCCAACGCGCCCTTGTGGATCTCGGCGTTGTAGTAGCGCGTGGGGAAGTTCTTGGTCGCAGCACCGCGTTCGCGGAAGTCGGAGAGGTCCGCGCCCTTGCGCGCCATCGTGCAGCTCCACCACCCGGTCGGGTAGCACGGCTGCGGAAACGGCAACGTGCGCACGGCCTGGAAACCGGCGGTACGCATGGCCGCACGCATGGCCTTGATGAGGTCTAGGTGCGCGATGGGAGATTCGGATTGCTGCACGAGGATGCCGGCGTGACGCAGTGCGCGATGGCAGGTCTCGTAGAAGCTGGCGTTGAACAGGCCTTCGGCCGGGCCGACCGGGTCGGTCGAATCGACGATGACGAGGTCGACGCTGTCCGGTTCCAGTTCGGCCATGTACTTGATGCCGTCGATGAACAGCAGCTCGGCGCGCGGGTCGGCATTGGCTTCGCACAGTTCGGGGAAATACTGCTCGGCCAAGCGCGTCACGCGCTCGTCGATTTCGACCTGGGTGACGTGCTCGACTTCCTCGTGGCGCAGCACTTCGCGCAGCGTGCCACAGTCGCCGCCACCGATGATGACCACGCGCTTGGCGCGTGCATGGGTGAACAGCGCCGGGTGCGTCATCATTTCGTGATACAGGAAGTTGTCGCGATCGGTCAGCATCACGCAGCCGTCGATCACCATCAGCTTGCCCCAGTCGGTGGTCTGGTGGATTTCGATGGTCTGGTAGTCGGTCTTTTCCGAATGCAGGCACGCCTCGGTGCGAAAACCGATCGACGAACCGGATGCCTGATGGGCTTCGGTGAACCAGCTGGACTCGGACATGATGCTTCCCGCAACGGGCGATGAGGTGGACCGTGCATTGTAGCGGTTTCATTGGCGCGCGGGTCATTTACAATAGGCGCTTCGGCCGTCCCGCGGCGTGCATGAAGCCTTCGCGCTTCAAGACTTCCGGCGGCCAGAGTGTTGCGTCAAGGTTCGCCGCTGCGACGTCTATTCATCCGTTTGAAGAGACGCATCATGACCCATGACTGGAACATCGACCGCGCGCGTCAGGTTTATGCCGTGACGCACTGGGGCGCGGGTTACGTCGACATCGATTCGCACGGCGACCTGAGCATTCGCCCGCGACGCACACAGGGGCCATGCCTGTCGCTGCCGGTGCTGGTCGAGGCGGCGCGCGCCGATGGCCTGCGTTTGCCGCTGTTGCTGCGCTTTCCCGACATCCTCGCCGATCGCCTGGAGCGCATGCGCGGTTCGTTTGCGCAGGCCATGCAGGCGCACGCCTATACGGGCGGTTATACGGCCATTTATCCGATCAAGGTCAACCAGCAGCGTCGCGTGGCCGGCGAGCTGGTGCGCGCGGGTGCGGCGGCGGACGATGGCGTGACCGGCTTTGGTCTGGAGGCCGGCTCCAAGCCCGAGCTGATGGCGGTACTGGCGCTGGCGCGGCCCGGCAGTCGCGTGGTCTGCAACGGCTACAAGGATCGCCAGTACATCCGGCTGGCCTTGATCGGCCTGCGCATGGGGCTGGATGTACGCATCGTCATCGAAAAGCCGTCCGAACTGGAATACGTGATCGCCGAAGCACGTGACCTGGGTGTCGTGCCGCGCCTGGGCGTGCGCGTGCGGCTGGCCTCGATCGGCGCCGGCAAGTGGCAGAACACTGGCGGCGACAAGGGCAAGTTCGGGCTGTCGCCGCGGCAATTGCTGGCGTTGGTCGAGCGCCTGCGCGAAGCGGGTCTGGCCGAGTGCCTGACCTTGCTGCACTTCCACATGGGTTCGCAGATTTCCAACCTGCGCGACATTGCCACCGGCATGCGCGAAGCGGTGCGCTACTACGTGGAGCTGCGCCAGCTGGGCCTGCCGATCGACAGTGTCGACGCCGGCGGTGGGCTGGGTGTCGACTACGAAGGCACGCGTTCGCGCAGCTACAACTCGATCAACTATTCGATGCCGCAATACGCGCATGCCATCGTGCAGCCGTTGGCCGAAACCTGTCGCGAGCACGGTGTGCCGATGCCGCACTTGATGACCGAGGCCGGGCGGGCGCTGACCGCGCATCACGCCGTGCTGGTGCTCGATGTCAGCGAGGTGGAAGCGGTGCCCGATGGCGCGGTGCCAGCGCCACGCGCGGACGAGCCGGCGGTGTTGCGGCATTTGCGCGAGGTGCATGCGGCGCTGGACGAACGGCCGTTGCCCGAGCTGTATCACGAGGCGCGTTTCCATCTGGCCGAAGGGCAGACGCTGTACGCACTGGGGCAATTGGGTCTGGCCGATCGTGCGCGGCTGGATGATCTTTACTACGCCATTGCCAACGCCGTGCGCCGACGCCTGAATCCGGCCGAGCGCGCCAATCGTCCGATTCTCGACGATCTGGACGCGCGGCTGGTCGACAAGTATTTCGGCAACTTCTCGGTATTCGAGTCGACGCCGGATGTGTGGGCCATCGACCAGGTGTTTCCGGTGGTGCCGGTCGCACGGCTCGACGAGGAGCCGACCCGGCGTGGCGTGTTGGTCGACATGACCTGCGATTCGGATGGTCGCATCGACCAGTATGTGGGCGCCGAAGGGCTGGACGTCAGCCTGCCGCTGCACGCGCCGCGCGCGGGCCAGCCGTATCGGTTGGGTATTTTCATGGTCGGCGCGTATCAGGAAACGCTGGGCGACATCCACAATCTGTTCGGCGACACCGATGCCGTCAACGTGTGTCTGGACGGCGATGGCTGGCGCTTGGCCGATCCGCGCCGCGGCGACACCGCCGACCTGATGCTCGATTACGTCGGCTACGATCTGGACGCGTTGCGCGCTGCCTATGCACGGAAATTTGCCACCGCCGGCGTCGCCGATGCTGCCGCCGCCGCGCTGGTGGCCGAACTGGAAGCCGGGCTGACGGCTTACACGTATCTGCAGGGCTGATGTGGTCGGTCCGATCAACGCGATTTCCGGCACCTGAAAAAACGCCCCGCTGTGGCAGCGGGGCGTCAAGGTCCAATCCGGAGTGGTCGCGACGGGCGTCAGTTGGGCGTCGCGGCCTTGTCCACCACGTCCAGCGTGTGGCGATAGAACGCATCCAGCGTCGCATGCATCGCATCCAGCGCCTTCGGGTTCAAGTAAATCATGTGGCCCGATTTGAAGTACGTCAGCTTGACATGGTCGCGCAGATTCGGCGGCAGCAGCATGTGGTCCAGATCGAACTCGGTGCCGTGGAACGGCGTGGCCAGATCGAAATAACCGTTCTCTGAGAGCACGCGCAGGTACGGGTTCTGGCGCAGCGCGCTGGCCAGATCCGTGGCGACGTCGGGTTCCGGTGAACCGTAACCGTGTTTCCAGTCCCACTGCTGGATGGCCTGACCGTTCATCACCTTGTAGGTGTGGTCGGAGGTGTACTTGAGCACGTTGCGCAGGTACCAGTGGAACGCGGCGGTGAAGGCCGGCGAGATGTAGGCATCGGACGGATCGAAGCCCGGGAAGCTCGAATTGGCATTGCGATCGGCGCCGACGTAACGCGCATCGTAGCGACCCATGTGCTTGCTCTCGGGCAGCAGCAGTTGCTTGCGGAAAGCCGACGGCGAAACGCGCAGGTTGGCGCGCTCGATGTAGTCCACCGGCAGGCCGGTGAAAGCGTGCATCTTTTGCGCGACGGCATCGAGCTGGGCCTTGGACAGCTTGTCGCCTTGGACCAGCGCCGCCGAGTAGGCGCCGTCGGTGAACTCGCGCGCCTGCTGCACGAACGCTTCGAGGCTCGCGGCTGTGTGCGGCACCTTGTTGTGGTACCAGGCGATCGCGGCATAGGACGGCAGGTTGGCGGTGTAGTTGCTGTCGTAACCGGGCGAGCCGATGAAGTAGTTCAGGATCGACGATTGCAGGATCACGCCGTTGAGTGCGATGCCTTGCTGTTGCAGATACTCGGACAGCGCGGCCGAGCGCGTGGTGCCATAGCTTTCGCCGTACAGGAACTTGGGCGAATTCCAACGATTGTTTTGGCTCAGGTAGCGCTGGATGAACTGGCCGAACGCGCGCACGTCCTGATCGACACCCCAGAATTGCTTGTACTTGCCGTCGCCCACCACGCGCGAAAAGCCGGTGCCCATGGCGTCGATGAAGACCAGGTCGGTGTCGTTGAGCAGGCTTTCGTGATTGGGTTCGATCGAATACGGTGCGGGTGGCGTGGCGCCGGCGTTGGTCACCTTGACGCGGTAGGGTCCGATGCCGCCCATGTGCAGCCAGATCGACGAGGAGCCGGGGCCGCCGTTGTACAGGAAGGTCACCGGGCGATGGGCGGCTTTCGCGCCGTCCTTGGTGTAAGCCACGTAGAACATCGTGCCATCGGGCTTGCCGTTCTTGCCATGCAACAGGATGGTGCCGGCCGTGGCCGTGTAGTGGATGGTCTGGCCTTCAATCGAAACGCTGCCGTGGGTGACGACCTTGCGTTGCTGCGGAATGGCTGCCGATGCGGCCGTGGGCGCATGGGCGCCTTTGGCATGACCGTGTTCGGCCGCATGCGCGGGCATGGCCGCGGCCATCAATCCGGCAAGTGCTGCCGCCAGCACCAAGTTGTATTTCATCGTCCGACTCCCCTCTCGAATGGGTTGCGGGACAGCCACATGCCGCCCCAGCGGACCATCGTCCGGGTTGCATGGCCTGCGCCACCAGTGCCATTGGTTGGTGTGCGCGCCTCAGGCGTCGCGGGCGATCTGCAGCCCCGCTGCCGATTGGCTGACCGGCATCACTTCCAGTCGCGTGATGTCCAGGTGTGGCGGCCGGTTGGCGACCCACCACACGGTGTCGGCAATGTCCTCGGCCGTGATCGGGTGGGCGCCGCCGTAGAGCTTGTCCGAGGCCGCTTGGTCGCCACCGGTGCGCACCAGCGTGAATTCGGTTTGCGCCATGCCCGGCTCGATGTTGGTCACGCGCACGCCGGTGCCGTGCAGGTCCACGCGCAGGTTGGCGGAAAACTGCGTGACAAAGGCCTTGGTGCCGCCGTACACGTTGCCGCCACGGTACGGATGGGTGCCCGAAATGGAGCTGATGTTGACGATGCCACCGCGGCGCGCGATCAGGCGTGGCAGCACGAGGCGGGTCAGCGTGACCAAGGCGGTGATGTTGGTGTCGATCATCTGTCGCCACTGCGCCAGATCGCTGTCCTGCGCGGGCGCCGTGCCGAGCGCCAAGCCGGCGTTGTTGACCAGCAGGTCGATGTCGGCAAAGCCGGCCGGCAGGCCATCAAGCATGGCGCGCATGGCGGTTTCGTCGCGAATGTCGAAGGCGCAGGCGTGCACGCGTTCGGCACCGTGGCGGTCACGCAGCGGCTGCAGACGCTCGCCGCGTCGACCGCAGGCAATCACGCGCCAGCCTTCGCGAGCGAAGCGTTCCGCCATGGCGGCGCCAAAGCCGGCGCTGGCGCCGGTAATGAGTGCGGTGTGGTCGGTCATGCTGCAAGTGTAGCCGAGGCGATGCGGACTGGCCGTGCCGTGGTGATCTCGCTAGGATGGAAGCGGGGATCCGGGAACGGGGGCAAACATGGCGTCGCTAGCATGGTCGGTCACGTTGACAGGTGGCTTGCTGCCGCATGTCGATGCGGAATCCGCTTGGGCGAAAGTGGGAACGCTGTTGGGCCACGATGCGGCGCGGTTGCAGGCGCGACTGCCGGTGACCTTCAATCCCGTCGGCCAGGATCAGGCCCGGCATCAGTGCGATGATTTGCGCGAGCGCGGCGTGGCGGTCGCGATGCAGGCCGATGACGGCAGCCCGCGCATCTGGTTGCAGTGGGAAGGCAAGGCGCATGGCCCTGTCAGCCAGGGATATGCAAGGCACGCCCTGGAGAGCGGGCTGTGGCCGGCCGACATGCCGGCGTGTGCGCATGGTCGGCGTCACTGGCAGGCCTTGCATGTCGTGCTGGGTCTGCCGGCACCGGCGCCAACAGTTGCGCCGCGCACGCAAACGGCGTTGCACGTGGCTTCACCGACGGCAGCACCTGTCGCTGCACCGACCGCGGTGGCGCCTGCAGCGGAGGAGGCCGTACCGTCGGCAACGGCGACGCCGGACCCGAATGCGTTGCCGATGGCGGCGGCACAGCCGAAGCTGTACGCGGGATTCTGGCTGCGGGCGGCTGCCTACGTCCTCGATTACCTCATCATCGTGGTATGTGCCTTCGTGACAGGATTGGTGATCATGCTGTTGGATGCCTTGGGAAATGGCGCCGGGCAGCACTCACGCGCATTCTGGGTGGGGGTGGCCATCGTGGTCATGTGGCTGTATTACGCGTCGTTCGAAAGCGCACCCACGCAAGCGACACCCGGCAAACTGGCGGTGGGTTTGCGGGTGACGGATCGTTGCGGCGGGCGCATCGGCTTCGGGCGCGCCACGGGCCGGTTTTTCGGCATGGCCATTTCCACGGTGGTGCTGTGCGTCGGCTACATGATGGCCGGTTGGACGGTGCGTCGACAGGCGCTGCACGACCTGCTGGTCGGCTGTTGCGTGGTGCGCACGGACACATTCGAAGCCTGGCGGGCACAACGGCAGCACCCGGCCTCGGCTTGATCGTGCGCGCCTGAGAAGGCGCAGCAAAACCCGCGGGCTGATGGGTGGTACCCCGGTGAGCATGCCAGGGTCAGCGCGCCGATCTCCTGTACGACAGGAAATGATCGACGGCGAAGCCCGGAGCGGTCATTGCGTCTGGCGCACCTTCAGCGCAATGGCGTGGAAGCCGTCGGCGAGGAGTCGCTTGCGATCGGCTTCGAGTGCCGTGGCACTGGCATACGGGCCAAGGCGCACGCGGTTCCAGGTCTGGCCGTTGATGGTGACCGGCTGGATTTCGGCGCGGAAACCGGACAGTGCCAGCTTCGCTTTGAGCGCTTGTGCATCACTTGCCTTGGGGAACGAGCCGACCTGCAGCAGGTATTGACCCTGGCTGGCGTTGGTTGACGCGGCGCCTTGTGACGCGGCCTTCGGCGTGGTTGCACCGGCTTGCTGTTCGGCCTTGACCTGGGCATTGAGCTGCGCGTCGGGTATGACGACTTCATTCTTCGGCAGTACCGAGTAGAAGTCGTAGCGCGGCTTCTTGGACTGCGGGTTGGCGGCAATGCCGGGGCCGGCATTGGCCGGGCTGCTGCTGTTGGCGACCGGTTGCGGGGTGTTGTCCGGACGCGAAATGGGCATGTGGCCCAAGTGCATGATGATGCCGACGCCCACGCCGCCGATCACGATGCCGATCAATACCAGCAGCCATGCCGGAAGTCCGCCGTTGCGTATCGCTTGTTTGCCCTTGCGTGCCATGCCTTGCCTCTTGGTCCGGAGCCGTTCCCCATGACGGCGAATATGGGATCGCCACCCGTGATGGATGGTTCACGGGGTCGCTACATGTGTTCGGGCGCGGTGAGCCCCAGCAGTGCCAGCCCATTGCGCAGCACCTGGCTGGTGGCCACGACGAGTGTCAGGCGGGCGTTGCGCAGGTCGGCGTCGTCGACCAGGAACTGATGCGAGTTGTAGTAGGTGTGGAAGGCCTGCGCCAGCTCGCGCAACCAGGCGGCGAGCAGATGTGGCTCCAGGGTGGCGGCGGCCGCTTCCACGATTTCGGGATAGCGCGACAGTTCGGTCATCAGGGCCTGTTCGTGCTCGTTGTCCAGTCGCGAAAGATGATCCAGACCGACGACTTGATCGAAGATGAATCCCTTGTCTGCGCATTGACGCAACACCGAGCACACGCGGGCGTGCGCATACTGGATGTAGTAGACCGGGTTGTCGTTGGATTGTGAGCGCGCGAGGTCGACGTCGAAGATGAGCTGCGAATCGCCCTTGCGTGACACGAGGAAGTAGCGCGTGGCGTCGCGACCGACTTCATCGATCAGGTCGCGCAGGGTGACGTAGCTGCCGGCGCGCTTGGAGATCTTGACCTCCTCGCCACCCTTCATCACGGTGACCATCTGGTACAGCAGATAGTCGGGATACCCTTCGGGGATGCCGCAATCGAGCGCTTGCAGGCCGGCCTTCACGCGCGCCAGCGAGCCGTGGTGGTCGGCGCCGAGCACGGTGATGGCCTTGGCGTAGCCGCGCTGCCATTTGGACAGGTGATAGGCAACGTCCGGCACGAAATACGTGTAGGTGCCGTCGGACTTGCGCATCACGCGGTCTTTGTCGTCGCCGAAATCGGTCGAGCGCAACCACAGCGCACCGCCTTCCTCGTAGGTGTGGCCGTGGGCGGTGAGCTCGTGCACGGTTTCTTCGACCTTGCCTTGCGCGTACAACGAGGATTCCAGGAAATACACGTCGAAACCGACGCCGAACGCCTTCAGATCCAGATCCTGCTCGTGGCGCAACCAGGCCACGGCGAAGGCGCGCAGGTTGTTGATGTCATCGACGTCGCCGTTGGCGGTCACTTCGCGGTCGTCGGCCTTGATGCTGGCGCCGTCCAGAAAGGCGCGGGCCACTTCGGCGATGTAGTCGCCGCGGTAACCGCCTTCGGGCCAGGCGTCGTCATCGGGCGTGATGCCGCGTGCGCGCGCCTGTACGGAGATGGCCAGGTTGGCAATCTGCACGCCGGCATCGTTGTAATAGAACTCGCGCTTGACGTTCCAGCCGCAGGCGTCGAGCAGGCGGCTCACGCAGTCGCCGATGGCCGCGTTGCGGCCGTGGCCGACATGCAGCGGTCCGGTCGGATTGGCCGACACGTATTCGACGCCGACGCGGCGTCCGTTGCCGGTGTGGTTGCGGCCGTAGGCCTCGCCCTCGGTCATGATCGTGCGCACCTCGGCGTGATAGGCCGGGGCGCCTAGGAAAAAGTTGATGAAGCCTGGGCCGGCCACTTCGACCTTGGCGATCATGTCGTTGGCCGGCAGCGCCGCGACCAGCTTTTCGGCCAGATCGCGCGGCTTGCTGTGTGCCGGCCGTGCCAGCAGCATGGCGAGGTTGCAGGCAAAGTCGCCGTGTCCGCGTGAGCGGGTGCGTTCGATCACGAATGCCGGCACTTCGAGATCGGCGGGCAGGACGGCTTGGCGGCGCAGTTCGGCGAAGGCCTCGAGCACCAGTTCGCGCAGGGGTTGTTTCACGGCGTGGCGGATGGCGGGAACAGGACCGGCCATCCTAACAGGTTGCGGCGGGTTTGCCGCGCGCCACGACATGGGAAAGGTTTGTGGATAACTTTGTGGGAAAGTGAAAGGAAATGGCGAGCGAATCGGGCGAAACTGCTCATGCGACACATTTTGTCGCGTCAAAACCAAAGAAAAACAATAAATTGCTTTCCTTGTTTGTGAATTGTCACAAGAAAAATGGTGTAACCAGCCAGCCTTGCGGGATGTGCATAACTTCCGGCGGACGTCAGATCAAGCCACGTGCGGCCATGGACACCGGTGTGCCGCTGCCGATCACCAGATGATCGAGCACGCGCACCCCCACCAGTCCCAAGGCGTCACGCAGGGTGTGCGTGATGGCGCGGTCGGCTTGGCTGGGTTCGGCCACGCCGGACGGATGGTTGTGGGCGAAGATGACGGCGGCGGCGTTGCGCGCAAGACAAGCGCGCACCACTTCGCGTGGCGGGACGCTGGCTCCGTCGATGGTGCCGCGGAATAATTCCTCGAACGCCAGCACGCGATGGCGGTTGTCCAGATACAGACAGGCAAAGACTTCGTAAGGTAGATGACGCAGCCGCGCGCGCAGGAAGGCGCCGCTGTCGTCGGGGCGGGTCAGGGCAGGGCCGCGCACCAGTTCATCGGCGAGTGAACGCCGCGCCAGCTCCAGCGAGGCGATGAGTCGCGCGCGTTTGGCCGGACCCAGGCCCGTGGCGTGCGGTGGTTGCGCCATGCCCAGCAAAGCGGACAGGCCACCGGTCATGGTCAGCAGCTCGCGGCCCAGCGCCACGGCGTCCTTGCCGCGCGTGCCGCTGCCCAGCACCACGGCGAGCAGTTCGGCATCCGACAAGGTGCCGGCGCCGCGGGCAAGCAGTTTTTCACGCGGACGTTCGGCGGCGGGCCAGTGCTGGATGCTCATGCGATCGGTGCCGGCAGATGGATTGTGGTCAGAGTCGGCGGTTGACGCGGCCGGGACCAGCGGCGAAACCCCGCGAATCCGGTAAGCTAGAGGCCCGTTTACTGGTCAGATTGTGCCGACATGAGTCTCGCCCGCCGCCGCGTGTTGCTGGGAGTGTCCGGAGGCATCGCCGCCTACAAGGCCTGCATCTTGGTGCGACGTCTGCGTGATGCTGGCGCCGAGGTGCGCGTGGTGATGACCGAGGGCGCCACGCACTTCGTCGGTGCGGCCACGTTCCAGGCGCTGTCGGGCCAGCCGGTCCACACCAGCTTGTGGGATCACGATGCGGCCATGGGCATGGGCCACATCGAGCTGGCGCGTTGGGCGCAGGACATCGTGATCGCACCGGCTTCGGCCGATTGCATTGCGCGGTTGGCGCAAGGTCGCGCCGATGATTTGCTGACCACCTTGTGTCTGGCCAGTGCCGCGCCGGTGACGCTGGCGCCGGCCATGAACTGGCGCATGTGGGCACACCCGGCCACGCAGGCCAACATTGCCACCTTGCACGCACGCGGCGTGGCCATTCTCGGGCCGGATGAAGGCCCACTGGCCGAAGGCGAGTCCGGTGCCGGGCGCATGCTCGAACCCGAAGCGATCGTCGCCGCGCTGGAAGTGGCCATCGGAGTCGATGCGCATGGTCCCCTGAAGGGCACCTCGATCCTGGTCAGTGCCGGCCCGACCTACGAAGACATCGATCCGGTGCGTTTCATCGGCAACCGCAGTTCCGGGCGCATGGGCTTTGCCGTGGCCGCTGCCGCCGTGGCTGCTGGCGCCAAGGTGACGCTGGTGGCTGGCCCCGTGGCCTTGCCCACGCCGTCCGGCGTGGCGCGGCGCATCAACGTGCGCAGTGCGCGCGAAATGCATCAGGCGGTGCTGGATGTGGTCGCACGGCAAGACATCTACATCGCCGCGGCGGCGGTGGGCGACTACCGTCCCAGCGTGGCATCCGACGCGAAGCTGAAAAAACGTGCCGGTGCGCCATGCACGCTGGAGCTGGCCGAAAACCCCGACATCCTGATGGCCGTCACGGCACTGCCCAAGTCACCGTTCGTGGTCGGCTTTGCGGCCGAAACCCACGATGTCGAGACGTATGCGCGCGACAAGCTCAAACGCAAGAAGCTCGACATGATCGCCGCCAACAAGGTCGGTGCCGGCTTGGGATTCGAAACCGACGACAACGCCCTGACCGTGTACTGGCCCGGTGGCGAGAAAGCGCTGCCGCGTGCGGACAAGCGTGACCTGGCCGAGGCTCTGCTGGCGTGCATCGGCGAGCATTTCCAGGCGGATCGCGAGGGGCGCGCGTGAGTCTGGTCGACGTGACATTCAAGGTGCTCGATGCGCGTGTCGGCGACAGCATTCCGTTGCCCGGGCACGCCACCGACGGCAGTGCCGGCATGGACTTGCGCGCGGCGGTCGAGGCGCCGTTGACGTTGGCGCCTGGCGAGAGCGCGCTGGTGCCCAGCGGCATTGCCATCCACATCGGCGATCCCGGCTGGTGTGCGTTGATCCTGCCGCGCTCGGGCCTGGGCCACAAGCATGGCCTGGTACTCGGCAATCTGGTGGGACTGATTGACGCCGATTACCAGGGGCCGCTGATGATTTCGTGCTGGAACCGCAGTCGTGAACCATTCACCATTGCGCCCGGTGATCGTGTTGCACAATTGCTGCTGGTGCCGGTGGGCCATGCGCGCCTGACACGCGTGGAGTCCTTTGCGCCAAGCGCGCGCGGCGAAGGCGGGTTCGGGTCGACCGGGGTGGGTTGATGGGATGACCAGCGAGACGGGGGCTGCAAGCGTGACAAAGCCGGAGCGGCCGCGACTGGCACGTTCACTGCGCGAACTCGCACTGCGGTTGGTGCCGTTGGCGCTGGTCACCGTGCTGTTCGTGTTTGCGTTGGCGTGCATCTGGCAGGCCTGGATCATGGCGGGCGAGAGTCAGGCCAAGGCGGCGGTACGGGGGGCGCAGAAGCAGGCCGTCGTCGCCCTTGACCATGCATTGAGCATGCGCCGCACGGACATCGCCAAGGTTCTGGTTGATCCGGCGTTGCGCGCCGATCTTGCCGACGGCAATCCGGCCGGACGCGTGGCAGCGGCCAGCCGGGCGCGCGTCTTGTTGCCATCGATGCTCGACATCGAGTTCTACGCGCCGACCCTGGACGAGGTGCTTGGCGCGAATTACCGTCAGTTCGGCTATGCCAAGGCAGCGCAGCTGATGCAGGTGCAGGGCGGCGGCAAGCCGCAGATCGGCGTGATCCGGCGCCAGCATGCGCTGGCCCTGGCATTGGCCATGCCGGTGCGCAATGCCCAAGGCACCACGCTGGCGTACGCGTGGTGCGCGTGGCCGCTGGAGCATCTGACCGCGGCGTTCAGGCAGATTGATCCTGCTACCGGTCGATTGGTCTTGCGCATGGGCAGCCAATTTCAAGGTCTCGTGCTGGCCACGCACGGTAGTGCCGACATCCTGCCGGCTGCCGATGACGGTTTGGCCGTGGCCAATACCGGTTTGCGTGTCGTGGCCGAGATGCCGCGCGCGCCGGTATTTTTGCCGGGCAACTGGGTCGTGGCGGTGGTGCTCGCGGTGCTCGCGTTAATCGTGTGTGGCGTATGGTTGCGCTTCCGTATCAGGAATGCCTCCGCTTTTGCAGAACAGGAGTCTGCCGTGTCCGTGCCTTCTTCCGAGCCCGTCTCGTCCCCCAAGCCGGCCGCGGTGGCTGCCCTGCCGGTCGACGTCGATCCAAGTATTTTTCGTGCCTACGACATTCGTGGCGTGGTCGGCACCCAGCTGACGGCCGAGGTGGCAAAGGCGCTGGGGCAGGCCATCGGCGCGGTGATGCTCGAGCAGAAGCTGGCCGAGATCGTGGTCGGTCGTGATGGGCGCTTGTCCGGTCCCGAACTGGCCGGCGCGCTGAGTGACGGCCTGCGTGCGGCCGGCATCGATGTCATTGACGTGGGTGCGGTGCCGACGCCGCTGGTTTATTTTGCCGGCTTTCACTTCAACACGGGCAGCGGCGTGGCGGTGACCGGCAGCCACAATCCGCCGGACTACAATGGCTTCAAGATCGTCATCGGTGGCGAAACCCTGTCCGAGGACGCGATCGCCGACCTTGGACGACGCATCCAGGCGGGCGGTCTGCCCAGTGGCGGCAAGGGCGGGTATCGCCAGGTCGACGTCGTCGAGGATTACATCGAGCGGGTGACGTCGGATGTGCAGACCCAGCATCCGCTCAAGGTGGTGGCCGATGCCGGCAACGGCATTGCCGGGGCTGTTGCGCCACGCCTGCTGGAGGCGATCGGTTGCGAGGTCGTGCCGCTGTTCTGCGAAGTCGACGGCCAGTTCCCGAATCACCACCCCGATCCGTCCGATCCGCGCAATCTGGAAGATTTGAAACGCGTGGTGGTCGAGCATGGGGCTGATCTCGGCGTGGCATTCGATGGCGATGGCGATCGGTTGGGGGTGGTGACGCGCGCGGGCGAAGTCATTTTTCCCGATCGTCTGTTGATGCTGTTCGCGCGCGATGTGCTGTCGCGTGATCCGGGCGCCACCATCATCTACGACGTCAAATGCACCGGCCATCTTAGCCCCGAGGTGCTGGCCGCCGGCGGCAGCCCGTTGATGTGGCGCACCGGGCATTCGCTGATCAAGGCCAAGATGCGTGAGACTCACGCGGCGCTGGCCGGTGAAATGAGCGGGCATTTCTTTTTCCGCGAACGTTGGTATGGTTTCGACGATGGCATCTACGCGGCCACACGTTTGCTGGAAATCCTGGCGGGCGACATCGAGGGTCGCACCCCCGAGGCCATCTTCGCGACCTTGCCCAAGGGCGTGTCCACACCGGAGCTGAAGATCGCCATGGCGGAAGGCGAGAATCATGCCTTCATCGAGCGCTTCCAGCAGCAGGCCGTGTTCGAAGGCGCGCGTTTGACCACCATCGATGGTGTGCGCGCCGACTGGCCCGACGGTTGGGGTCTGGTGCGCGCGTCCAACACCACACCGGTGCTGGTCTTGCGGTTTGATGCCTCGAACGTGATTGCGCTCGAACGCATCAAGCGGGTATTCCGCAAGCAGTTGCTGGCCGTCGAGCCATCGCTGACACCGGGATTCTGACGCCCGCTTTGTCGCACCCATCCGAGTGGCGGACCGGCGCGGTGCAACCCGTTGCGGTTACGGGTTGTTGCCGGCCTGCTGATCGGCAACCAGTTTGCGGTAATGCGCCAGTTTGACGGAGACCTGTTGCTGCGCCTGGGTGCGCTGCACCTGTTGCTTCGCAAGCAGCTGGCGTTGCGTCATGATGATCTGACGCTGGCCGGCGATGTGTTTGTCCAGATCACGCGGCACTGATTTGTTTTCGCGAGTGTAGTCGGCGGCGCTGGCAAGCATTTGGGCCAGATACTGTTCCTGCGAGTCGAGGTTCAATCGGGTGGTGTGGATGAGTCCGTCGACCTGCTCTATGCGCGCCTGCAAGGCCGCCTTGTACGCGGCCTCGGTGGGGTAGGCCGTCAACAGTTCGCGGTCGTGCTGCTGCTGGTTGACGATGGTCTGTTGTCTGGCAAGTTTGGCAGCTGCCGCCTTGCGCTCGGCCGGCGTGACGACACCGGCCACATGCCGGATCACGTCGCCGTCGGGGCCGAGCACGTCATAGCCGAACTTGACGGCCTTGACGGTCAGGCTGTCGCTGTAATGCGGCAAACCGGTGGCGTCCACCCATCGATAGCGATAGTTGGTGTGCTGCATCGCGACGGCGCTGAAGGCGACGCCAAGCAATGCGAAGGCGGTGATCCGGATGATCGGGCGCATGCGTACCTCTGGCTGGCAGTATAGCGATGTGCTTGTGCGGCGGTTTGCGCCAATGCACAAATCAGGCGGTGCCGTAGCGGTCGCGATAGGCCACCAAGCGGGCGTGTTCGTTGGCCAATTGCGGCTGGGTGGCGGCGTAGTCCAGCACGTCGGCAAGACCCGCGATGGCCAGTACGGGAATGCCGTGGTCGGCCGCGATTTCCTGGGTGGCCGAGCGCGAACCCTGGCCACGTTCCTGGCGGTCCAGCGCGACCAGTACGCCGGCCGGCGTGGCGCCTTGCGCGGCGATCAGTGCCAGCGACTCGCGCACGGCGGTGCCCGCGGTGATGACGTCATCCACGATCAGCACGCGGCCAGCCAAGGGTGCGCCGACCAGCAGGCCACCTTCGCCGTGATCCTTGGCTTCCTTGCGGTTGTACGCCCACGGCAGGTCGCGGTCGTGCTGCTCGGCCAGCGCGATGGCGGTGGCGGCGGCCAGCGCGATGCCCTTGTAGGCGGGGCCGAACAGCATGTCGAACGCGAGGTCACTGTCGGCTAGACGCGCGGCATAGGCCAGGCCCAGCTGCGCCAGACTGGCACCGGAGGCGATCTTGCCGAGATTGAAGAAGTACGGGCTCTGGCGTCCGGACTTGAGCGTGAAGTCACCGAAGCGCAGCACGCCGTGCCGAAGAGCGAGCTCGATGAAGTCGTGTTGGTAGGCGTGCATGCAAGGGTCCAAAAGCGGTCGGCAAGGTTGCTATGATGCCGCATTACGCTTGGCGGCGTCCTTTCGGGCTCGGGAATCCTCGCATGCGCATTGTCAGTTTCAACGCCAACGGCATCCGCTCGGCCGCAAGCAAGGGCTTGTTCGACTGGTTGAGTGGCCAGGATGTTGACATCCTGTGCATGCAGGAGACCAAGGCGCGTGTCGAGCAGCTGGACGATGCGTTGTTTCACCCGGCCGGCTATCACCGTTACTTTCACGATGCGCGTTCGAAGAAGGGCTATAGCGGCGTGGCGATTTTCAGTCGCCAGGCACCGGACGAAGTGCGTGACACGCTGGGCCGCGAAGACTTCGATTGCGAGGGGCGGTACCTCGAAGCGCGGTTCGGCAAGTTGTCGGTGGTGTCGCTGTATTTTCCGTCCGGCACCTCGGGCGAGGAGCGCCAGGATTACAAGTTCCGCATCATGGATTGGTTCAAGACGGTGCTGGACGAATGGCTGGTCAGCGGCCGCGACTACGTCGTGTGCGGCGATTGGAACATCGTGCGTGCCGAGCGCGACATCAGGAACTGGAAATCCAACCAGAAGAACTCGGGTTGTCTGCCGGCCGAGCGTGCGTGGCTGAACGGCATGATTGCCGATGCCTGCGGCGACGATACCCCGGCACCGATGCATGGCTGGCTGGACAGCCTGCGCGTCACCCAGCCCGAGGCGATCGAGTACACGTGGTGGTCCAACCGTGGACAGGCGCGCGCCAACAACGTGGGTTGGCGCATCGATTACCAACTCGTCACGCCGTCGCTGCGTGAGCGCATCAAGGCATGTTCGGTGTATCGCGACGAACGCTTTTCCGATCATGCACCCTACACGGTCGATTACGCCCCATGAGTCATCAGCACTGGCGGGAGGCATGGCGTAACCTCGCACAGCCCGCGACGCTGCCGATGCTGTTTTTCGGATTCGGCTCGGCCATGCCGTTTGTCCTCGTGGGCCACCAAGCGATGGCGTTGTGGCTCAAGCACAGCGGCTACGCGCTGGCGGCCATCACGGTGCTGACCGGTGGCGCCGGTGCGGCGTACATGTTCAAGTTTGCGTGGGCGCCGCTGGTGGATCGCGTGGCGTTGCCCGTGCTGAGTCGTCTGGGCCAGCGGCGCAGTTGGCTGGTGCTGGCGCAGGCTTGCGTGCTGGCGGGTTTCGTCGCCATGGCGCTCGTCACTCCCGCGCACGAAACGGCTTTTGTTGCATGCGCCGTCTTCACGGCATTCGCTGGCGCGACTCAGGACATCGTGCTGGCAGCCTACCGTATCGAGATCGCGCCCGTCGACGCACAGGCCGGACTCGCCGCAGCGGTCATTCTCGGCTATCGGTTCGGCATGATGGTGGGCGCCGGTCTTGCGCTGGTGATGGCCGATCACATGAGCTGGTCATGGGTGTACGTTGTCATGGCTGGCTGCATGGTGATTCCCGTCGTGGTGACACTGCTCGTGCGCGAGCCGCAGGTGCTGCACGAGCGTGCCACGCACTGGGCCATGAACCTGTTTGATGGCATCGTCATGCCGTTCGTCGATTTCTTCCGGCGCTACAAGTGGCGGTTGGGGATCGGCCTGCTGGCCTTCCTGCTGCTGTTCAAGATTTCCGACCAGGCGCTGGCCGGAGGCCTGATCGGGCCGTTTTATCGTGCGGTCGGCTTTACCAAGACGCAGATCGGCGTGGTCAGCGGCTTCTACGGCATCTGGATCGGCATTGCCGGTGCGTTTGTGGGGGGCATCGCGGTGGCGCGGTTCGGCATCCGCCGTTGTCTGTGGGCGGGCATGATCCTGGCGGCGGTCAGCAACTTGCTGTACGTCATGCTGGCCTGTCACCACGGCAGCCTCACGGCGTTCTACCTCACGCTGACCGGCGAAAATCTGTCTGGCGGATTTCTCGGCACGGTGGCTGTGGCCTACCTTTCGGCCTTGGTGAGTCAGCGTTACACCGCGACGCAATATGCGCTCTTCGATTCGTTGATCAACGTGCCCGCCCGGCTTCTCGGCATGGCTTCGGGTTCGCTGGTGCTGTGGTTCTCTGCGGCACCGGAAGCCACGATGGCCGGCTACGCTGACTACTTTACTTTGACTACCGTCGCCATCGTGCCCGCGCTGGTGTTGTTTGTCTGGCTGGGGCCGCGGGTGCGTCTGGGTGGTGATCCTGCGAAGTGAGACGCATCGGGCATCCGCGTGCCGGCAAAGCTGTCAGAATGGACGGACAGGGCTGACTTGAGAGTGGGTTGTGGGGGTCGCCGCCATGCCGGACATCGTGGTTCGCCACATCGATGATGCGATGGCCGAGCGCATCAAGACGCTGGCGCGCGAGCGCCAATGGTCCATCAACGACGTGATCCTGCATGCGCTGCGCTATGGCCTGGGCCTCGGCGGCGACGTGTTTGGTGCGCACGAGCATGAGTTTCGCGGTGTGGCCCACCTTGCCGGTACCTGGGATGCCGGCGAAACGGCGGCGTTCAAGGAAGCGCTGGATGCGCTGGCCGCAGCCGACCCGGAACAGATGAAGGCCGACGGCGAGCCCGCAGACGACGGGCGCGGCAAATCGGATTGAGACGCCGTGTGCGGGCGCGGCTACGGATTTGCCGGTGCCGAATGCATGGTACCCAACAGGCGTGGCCCGCGTGCTCCGGTCACGGCAGGCAGGTTGCCGGGCAGGCCAAGCAGGCGTTGCCGTGCCAGCCAGGCGAAACCCATCGCCTCCATGACATCGGGATCCACGCCGGCCGCCGCGGTGCTGTGCACGGGCCGTGGTGCGAGAGCTTTGACCAGGGCGTTCATCAATGCGCGATTGTGCACGCCACCGCCACAAACCAGGATGTCGGCGGCATCGGGTGCATGCGCATGGATGGCGTCGGCGATGCTGTGCACGGTCAGCGCCAACAGTGTGGCCTGCATGTCGGCCGGTGCCAGCATGGCGACGCGCGGATGGGCGGCGAGCCACGCCAGATGAAAATGCTCGCGACCGGTGCTCTTGGGTGGCGGCCGCGAAAAATAGGCATCGTCCAGCAATTCGACCAGCAGCGCATCATCGCAGCGACCCGCGGCGGCGAAGGCGCCGTCACGATCGAACGCCTCGCCACGGTGACGCTGGCACCAGGCATCCAGCAGGCCATTGGCCGGACCGGTATCGAAACCACGCACATGGCCATCGGCCGCCAGCACGGTGAGATTGGCGATGCCGCCAAGATTGAGGATGCCGCGTGTTGCGCCGGGCACGGCAAGGATGGTGGCGTGGAAGGCCGGCATCAACGGCGCGCCTTGCCCGCCGGCGGCGACATCGGCACGCCTGAAATCAGCCACGGTGGCGATGCGGGTGCGCTCGGCGACGACCCATGGGTCACCCAGTTGCAGTGTAAACGGGTGCTCGCCATTCGGGCGATGGCGCAAGGTCTGGCCATGCATGCCGATCGCACGCACGTCCGTGGATGACACGCCGGATTGCACGAGCAGGGCATGCACCGCATCGGCCTGGCACTCGCCGATCGCCACATCCATGCGGCCCAGCGTGTCCAGGTCAATGTGATCCTCGCCCTGGGCGAGCGCGAGCATGTGACGGCGCAAGTCGTCGGGCCACGGATGGGCAAGCGCGCTCAGCAGGCGGGGGTGCGGATCAAATGCACACAAGGCCGCGTCGATGGCATCCGCACTGGTGCCGGACATCAGGCCGATGTAAAGCGCATCGGCGTTGCTCATCGAGGTTCAGCCGGCGTGGACCACGGTGGCCGCATCGGCATGCTCCATGGCCTTGGCCAGTTTGATGCGGTGGTGCAACAGCTGGATGCGGGCCAGGTACGTCCGGGTATGCTGCTTGAACCCGGCCAGCAATGACGGTGCCAGTGGCTTGGGCTTGGGCATGGTCACGGTCAGTGGATTGACCGGCTTGCCATGCACGCGCACTTCGAAATGCAGATGCGGGCCGGTGGCAAAACCGGTCATGCCGACATAGCCGATGATTTCGCCCTGGGTCACGTGGCTGCCGTCATGCAGCTTCGGCGCGTACCGTGACATGTGTGCATAGCAAGTGGAGTAGACGGAGTTGAGTTTGATGCAGATGTAGCGGCCGTAACCATGCACCCAGCGATGCACGGTGATGACGCCACGGCTGGCCGCATGGATCGGCGTGCCCATGGGCGCGGCTAGATCCACGCCGGCATGCAGTTGTTCCCTGTGCATGACAGGGTCGAAGCGCCAGCCGAATGGCGAGGAGATGCGCGTGTACTTGACTGGTGTACGCAACAACGACACGGACAGCGGTCGGCCATCGATGCTGTAGTAGCCGACGTGACCGTCCGGAAGTTCGTAGCGGTAGGCCGTGTAGCGGTGGCCGCGATTCATGAATTCGGCAGCCAGAACGTTGCCGGCATGCTGGTAGCTGCCGTTGAGATACACCGCGTTGTAGATCACGGTGAAACGGTCACCGGCGCGGATGTTGCGACGAAAGTCGATCTTGTCGTGGAAGATGTGCGTCAATTGCACCATCACCGCATTGCTCAGCCCGGCCTTGGCGGCAGCGGCGGAAAGTGAATGCTCGATCACGCCGTGGGCGATGTGCTGACGCAATTCGTAGGTACGGGTGAGCACCGTGCGGGTGACGATGGCACCGTCAAAATGCAGCGTGATCACGCGCGTGGGATCGGCGTCGAAGCGCAGGGCCACGAGTTTGCCGAGGTGTCCGATGCGGAAGGCAAACAGGTCGCCAGGCCGGATGTTACGCAAGGCGGTGGAATCGGTGCTGGCATCCAGTGCGCGTTGCACGTCGCTGAAACCCAGCCCCTGGGCCTTGAAGATGTCCGACAGGGTTTGTCCAGGCTGCACTTCGACCATGCGCCAGGGCAATTGCGATGGCGTTTGCGATGGCGGCGGCAGGGCCGGCAGCGACAGGCGCACAATCGTGTGCGGCACCGGCGTGATCCGCTTCATGGCGTTGGCCCAGCTGGGCATGGCCACGGCCGACAACAGCGTCATCAGGGCCACGGTAGCCGCCAGAACCCAATGTTCGCGGTGCCAATGGATGGGACGGCCAGCACCGGTGTTTTCACCGGGCAGTGACCAGTGCGAGCAACGTTCGTAGAAGCGGTCGTGGCGACGCTGTACCTTGCGCCGAATGGCTTGTCGGCGTGCCTTGTGCCCCCCCCGTTGCCCCTCGCTCATGATGGTTGTTCTCGTTATATCGACCACAATGCAGAGCGCACCATAATGAGCCGCGAATGCCGGCGTCAATAGTTGTTGTGTTTCAATGTGTTGCGCATCACGCAGGGTTAACGCACAATTAACGCTGTTCAGCCGCTCGGGCGGCTTCTTTTACGTGGACCATTCTCATGAGCGACCTTGCGCAGGCTCTTGCGCTGATCGGCCGTGGTGCCGATGAAATCATCAAGCCCGAAGAACTCGAAGCCCGCCTGAAACAAGGTCGGCCCTTGCGCGTCAAGGCTGGCTTCGACCCGACCGCGCCGGACCTGCACCTTGGCCATACGGTGCTGCTCAACAAAATGCGCCAGTTTCAGGATCTGGGCCATCAGGTCATTTTCCTGATTGGCGACTTCACCGGCATGATCGGCGATCCCACCGGCAAGAACGTCACGCGCAAGCCGCTCACGACCGAGCAGGTCAAGGCCAATGCCGAAACTTACGCGGCTCAGGTGTACAAGGTGCTGGATCGCGAGCGTACCGAGCTGCGTTTCAACTCGGAATGGTTCGGCAAGATGGCTGCGGCGGACATGATCCGGCTGGCCGCGCAACACACCGTGGCGCGCATGCTCGAACGTGACGACTTTGCCAAGCGCTACAAGGCGCAGCAGTCCATTGCCATTCACGAATTCCTGTATCCGTTGGTGCAAGGTTATGACTCGGTGGCACTCAAGGCTGATGTCGAGCTGGGCGGCACCGATCAGAAATTCAATCTGCTGATGGGGCGTGGCTTGCAGGAACACTACGGTCAAGCACCGCAGATCGTGCTGACCATGCCGTTGCTCGAAGGACTGGATGGCGTCAACAAGATGTCCAAGTCACTCGGGAACTACATCGGCATCGACGAGCCGGCCATCGACATGGTCACCAAGGCCATGAAGATCGACGATGACCTCATGTGGCGCTGGTTCGAGCTGCTGAGTTTCGAGGTATCGCTGGACGAGCTGGCTGGCATGAAGCGCGATGTTGCGGCGGGTCAGCTGAACCCGCGTGACACCAAACTGCGCCTGGCGCGTGAGCTGGCGACGCGTTTCCATGATGCCGCTGCCGCCGACTTGGCGATTGCCGGTTGGCACGCCGTGGTGCGTGGCGAAGGCGATACGACCTTGCTGCCGTTGAACGACATTCATGTGCCTGCCGAAGGTCTGCCCTTGCCGGCCCTGTTGAAGGCCGCAGGCTTGGCTGGCAGCAACTCCGAGGCCAACCGCAAGTTGCGTGAGCGAGCGGTGCGCATCGATGGCGAGGTGGCGACCGATGCCCAGCGCGTGATCACGCCTGGTTTCGAAGGTGTGCTGCAGATTGGCAAGCGCAACTTTGCGCGCGTGCGCTTGATTCATTCGTAGGAACAAACCATTTCCTGGCAAGCACTTGCGGCACATTGCCGAAAAAGTGCTTGCCAGCCGTCGAACGTGCGGATACAGTTCGCGCCCCGCTTGGGAAGACGGAACGGGCACGGCGTCAGCCGGCAGGATAGCTTGCCGAAAAGTGTTGACGACATGCGAGTCCGGTATATACTAGGCGGCTCACCTGACGCGAAATGCCTCGGGGCAGCGATGGAAATCGTTGAGAAGTGGATGATCTTTGACAGTAAGCGCAGGTAACTTGTGTGGGCGTCTTGAGCTGGATGGAAGTCCAAGCAACAAGAACGTCCAAACCTATAAGCAAAGTAG
>DASVGO010000025.1:0-64059 GCA_036379495.1 Rhodanobacteraceae bacterium | reverse complement strand
CACTTCATCGAGCTGTGCAATCAACGCAACGTCCCGCTGGTGTTTTTGCAAAACGTCAACGGCTTCATGGTTGGCAAGAAATACGAGCAATCGGGCATCGCCAAGGACGGTGCCAAGATGGTCACGGCCGTGGCCTGCTCGCACGTGCCGAAATTCACCGTCGTCATCGGCGGCAGCTTCGGCGCAGGCAATTACGCCATGTGCGGTCGGGCTTATGGCGCACGTTTCCTGTGGATGTGGCCGAACGCGCGCATCAGCGTGATGGGCGGCGAACAGGCTGCCTCGGTACTCGCCACCGTCAAGCGCGACGGCATCGAGGCGCGCGGCGGGCAATGGTCGGCCGAGGACGAGGAAGCCTTCAAGCAACCGCTGCGCGAACAATACGAGCGCCAAGGACACCCGTATTACGCCAGCGCACGATTGTGGGACGATGGCATCATCGACCCGGCCGATACACGCCGCGTGCTGGGACTGGCCATTTCGGCATCGATGAATGCCCCGATTGAACAGGCGCCCGTCGGCGTGTATCGCATGTAACAACGTCTGCATAATCACCAAGGGGGGGCGGATGATCATCGGTATCGACCTGGGCACCACACATTCCTTGATCGGCTGTTTCGACGGCTCCGAACCAAGGCTTTTCCCCAATGCACTTGGCGATTACCTCACGCCGTCTGCGGTCAGCCTTGATGACGACGGCCGCATCATCGTTGGACAGGCGGCCCGCGATCGTGCCATTACCCATCCCGCAACCACGGTGTCCCACTTCAAGCGCTGGATGGGCAGTGCACGCGAGACCCAACTGGGCCACAAGAACTTTCGCCCGGAAGAGCTTTCGGCCTTGGTGCTGCGCAGTCTCGTCGCGGATGCCGAAACCGCGCTTGGTGAAAAAGTCCGCGAAGCCGTCATCAGTGTGCCGGCCTACTTTTCCGATGCCCAGCGCAAAGCCACCCGGGCAGCCGGCGAACTGGCCGGTCTCAAGGTCGATCGACTCATCAACGAACCCACCGCCGGGGCACTCGCCTACGGGCTGACCCAATCGCCGGATGGCTCCAGGTTTCTGGTCTTCGATTTGGGCGGCGGCACGTTCGATGTGTCCATTCTGGAAATGTTCGACGGCATCGTGGAAGTCCATGCCACCGCCGGCGACAACTTTCTTGGCGGCGAGGATTTCCTCGACGTGCTCGAAGCGGCCTTCCGCAAGGACTGCGGCCTGAGCGATCCGGATGCCATCAGCCCGCCACGCCGCAGCCAGTTGCGACGCCGATTGGAAATAGCCAAACGCAAACTCGGCAAGGATGGCCAGGCCAGCGTTTCCATCGCGTTCGACACGCAGCAGATCGACTGGCATATCGATGCAGAGCACTTCGCCAGCTTGTCCGATCCACTGCTGCAACGCATGCGCGCACCATTGGAAAGAGCCATGCGTGACGCTCGTGTGCAACCCGAACATCTGGATGCCATCGTTCTGATAGGCGGTGCCAGCCGCATGCCCATGGTTGGGCGGATGCTTGCGCGCATGTTCCACAAAATGCCCATGCGGCACGTCAACCCGGACCAAAGCGTTGCCCTCGGCGCCTGCATTGCCGCAGGCATGAAGGCTCGCCATGAACGGCTCGAAGAAGTCATTCTGACAGACGTGTGCCCGTACACGCTGGGCATCTCGATCTGCCGCACGGACCACACCGGCAAGCGACAGGCCGGTTTTTTCGAGCCCCTCATCCAGCGCAACAGCGTGGTACCAATCAGCCGTGAAGACACGGTCTACCCTGTCGAACCCGGCCAGAAGCAAATCTGTCTGGAGGTGTATCAGGGCGAAAACCCATGGGTGGAGCGGAACATCAAACTGGGCGAACTCAGCATCGGCGTCGACCCGAAGCAATCCATCGAAAAGAACGCCGTCACCGTACGCTTCACTTACGACGTCAATGGCGTATTGCAAGTCCAGGCACACGTCGGTGCGACTGACGAAGAGCACGAACTCATTCTGGAACAAAACCCCGGCGTGCTCGATTCACAGCAAATCCGCGAACGGCTGAATGCCCTGAGCGAGCTCAAAGTGCATCCGCGCGATCAGCAGAAAAACCAGGCCTTGCTGGCTCGCGCCGAACGCATGTACGAGGAACAACTGGACAACCGCCCTACATTGCAGGACTGGATCGCGCGTTTTCGCGGCGTACTTGAAACCCAGGACGAGATCGCCATCAAACGCCATCGCAACGAACTCGATAACGCCCTCGACACACTGGATGCCGATTGATGTCTGCCTTCGACACACTTGGTTTGCCCCCGCACGCCAGCGAGCGTGACATCAAGCGAGCCTACGCCGCACTGCTGCGCAACGCGCGGCCCGAAGACGACCCGGCAAGATTCCAGCACCTGTACGCCGCCTACCAGGAAGCACTGCGGGCATCCCGCGGCGACCAACCATCTCCGCCATCCACCTCGGCGAGCAACGATTCAACGCCAGATGACCCGATGCCCGTCACGGGCACGCCGCCGGAGGCCACCTTCGACGCGAACGACTTTTGCGCAAAGACGATCACCATCGCCATCCAGGATGGCCCAAAATCGCTGCAAGCCTGGCTTGATGAACATCCCGCCTTGTGGTCATTCAGCCACAAAAGCCACGCTGGCAATACCCTCATCGAGCTGCTGGCCGAGCATGTACCGCCAATCTCGACCTACTGTTCGGACATCTTGTTCAAGCACTTCAACCTGGACGCACTGGATGGGCCATGTGATCCGCTGTACCTGCATGACCTGCAACAGCGCATGCAGATCAAGGCGATCTGGGAAAGCGGCAACATGCATGCCTTGTCCACCTATCTGAAACTTGGCGCCAGTGCATGGCGCATCCGTCTCGTGCAACGACAATTGCGTCGTGCACCGCAGGCTTGGCGACTGCCTGGCATGGCATTGAACCTGCAACTGCTGACCAAACTCCTGAATCGACTGGATGAGGATGACATGGCGTATGCACCCATGTCGTTTCATCCCGCGCAAATTGCCTTTTGGCGGGAAGCTACCCGACATGGCAGCCTGGCTTGGTCTCGAATCCAAATGTGGCTGACCTGCGCCGTGGCATGGATGATGACCAGCCTGATCGCAGCCTCCATTGCCAGTGAAGTTTTCGCCCATCAGCTCAACATAGAGAGTGTGCTGATCATAGCCGCCATGATGACGGTGCCGATCGCCGTCGTGATTCTGTGGCGTCTTGTGCATGTCTTCATTGGCTGGCAATGCCGCAGAGAACAGATCCCGGTGCGCTGGCCGTGGCTGTGCATGAGCGCCATTCCTGCATTGTGCACTGCCGTCATGCTCGTCGACGCATTCAGCGATACCACATACTCATCAGTGGCCATCGCCATCGCGCTGCTGTCCATCCTGCGGCTGGCAGCCCGCTGGTCGGGCGAGCTGTCAGCCAAACAGATGCTTGCAGGATGGTACGTACTGCTGGTCACGGTCCTGATTGCCGGGACGTCGGGATGGTTCGACAATCGATCATGGGCGCACTGGGCCATCGTGATCACCGCAGGCTGCTGGGGGCTGGACATGTGGCGCAACTGGAGCTGGCTGCGCGTCTGGCAACGTTTGCCGAGGGTATTGGCACGCAGGCACGTTCGATGAATGCACACGAAAAAACCATCCTCATCACTGGCGGCACCAACGGCATCGGCAAGGAAGCGGCGGTGATGCTGGCGCGTGCCGGTGCCCGTATCGTCATTACCGGTCGCAACGCCGACAAGACGGCACGGGTGCTGGATGAAATTCGCGAGCGTGCCGCATCCACCAGCATCACCGCGCTGTCTTGCGATTTTGCCTCGCAGGCATCCATTCGGGCGCTGGCACAGAATTTTCTCGCAACGCATGATCGGCTGGACGTGCTGATCAACAACGCCGGTGGCGTGCATGCCCGGCGCGAGCTGACCGAAGACGGCATCGAAGCCACGTTTGCCGTCAATCATCTGGGCTATTTCCTGCTCACGCACTTGCTGCTGGACTGCCTCAAGGCCAGCGCGCCGGCGCGCATCGTCAACGTGGCATCGGCGGCCCATTATCGCGGCACGCTCGATTTCGACGACCTCGGGCTTGCGCACGGCTGGCACATCATGCGTGCGTACTCGCGATCCAAGCTTTGCAACGTGCTGTTCACGCGCGCACTGGCCAAACGGCTTGATGGCAGCGGCGTCACCGTCAATGCCGTGCATCCGGGTGTGGTCGGCACCGGCATCTGGCATCACGGCGCACCGGCGTGGGGCGAGGCGTTGTTCCGCATCGTGCTGGCACCGGTCAAACGCCTGGCCATGCGCACGCCGGTCGACGGCGCACGGGTCGTGGTGCGGCTGGCAGCAAATGACGACGTGGATGGCATGAGCGGTTTGTATTTCGACCGCGAAAAAATTGTCGAGCCTTCGGCTCTGGCACGTGACGATGCCCTCGCCGAACGCCTGTGGCGCGAAAGCGAGCACTTGACGCAGTTGTCCTGACAGTCATGCCGATGACGCCTGCGCATGCAGGCAAGCAAAGAGCGTCCTGGCACTTGCAGGCATCTTCCGCGTTCTTTCGCGCACCATCGAAAGCTTGATTAAATCATCATATGATATGTATAAACAGGTTTTCGAACAAGCACGGTTACCGCCGTGCACCCGCTGAAATGCCATCGACTACGCCACCAAGCCATCTGTCACGTCGCGATGCCGTCAAGGCACTTGTCGCCGCCGGCACAGCCGGAGCCACAGGTGCATGGCTGACCCCGACCGCCAGAGCATCGACCGTCCATGCCGATATCGGCATGCTGCCGGTCCTTGCGGCAGGCGACGACTGGCAACGCGTCTTGCGTGACACACCACGCGTGCAACTCGAACCTGGTGCCACCTACACCCTCGGGAAATCGGTCGAGTTGCCCGATGGCTGCCTGATCGCAGGCAACGGCGCCACCATCACGGTCGCCCACGACACGCTTGCAGCGTTCGCCATCACGCAACGACACGATGTACGCATCCGCGACGTGACGTTTCGCGGTCACGCTGGCGATCCCGCCGGCACGCCTCCATCATTTGCACACGTGGCACTGCGCATCGCGCGCAGCACCAATGTTCGCGTGGAAGACTGCGACTTCAGCTTTTGGCGTGGCGCCGCCATCACGCTGAATGGTTCCGTGCACGATGATTACTTTGCCTATCGAAACAGGTTCATCGGCAACGCATTTCACCACTGCTACTTCGGCATCTCGATCGCCGACCGCGCCGAGTACGGGCAACTCGTGGCCAACAGCTTCGACGGTTGTCGCCTCGCCATCTGGAACAGCGCCGGCAACTGGACCATTGCCGACAACCTCATCGTGGCCTGCCATGGCGGCTATTACGCGATCGCGCAGACCAGCCCTTACGGGCATCAAAGCCATGACAACTGGTGCCACGGCACGCTGGTCGGCAACACGTTCAATCACTGCAACACGAATGATCAACAAAACTGGGCCGCGCAGGCAGCCTTCGCCATTGGTGGCGTGACACGCGATCCGGGCCGCGGTGTTGTCGTGGAAGGCTTGTTGCCGCCAACCTTCACCGGAAACACGTTGTGGTACAGCGACATTCATGCACGCGACCTCGCCGGTACGCGCTGGCTGCTGTCGGGATGCGTGTTGTCAAATCTCACCGTGCATTGTCACGGCAATGTACCGATCGAGCTGGCCGGCACCCAGGCCAACGGAATCGACAATCTGCCGCAGCTGACGGGCAACGTCAGAGCACTGTTTTGAACATGTGTTCGATCACGCCGACCGGTACACGCCACTCCACACGAACATCACTGCCCATGCATTCACTCCGCCATCGCCATCATTTGCCTGTGTGGCTTGCCACACTGCTTGCTCCCGTCACACTGGCAATTGTCTCTGTGCCAGCGCTTGCCGCGCCAACACCCATCGGTCACGTGACGCACGCGACAAACGGTTTGGCAAAGCAGAATCTCGCCACACGCTACGTCGGAGGTTATCCGCAATACCGCATTCCTGCCCTGGCCGTAACAACCAAGGGCACACTCATCGCGGCCTACGACGCACGCCCGTCGATGGCTGATCTGCCCAGCCACATCGCCGTGGTGATGCGTCGCTCAACCGACGGCGGCAAAAGCTGGGGGCCGCAAAAAGTGATCCGCGCTGCACCGGCACCGGACGGTTTCGGCGACCCGAGCCTGCTCGTCGATCGCCGCACCGGGCGCGTTTTCGTGTTCTACGCCGCGAGCGTGAATGCAGGTTTCGCCAGCTCAAAAACGGGCAACAACCCGAACGATCCTGATATCCAGCAAGTCGATTACAGCTATTCGGACGACGACGGCCTGACCTGGCACGCGCGTCGCATCACGCGCAAGGTCAAGAATCCGGCATGGGGCGGTCTGTTCGCCGCCTCCGGCGAAGGCATCCAGCTGCGCCAAGGTCCGTACAAGGGACGACTCATCCAGCAGTACGTCATCCGCATCAAGGGCGGCAATTACGCGGCCAGCTTGTACAGCGACAATGACGGCAAAACCTGGACCATGGGTCAGCCTGTCGGTCCGGGCATGGACGAGAACAAGGTCGTGGGTCTTGCCAATGGCGATGTCTTGCTCGACGTGCGTGCCGCACCGCGGCGGCTGTTTGCCATCTCGCACAATGGCGGACAGACATGGTCCAAACCACACCCCGTACCAGCGCTGGTCGATCCTGGCGACAACGGTGCCATCATCCGCTACGCACCGAACGCACCGGCCAGCAATCCGCAATCCCGCCGGCTTATCGAATCCAACACCGCCGATCCCGACATCCGCCGCAATCTGACCGTGCGCATGTCCTGCGACGACGGCAAGACCTGGCCGATCGCGCGCGTGATCGAACCCGGCAGCAGCGCCTATTCCACGCTGACCCTGTTGCCTGACGGTCGCATCGGCCTGTTCTACGAGCGCGACGGTTATCGTCACCTGACCTTTGCCAGCTTTTCGCCGAGCTGGCTGGACGGCGTGTGCGCGCCGATCAAGGCCGCATCACCCGCCATCATGGCCGGTTCGCATCACGTGCTGCACGTCCGCGTGAGCAACCAGACACCGCACACATTGGCTGCCGGCACGCTCACGCTGCAGGTACCCTTCGGCTGGACAGCCCAAGCAGTTTCAGTGCCAGCCATCACCAAGGGCCATCACGCGAATATCGACCTGCCCTACACTGCTTCCGCCAATCGCATCGGCACGTTGCCACTGACCTTGCTTTACACCACGGCAGGCAAGCATTCGGTGCTTGCGCTCACGGCCAGCATCAAACGGAACCCGACGGCTCCCACCATGCCATCGCTGTCCGTACGCACGGTGCTCGATCACCTCACGGCGGCCGGTGCGACGGGACTACCCGGCGACGTTGCGCATTACTGGACACGTGTGACCAACACCGGCAATGCCATGCTGATCGGCATCACTCTGCGCGGCAACCTGCAAGACCTGTCCCGGTGCCGGCGTGCGACGCTGGCGCCCGGCGCGTCTTTCCTTTGCTGGCGTGGACAGCACCAGCTTACGGCTGATGACCGCGCGGACGGGCGCTACATGCCACGGTTGACAGCCACCGCCACGACCATCCGGGGCCGCCAGCTCACGGCTTCGATCATGGGCCAGGCCATCACCTTCACACGTCCCGTCCATTTGCGCTAACGAAAGTCCATCATGAATCACGTCACCGACCGACCGCATGCATGGACATGGGTTGCGTGCACCCTGATCGGGCTGGCCGGTCTGACTGCTACCGCATCGCAGGCGACCGACTCAACCCATCGCACAACGGTACCGCCGCCGACGGCTTCGTCACCGTGGCGACTGTGGATTCCGGGTGGCCGTTTCGCGTCATCGTCGCTGCTCAAGGTGCCGCGTTTTCCCGCCAGGCTTGTCACATCCAACTTGCCGCCCAGCTTGCACCTGGCGAGCGTACGCAACGCGCAAGTGTCGGCGCAACTTGCGATCATCGGTGCCCAACCCGTTTATCGGCTGCACGCCACTGTCAGCAAATTGACAGGCCGTGGCGGCGCCATGATTCCCGCATCGGCCATCCAAGTCAGTTACGTTGGCTATGTGCCGGTGGTACCGAAAAGTCCCAAGGTCGGCGGCGCCACGATCGCACAAGTTGCCGGTCGCGATGTATCGCAGCGCGACGGCCGGCGCGTGATGGCTGATCCCTTGTGGCCCAATGCACCAGCCGTCGTGCCCGCGCATGCCACCCAGCCGATCTGGTTCACCATCCACGTGCCAGCCACCATCGCACCCGGCACCTACCGCGGGCACATCACCATCTCAAGCGCGCATGTCGCACCACGCCAGCTGGCGTTGACACTGAACATCCATGCGCCCGTGCTGCCAGACCCCGGCCACGGGGCGGTACGCCTCAACGTGTGGTTCAACCCGGATGCGGTCGCCGTGGCCTACGGTGTCAAGCCGTGGTCGCCGGCGCACTGGCAACTGCTGACAAACTATTTCCGCTTTCTGGCCAAGGCCGGTCAGCGCATGATCCTCACCACCATCGTGCCGCAGCCGTGGCGCGTTGCATGGAATGACTGGAAGCCACAAACAGCCGTCGGCTATGACTCGATGGTGCAGTGGTCGTTTGACGGCCAGCATTGGCACTTCGACTTTTCACGTTTTGACCACTACGTGCGCGCAGCACGCGCGGTGGGTTTGGGCCCGGGCATCGCCGCCTACTCGTTGATCGCTTTCCGCGGCCCGCAACGTCTGACCTACACCGACACGCGCACGCACACCGTGGTCAATCGTACTCTCAAGATTGCCTCGCCCGAATGGAACGATGCGTGGTGCACCTTCATGCACGCGTTCACCAACCACTTGAAACAACATGGTTGGCTGCAACACACTTGGATCGGCTTCGACGAACGTCCGGCCGACATTCTCGAGCCCGCCATGCGATTGCTGCGGCGTTGCGCGCCAACGCTCGCGCAGCACACCTTGATGGCCGGTACCAGCGACATCAGTGCCTACGCCCAGAACTTGTCGCTGGGTTGGGCCGATCTGAAACACGTATCGAACGCATGGATCGATGCACGCCACAAGGCCGGCAAGCTCACCACGTTTTACACCTGGGCCGGCACCCGACACCCCAACACCTTGAGCTTTTCGCCGGCGGTCGAGTCGCGCATGCTTGGGTGGATCATCGCCAAACGCCATTTGGACGGCTATCTGCACTGGGCCTTCGATGACTGGACGCACGACGTGTTCAAGCATCCGGCGTACGCCTTCAGCCAAGGCGATGAATATCTTGTTTACCCAGGCAAGAATGCCCCGATGCCATCCATCCGCTGGAAACTGCTGCTCGAAGGTCTGCAGGATGCCGAACTGGTGCACATGGCGCGAGCCAATTATTCGCACAACCCGAAACTGAAACGGGCGATTGCACTTGCCACTCGTGATCCGGACGGCCGCAGCAAGAATATCAGCGACATCATCAAAGCGCATGCCATGGTGGTATCGCTTCTGGAACATCCTCAGGCTGGCACGGAGGCTCCATCCTCGAACAAGCGCAAGGCTTCCATGCATTCATCCGCCAGTACCAAGCCATCATCATCCAGCCACCGCATCAGCGCCGACAGATAAAGAAAATGCAGATACATGGCGAGTTTGTCCGCCGTCATGTCACCACGCAATTGCCCGTCCGCCTGCGCTTGTGCAACTAGCTGCTCCCACGCCGACGCGAGATCCGATGCAGATGAATGAGCCTGCTTGTCGCCCGTAGCCGTGCCGACAGCCTGGAAGCGATAACGCACGTACGGTGCCAGATAGCGACGATGTGCCACCCACCATGCTGCCGAGGCGTCAAGCACGACCACCGCGCGTGCATGAAAACTTCTCCGCCGGCGAACTGCGGCCAGCAGCGACGTCAGCCCTTCGCGCAGTTGCGCATGCAAGCTACGCGCAAGCACTGCCTCCTTGAGCGCAAAGTGGTTGTACAAGGTGCCACGCGCGACATCGGCGGCGGTCGCGATCTGATCCATCGTGACCTCTTCATATCCATGTCTTTCAAACAGCGCAAAAGCCGTTGCAGCGATGTGATCGCGCGTTTGTTGCTGTTTTCGCTCTCGGCGACTTGATGGTGAAACAATTGCATCGCTCATGATTTACAATGTACATTATTGGATATTGTTCATTCAAGTGATCGTACCATGCCGCTGGCAGCCATTGGCAAACTCATCCGTGCACATCAGTTGGTTCCCGCCCTCAGAGCCAAGGCGCTGTACAAGCCTTTCTACACGCTGACATGGATAGCTGGCGCCAAACATGGTGGCCTGTTGGACTTGCTGCATGACACGCCGCAATCGTTCGAACAATTGGCAAGCCGGTACGGAACCGACGCCAAGTCACGTGAAGCATTGGGCGCATGGCTGCTCATGGGCGTGCACCTGAAGTTGCTGCGCTTGCGCAACGACGGCTATCGGCTGCGCGGCCTGATGCGAACGCTGGCACGATCGGAAAATGACGCCACGCTGGCTCTTGCACAGGAAGCGGCCACGCTGCACCACAAGCTCATTCACGATACCCCCGAACAACTCGCGCACGGCAAGTTGTGGCAGCTGGCCGATCAGGATGGCGAACTCACGGCGCGTTCGTCACTGGCGCTGGAAGTTTTCCAGAAGGTTGTCATCGACAGGTTCTTCCCAGCCACCGGCGCATTACAGCTTCTGGAAATCGGCTGCGGCGCGGCCGTCTACATTCGTCACGCCGCCACGCGCCATGCCGCCTTGCATGCGCTGGGACTGGAGCTGCAAGCCAACGTGGCCGATATCGCCCGCGCCAACATCCGGCAATGGGGTTTGTCCGATCGCGTCACGATCGAGGTTGGTGACATCCGCAAACGCCCGGCGACGTCTGCCTTCGACATCGTGACGCTGTACAACAACATCTACTATTTTCCGGTCGCCGAACGCGTCGCCCTGCTCGGCCATATCAAGGGTTTCATCAAACCCGGCGGCTTTGTGCTCCTCACCACCTGTTGCCAGGGCGGCAGTCTGGGCATGGATGCGCTCAACCTGTGGGGCGCGACGACAGCCGGCGGCGGACGTCTGCCCGAGGTCGCGGAGATGCACGATCAACTCGTCGCTGCCGGCTTCACGGACATTGCCCACCAAAGCCTGGTGCCAGGCGACAGCTACCATGCGTTTCGTGCGCGGCGGCCGTCGATGTGACGATCGGCAACCGCGACACGGCGCGCCATTATTTTCCGCACAAACCCAGGTGAGCGGCCACCTGGTCCGCCAGCTTCCACGAATCGCCCTGCGGCACCGTTTGCAACGGGCTACGCGACACGGCCCAGTGATGCTCCATGGCATACCAGTCGATCTTCGCCGGCACTTTGCCGGTCGCGAGCGATTGTTCCAGCGAGGCAAAAAAACGCTGCCAGCGCGGCATATACAACCCACTGACCAGCCCCGCCAGCTCGCGGTTGGCATAGTCATGCAAACCGCCGCCGTCCGCCGCCTTGCGCGGTCCCCAGATGGTGATGAGCGAACGTTGATCGTAGGCAAGGCGCGCCGCCTCGGCAGGATTGGAGGCCACCGCGCGTGCCGGCGTCAGCCAGTTGGCCAGCAGGTAATGACGGTTGCTCGCCAGCAGGCGGTTCAGCAGATGCATGTCACCCAGCCACTGACCAGCCAGTGCGTGCAAGGCTTTGGCCTGCTTCGCGTGATAGGCGGCGCGGATCTTCGGCAGCAACACACGTGCACGATTGGCAAGCGTCTGGCGCGCCACGTCCACCAAATCGAATTGATAGGCGCTGCTGCGGCGCAGTGCCGGCGCCACCTTCAAAAGCTGACACACGGCCTTGTCGAAACGCTGCGTGTCGTAACGCTCCTTGCGCGGCGACCAGCTGGCGGCCGTCATCGAGGTCAGGCTGGGGCGCTCGTTGAACAGGCTGTCCGGCGGTTCCGACCACTGGCCCGACGGCGCGTCATAGGCAGTGCTCCCAAGAATGCGCCATGCCGTTTGCGCATGCGCATCGACGCCGCCATAGCGCGCCGTCGCGTAACGCTTGAACCAAGCCGCCTCGCTGTGCGGAGCCGGCGCCCACGCCAGGCGCGAGAACAGCGCAAACGCCGCCGGATCACCGCCACTGGCTTCGGGCAACCAGGCAATGCCGCGCAATGCACTGCCCGGTTTGTGCAGCCACGTCTGAAAACGTTGCAACCACACGCCGCCATTGCCTCCCAAGGTGCTGTGACCACCAAAGTTGGGAATGGAACCGAACGCATACGACGTGTCGTGCCAGGTCTTTTCGCGATCCAGCCCGTTGTAGCGATCGGACAGGCCGTCAATGATGAGCACGTGCCGGTGATCCACGGCCGCCAGCACCACCGGACGTGGATTCTTCTGCCAGCCCAACATTACCCAGCGCGCGCCCGGGTGAGCCTTTTGCAAGGCGCCCATCACCGCATGGGCTGCCTCGCCCAGCGGCACGTTGCCGGTGCGGCCGCCTTCCTGCAACAGGCTCATGCGGTACATCGACGTGTCGCCAAACAACGCGCGCTGCTGGCGATAAAACGTGCCCGCGATACGCGCGAACCACAGGCTGCGCGGATCCAGCCAATCCGGCCGTTGGAAGCCCACCCATTGGCCTTGCGCGATGACGTGAGCACTTCCGTGCCGAGCGGCGAAGCCCGGCGGCACCATCCCGGCATAGCCGGGCAACACCGGCGTCATGCCCATGGCGCGCAGGCGTTTGACGATCTTGCGCGCCAGCGCCACGCGGCGCGCGTAAACGGTCGCACTGACCGGCGCATTAAAACCGGCCATGTTGCCCATCAGAAACCACGGCTGATGGCCCGGCGCGGGAATCCATGCACGCAATGCCGCATCGGAATAGCCGAACGCGGCAAACGTGCGCCGATACACCTCGGCCGCACCGATCGGCATGAACATCTCATTGAAGCCGTGAAAGGCCAATTCGTCGATCTTGCGCTGCCAAGCATTCCAGTCCAGATACGCGTTGGCATAGCCGTCGTCGGTATCGTTGAGCGCATAGCGATCCGGCACCACGGCCTGTCGCTCAATGGGTGATCTGGGCGCCGGCAACATGGCCGGCAAACGCGTCAGGCTGTTGCCGGGCCAGCCGATGTCGACATGCGCAACCTTGTTGAGATACGTCTCCACGCCGGTCAACAGCACGGCTGGCGAGGTGCCAGCCACCACGATATGACCGCGTGTTCCCGTGATGCGATAGTGATCAGCACCGCGCTGCGGCAAGGCCACCAGCATGATCTGTGACTGCACGCGTGGCAGCCAGCGTTGCAGAGCCGCGCGGGCCGGCGCCGTGTCAAAGGCCGACCCGGCCAACAGCGGTGTGGCCAGCAACAACCACGTCAGCACGCCGACCAGCATTCCCACACGCAAACGCCGCCCCAAGCGCATCACGCCTACTCCTCCATCAATGCCGTCACGCCCCAAATTGGTGATGGTTTGGTGCGGTGCTGATCGAAGATCACGACATCGTTGTCGCCATCCTTCCACCAACCGGCGGGGGCATACAAGCGCTGCTGCGGGCCGATGTGCCAGTAGCGGCCAAGCAGGTGGCCATTGACCCACACGTAGCCCTTGTCCCAGGCACTCATATCGACATAGCAATCGACCGCCTTGCGCGTGACCTTGGCACGGAAGAACACGCCCGGTCGACGCGCCGCTTGCGTCGAGGCATTCAGCCCACGCATGAAGTCGACATCCAGCGGCAACGCAAACACTTGCCAATCGCGCAACATGCGTCCCGGCAAATGCACATCGCCGACGAGACCCTTTTCATCGCGGATGTCACGCCCGTAACCGACATGCCCGAAGCTGTCGACGAGAATGTCGACGCGCGTGCTCTTGCCCGTGGACGCAGGCAACATTACCGTGTCCCCCTCGGGCACACCCTTGGCCTGAACGCGCGAGATGGTGCCCACCAACTTGCCATCGGCAAACACGGTGGCGTAATCGTGCACGCCTTCGATGTGCAGCGGCGTTGGCTGGTCCAGATGCACGTGCGTGCGCCACACCACCATGCCCTGATTCTGGCCAAACAGTGCTTCATTGGACTCCGGCTGACGAACCTGTTTTGACGCGTGTAGCTGATCCCACACCGAGGCGAACGCGCGCGGCATCACTTCGCCGAACCGCTCGACCGCAGGCACCGGCGGAATGGCCGGCAACCCGCGCTTCAGCGAACCGGCGATGATGGCGCGGAAGCGATGGAAATCATCGTTCGGCACGCCCTGCTCGGTGATCGGCGCACCGTAGTCGTAGCTGGTCAAATCGGCATGAAAATGGCTGCCGTCATTGCGCGCATTGGCGCCGGCACCGAAGCCGAAACTGGTGCCACCATGCACTTCATACAAATTGAACGAGCGACCTTCGTCCATCAATCTGCGCAGCACCGGCGCGTAATCGTCGGGTTGGAACGATGCATCACCCCAGTGCGACAACCAGCCTGTATAACCCTCGCCCACCCACACCGGAGCCTCGCCGGCAATGACCTGCGCGGCAGCGAAATCGGTGCCACCATCCAGGCCCAGCGCCGCTCCCGGAATGTAGGTCTTGGTGTGCTGGATCTGGCCCAGCCCGTCGGACAACGAAAACGGCCCTTCGATGCCGCGCTCGACCCACATCTTCTGCAGTGTTTCGAGATATTCGAGATCGGAGCCGAACGAGGCGTATTCGTTTTCGATCTGCACCATCAGGATCGGACCACCGGCGTCGGCCATCAGCGGCTTGATCTGCGGTGCCAGCACATCGAAGTAGCGCGCCACGGCATTCATGTACGGCTTGTTGTGACCATCACGCACGACGGTTTTCGGATCACGCAACAGCCACACCGGCAAGCCACCGAAATCCCACTCGGCACACACGTACGGGCCGGGACGCAGGTACACCCACATGCCTTCCTCGGCGCAAGTGCGGATGAACTGCGTGTAATCGCGCGAACCGGTCTTGAAATCGAACTTGCCGGGCTCGGGTTCCACCGCGTTCCACATCAGGTAGCAACCGATGGTGTTCAGGCCCATGGCCTTGGCCATGCGGATGCGCTGACGCCAGTATTCGCGAGGGATGCGGATCGGATCCATCTGCCCGCTGCGAATCTGGAACGGCGCGTCATCAAGCATGAACTGCTGTTTGACCAATCCAAACCGGTGCTTGCGACCATCCGGCTGCGTGCGCACGGCCATGGCAGCTGGCACCGTGCCGGCGAAGGCCAGGCGGCTGGCGCCCAGCGCCAACGGTGCCAGCGCGCTCAATTGCAGAAAGGTGCGTCGTTTCATGGACAATCCCCGTTCAAGTCGATGCCGGCCAAGGCGCCGCAGGCAACAGCGGCCGGTGTTGTTGGAATCGGCGCGAACACCTGGAACAAGCCATGTGAGCATGCCGTTTCATATTTGTATGACAATCAGACTGTATCCAAGCCCGTCCGTGATCTCAATATGTCACCGCCTCGGCAGCACAGCCATCACCGCGACGACTCATGCAGGCCCGAAGCGGCATTCCCGACCCTCTCATGCAGTTGCACGGAGCCGATCGCATACATCGGCCCGTTCACCGGGGCGGCAAAACGCAAGCACAAGTCGTGCGTACCAGCCGGAACCTTGATCGCGTGCGTCAACGTGAACCGATCGCCCAAGGTGCCGCCGATCGGCAATGGCATGGCGGCAATCAGCGATCCCTTGCAATCGTCAAGACGCACTTCAAGATCACCCTGCGGCGATGTCTGCGGATAGTGCTGCACCAGCGCCTTGCCTTGCTTGAGCAGGTGACGGTTGCGTGCGAGCTCGGCCGCTTTCACAACGATGCCGTCAACGCCATCCAGCCGCGCATGCGGATAGATCCAGCAGCTGGCAAAGACATCCACGTCATATTGCGGCGTGTTGCGCTTGCCCAGATCCGGCAACAGCGGCACACGATCGCCTATGTGCTGCCCCGCGCAAGGCTCCAGCTCGGCACTGGTGCGCGTCAGCAGCACAGCACGATCGAGAACGCGGTCGCTTGGTCTGGCCAGCTCGATGCCTTGCGTGGAAAACGCCGCGGCGCGAATCGTCGCGGGCAAGGCCACGCTGAAAGGGCTGACGTAACTCGGTGAATGAAGCGTCGGAACGCTGCCGTCGATGGTGTAGTGGATGTGGCCAAAGTCAGCCTGATTGCCCAACGACACATGCACCCGGCCCGTCGCCAAAGCCGCACTGCGTCCGTCAGGCAAGCGAATGTCGACGGCAAACGCGCTGTCGGCTGCGGCGATGTCCAGCTTGCGATATCGCACGATCTGCGCGGGCAATCGCTGCAGAAAGCCATCGAAATGTCGATCCGTCTGTGGCGTCCAGGCCAGCTCGGCAAACGCATCCAGCCGCGGGAACACCGCATGTTCGACTTCCCAGGACGAGCTGACGTATTCCGTCCACAACGCCGCTTCCGTGCCCAGCACATGTTTGGTCTGCGCGGCGGTCAACGATGCCGGCACGGGGTTGAACGCATACACCTTGGCCAGCGACACGACCGGAAACACGCCACTGGGTTCGTTCGTGCGGTCACTTTGCAGGTGCGCGAGATACAGTGCGCCATAGGGTGCCAGCACCGCATCGTGGCCAAGTCTGGCCGCCTTGATGGCGCCCGTGGCACCGTGCCATGACTCGACAATGGCATTGGCCGGCAAGTGCGCACCTTCGAGGATCTCGTCCCAGCCAACCAGTCGCCGACCGTGCGCAGCAAGATAGCTTCCAAGCTGATCAACAAACCACGCCTGCAACGCATCTTCGCTTTTCAACCCCAGCACACGCATCTTCGCCTGCGCCACCGGCGAGGCACGCCACTGGTTCTTGATCGCCTCGTCACCGCCGATGTGGATGTACGGCGACGGAAACAGCCTGAGCACGGCACCAAGAATGTGCCGCACCATCGCAAGACTTTGTGGCCGCACGCTGAAGAGATAGGGATTGATGCCCCATTGCACGGCTACGGACGGGTGCCCTGACGTCGATCCCAGCACGTCCGGATACGACGCCACGGCGGCCTGTGCATGCCCGGGCATGTCGATCTCGGGCACCACGGTGATGTGTCGGCGCGCCGCATAGGCCACGATCGCGCGTATCTGCCGTTCCGTGTAGAACCCGCCGTAACGCCCGGGTTCACCATGCGTGCCGGCACCGGGTGGCTTGCGCCAGGCACCCATGCGGGTGAGCTTCGGGTAGGCCTTGACCTGCAGGCGCCACCCCTGATCGTCGGTCAGATGCCAATGAAACACGTCGAGTTTGTGCAGCGCCATCTGGTTGATGAGGCGCTTGATCTCGGCCACCGATTGCATGTGCCGCGCCGAATCGAGCATGAAGCCGCGCCAGCGGAAACGCGGCCAATCGCGAATCGCCACGCATGGGACGTCGACGGGCCCATGCCCGGTCCCCGGCGTCAGCAGTTGCCACACGGTGACTGCACCGTAAAACAGGCCTGCCTCGGTTCGTGCCCGCACCGCGATGCCGCGCGGATCAACATCCAGCGAATAACCTTCCGGTTGCGTTACAGGGACATGCGGATCAAGCACAAGCCTGATCGTGTCGGCAGGTCCGGCATCGGACCGCACGCTCAATCGCAGTCCGCGCGTCCGCCACAGAAGTCCAGCCAGATAATGTGCGACCCACTGCGCCTTTGCATCCCGGTGCGACGCCGAAATCACGGTGTTCGATGTCGCCCGGAAAGCGCCGGGCAGGCGCGTCACCTGCGCCGGCAACGGAATCACCGGCAGTGGTGTCTCGGCTGCACGCATCGTCGTGGCGTGCGCGACACCACCGCAAACCATCACGATGATCGCCACGCCACCCAGAACATGCCGCCAAGCTTTGTCGAAGATCCTCATGAACATGCACCGACTCGTGATGGACAAGGTACCCCAAACAAAAAAACGCCGGGGACATGCCCCGGCGGAGGGGAGAGAGGATGACCAAGGCCTCTTGCCATTCGGCACCTCACAAAATGCTGCATGCTTGCGGCGTGCCCGTCACTGTCACACGCGCCGCATGCCAGTCGCCGAAGACGGCGCTGGCGACGATACGAATCACTGGCTCCAGGTGTAACGCACGTCGAATTCGACCGTGCGCGGCGCCTGCCACGACGGCATTCCGTAGTAGACATTGCGTGGCGGCAGGCCCGTGGCCGGGATGTAACCCTGATCGTAGGTCTGGTTGCGATTGATGACGCCCTTGCGATTGGTGACGTTGTAGACCTTGAAGTTGAACTGCAGGTCGTTGTGCGGTGTCACCTTCCAGTCGTAACCAGCCGACAGGCTCAGGGACCAGAAGAACGGCAGACGTCCGGCGCTGCCCAGCGGCACCACCTTGCCGCCGCACACGTAGGTGTACGCGCCGTAGTTCTGTGCCACATAGCTGTTCGGATCGATGGTGTAGGTACCAAAGCAGCTCAGCGGCTGACCGGTATGTGCGCCAAGTACCGCACCCACGTTCAGGCCATTGTTGAAGTAGTACACGCCGGAGGCGACAAAGCTATGCCGGATGTCCTGATTGAGGTCACCTGTTCCGCCGGTCTGCATTTCCGGATAATCGAATTCCGGAGTCTGGCCAATGTAGCCGGGATCGCCATGCTGCAGGTCCAGCAGGCCGTTGTCGTTGCCGTACTCGTGTGCCCAGGTGTAACTGAGGTTCAGGAAATACGGCTGCGCCTGGCTGCGGTGATGGTTCAACTGCAACGTGACGCGGTAGTACTTGCGGGTACCTTGGGCATGCCGTAATAGCTGTTCGGAACGGTCAGCACCTGCTCCTGGCCGTTGCCCGCGAAATCACGCTTGATGACCAGATCCGAGCCCGGATTGAACTCGATGCAAGCATTCGTGAACTCGTTGTTCAGATCGTAGTTGGGGTAGCCATGCGCATGGGCATAGGCATCCACCGCCGCGCCGTCGCAGGTTTCGTTGATGGCACGCAGGAGCTTGGAGCCACTGAATTCGGCCAGACCCGTCCAGTTCGAATTGAGCACCTTTTGTGCGTAGATGTTGTATTCGAGCGACGAGTTCGACTTGAGGTTCTTGACGCTCAACTGGTCGGATGACGGCGGCGTCGCGGCGTGCTCGATGTTTTCCGCGCCGATCTGGGTCAGGCCGGTGGGCGCTTGGGTCACGGGATCAAGGCCGGTATAGGTGTAGTACTTGTCCGCGGTGAGATCCACGCCGGCCACACCGAACGTGAAGTTCAATGGCAACTGCTGGTTGTACTTGCCGATGTTGCCACCGATCTTGAACGTGCCATCACCATCGACATCCCACGACGCACCCAGGCGTGGCGAAAGCTTGTTGAAGCGGATGAACGTGACCGCATCGGTGTTCTTGTAGTTGTAGATGTCATCGCGCAAGGCGCCATACAGCACGACGTCGTCGGTGACATTCCAGAAATCCTGGATGTAGGCCGCCTTGGCCACTGTCGGCACTGTGCCGCCAGTGACGCGAATGTACTCGTCGGCGTACTCGCCATTGCCAGGCACTGTCTCGCCGTTGCCGAGCGTGGCGCCCGGGCGGTCATACAGAATCCAGTAACCGTGCGGATTGGATTCGAACACCTCGGTGACCGCGTATTTGTAGTATTCGCCACCCGCCGTGATGCGGTGCGTACCGATGTCCCAATTGAGTTTGCCGGTGAATCCACGCTTGTAGAACCGCCGTGGTACACCATAGAACTGTGTCGTGTTGTTGCTCAGGACCGTGCCGATCTGGGTGACCGGATCGACCTTCTCGACAAAAGGCTGATCGATGTACTGCCCGGCCAGGCGGCTGCCCGTGGTCTCGCCGACATAGCCACCCATCAACACCAGGCTCAAATCCGGCGTGATGTTGTATTCATAGTTGCCGACCAGGAAATGCTGATTGGTCAGACCGCCCGACCAACCCAGATACTTGCCCTTCGAATTCGGATCATAGTTTTGCGTCAACGCGTAGCTGTTGTACGAACTGGTGCTCCACTGACCCTCGCCAAAAACGTTCAGCGACTGGTTTTCGGTGATGTTCCAGGTCAGATTCAGCATGCCTTCCTTGTTGCGTCCGCTGCCGAAACTCTCGGATTGACGGCCCACGCCTCGCGACTGCGACGGCGGGTTGTTGGATACCAGGGCAAAGAAGAACAACTTGTTCTTGACGATCGGGCCCGAACCCCACAAGTACTGCGTGAATGACGCATCGTGCCGATTCGCGGATGCAAAGTGGTACAGCTGACCATTCGGTGCCACCAGATCATGTCCGCGCGGTTCGAGCAGCCGGGACGTCGGCGGTGTGAAGTACAGCGAGTACCCCGCCTTGTACTTGTTGGTGCCCTGACGGATCGTCGACGCCATGATGCCGCCCATCGCATTGGTCCACGAGCCGGTAAACCCGTCGGAAACCACCGTGGTGGTGTCCACGGCCTCCGGCGGGAAGCTGTGCCCGCCAATGGACGTATCGTCGTCCGTCGTGTCGAAACCGTTGATGAAATACCGATTGCCGGCCGGTGTCGCGCCGCCCATCATGATCGAGCCGGTGGTCTGGTCGTCGTACTCGACATTGGATTGCAGCAACGCAATGGACTCCGGACTGCGACCAACCGGCAGTTGGTTCACCAGCTGCATGCTGAAGTTGCTCACCAGTTCCGGCGTGCTCACGTCGATCGGGTTGATCTCGGTGGCACTGGCCAGTGAAGTCGCACTCACGTTCACACTGGCCAGCTGCTGCGCATTCTGCGCGACGGCAGCTGCCGCGGTCGAAGCGGCCAATGGCGCCACCGTGACATTGGCATTGGGCGACACGATCACGTTGCGCGTGGCAATGGTCTCGCCATCCTCGATGATGTTGACGGTGTACTGACCGGGGCTGAGTCCGCGCGTGCGGTACACACCCTTTGCATTTGGCTGCAGGGTACGCACCAGGCCCGACTCGGTACCGGTCACGCGCACGGTGATCGGCTCGCCCGCGGGCACCTGTCCAAACAGGCCACCCGTGATGGCTTGGGCGTAAACGGCAGGCGCCGCCAGGGCAGCCAGCAGGCTGGCCGTCAGCAGGCGTTGGGTGGTTGTCAATCGACGGCCATTGCTGCGAGTGGTCATTTTGTGTCCTCCAATGGGCCATGGCCCAACACGATGATCAAGGTTGCGGGCGGGCAGCCCGCATGCAGGTCAGCGACATGTCCGGGTGAAGCCCCCCAACACGCTGATGCGCAGGGCAGACTCGAAACACGGCGTCAACCGAGTGTTCACATGATTAGTCTTTTAGTACGACAATATATAAAAGTCAACAAACAAAACTTATCGCAAGTTTCGTATTCAGGCGTACCATGTCGAACATGCGACACGTATCACGGTGGACACCCCAAGTGGCGCACACGATCAACCCCCGCAACACCTGCAGCCACGGCCATTTCGGCGCCATCGACACCTGACGAAACGGCCCGATACCATGGCCTGCAGCCCACGCATCCTTGATCTGCACGCCATGACGCACACACCCTCCCCGCCACCCGCACACATCACGCGCCAACTGGCCCGCGCCCAACAGGCACTGCGCACGGCCCGCCCGAGTGCGGCACGCGACACGCTGATGCAGTTGTCAACCAAGGATCGTGACCACCCTGATGTCCTGCGCCTGCTCGGCACAGCCGCCCAGGCATGTGGCGATCACGCCCTCGCCATCGATTGCTTCCGCAAGCTGCTGCCGACATTCCCGCGCGATACGGCCCTGCACATCCGGCTGGGCATTGCCCTGCATGCCCAAGGGTCTTTCGAGGGTGCGGCAGCGGCATTGCGTCAGGCATGCGAACTGGCGCCGCAATCGCCTGCCGCCTGGTACAACCTCGGCGAAGTGCTGAAAACCGACGCATGGCACCTTGATGCAGCGATGGACGCATTCTCGCAGGCACTGCAACTGGACCCGACACACCTTCGCGCCCGGGTTTCCCTGGCTCGTGCCAAGGCCGGCAGCGGTGACATTGCTGGCGCCATCAACACATTTCGTGAGGTGCTGCGGCGCGACCCCGATCATGCCGCAGCCTGGTTTGGTCTGGCCGATCTCAATGTGGCGCATTTCAGCACCACCGAGCTGCAGCAGTTGCAACGTGCCCACGCGCGCAGCCCGGCCCGTTCGGAGGCGCGCAACCTGCTCGGATTCGCACTGGGCAAAACTCAGGAGCAGCACAGTGATTACCCACGCGCGTTCGAGACCTTCCGGGTCGCCAACGCCGAATGGAGGCAGCACGTAACCTGGGATGCCGCCACCGAGCACGCAAGCATTGGTGCCACCCGTGACAGGTTGGCGAACTGGACACCACCGCAACCCGTCAATCCCGAGCTTGGGCGCGAGGTGATATTCATCGTCAGCCTGCCGCGCGTCGGCTCATCGCTGATAGAGCACATGCTGGCATCGCACCCGCAGGTGGAAGGCGCCAACGAAATCACCGACATGCCGGATGTCCTGCGCGCGGAAACCCGGCGTCGCGGCCAATCCCTGCTCGACTGGACACCAAGGGCAAGCGCCGATGACTGGTACCGCCTCGGTACAGACTACCTCGCTCGCACCGCACGCTGGCGCCAGCATCGGCCCCGTTTCACCGACAAGAACCTGCTCAACTGGCAATGGGTTGGCACCATCACGGCCATGCTTCCGGCCGCACGCATCGTGGTCGTGCGTCGCGATCGCGTGGAAACCTGCCTGGCTTGCTTTCGGCAGCGTTTTGCCCGCGGCGTCGCCTTCAGCTACGACCTCGACGAGCTGGCCGATCGTTGCATCGATTTCATGCAATTGACGCGGTTCTGGCTGCAACGTCACCCCGCACGCGTATTCGATCTCGCATATGAAAGCTTGACCATGCAGCCCGAAACGGTCATGCGCGGGCTGCTGGATTTTTGCGACCTGCCGTTCGATGCGGCCTGTCTTGATGCGCATGCATCGAAACGCACCGTCCAGAGTGCCCCCAGCGCCGCTCAGGTACGCGAACCATTGCACCGAGCCATGTCGCGCGCCAATCACTATGGCGCTCAACTGGCCGCACTGCGGCAACGCTTGCAGGCGGCGGGGTTGTAGCACCATCCAGCATCATGGCGTGCGTGGGCTATGCTTGACGACGGAAAACCAGCCAGGCGGCGCTGCCACGTGACACGCGTAATGCGAAGGCCTTGCCATCGCCGCCGCGCACGACCCGCATGCCAGCTGCAGCAGTACCGAACACCGTGCCACGACGAGCATCCAGTGCCGGCGCCGTCAGACGCATGTCGTGCGTCGGAATACGACCGTGCAATCCGCGCAATGACACCATGACGTCGCGATGGATATCCTTGTTGATCAACGCCACCAGCACGTCGTCGCCACGTTGGGCAGCATAAGCCGTGAGATTGGCACCACCATCATCAAGTCGTGCTGACAGCATCCGCGCACCGGCAAACCGCTGCGCCAGCTGCATGCCGTGATACAGCGGGGCCGGCTGAAAACCCAGCGTGCCATCACCGGCAATCGGTCCGTAATAGGCCGTCACCGCATCACGTCGCGCGGTCAAGTCACCGCCCATGTGCGGATGCACCGTCTTGCCCAGGGATGCCTGATCGACCGCCAGCGTGCCACCGTGGAAATCGATGCACGCAACTCCGCGCCGTGCCAGCGCCAGCATGTAATCGGCACCCCACAGCGCCGAGGCAAACGCATTGCTCACGCCATCGCGACCGCCGGACCAATAGGAATTGGCCTCACTGAGGTAGAACGGCAACGACCTGGCATCTGCCACGCGCATGATCTCATCCACCTGCGCGTAAAACCCGGGATCACCCGACAACAAGTCGCGAATCGAGCCATGTTTTTCGCCACCGCGATAGTAATGCCGGCTCAGCAGCACGTTGTCCTTGCCGTAACGTTCGGCGTAGGCGATCACCCAATCGGTGTTGGCTCCGGTGTCCGGCCCACCCAGGGGAATGCCTTCGGCGCGGATGGCCTTGGCATACGGCAACCATGCTTCGATGAACGCGGCGTAGTCGGGCTCGAAATTGTTGGCCTCGTTGCCGATCTGGATGGCCAGCAAGGCATCGCCGCAAATCTTCCGCACCGCCGCGGCCAGTTGCGCGCCCATGTCCGGCAAGCCGATCTTGAGATTGACGCCGAAGATCAGTTTCCAGCCAGTGGCACGCAGAAAACCGGCCAGCTCCTCGATGTTTTCCCGTCGCAGCACGTATGGCGTGGTCGGCCCACGCCCGTCGGGTTTGTAGGCTGCAATCGCTCCGCGGTACTCGCCCCACACCGTCCAGTCACTGGAGTTGCCACCGATGCGCAATACGCCATGCGGATTGAGCTCGCGAAACAGTTTCACCAGATCCGTGTTGCGCGCGGACAGGTAACCGCCTTCGATCACCTGCAACGTTTCGTAGCTCAGTCCGGCCAGTGTCTGCGCAACGGCTCGTCCCGGCTTGTCCGCGTCGATGCGGAACGTGGCTGCCGCCGACTGGCCAACCAGTTTGCGCAAGGCCTTCCCGCCCCACGCGTCACAGGCGACGGCCAAGGGTGCCAACGCGGCAGCCTGCAACAGGCGACGGCGGGTCAGGTCGGTCATGGGGACTCCTTGCGCTTGATGACGCTGTCATGTTCAGCCGGGCAGCGACCAGATCTGCGTCGCCACGTTGTGCCCGCACGTTTGCATCTGCCAACGCATCGGGCCGGCCTTCGTTGCAACGACACCAAGGCAACGATGATCGGCGGCATTGACGAGGTTGCCGTTGCGCCGATAAATCCAGTGCTGCGCCGCGCTGCCCGCACAGGACGCCAATGTCGGCTGGCCATCGGCTTCCGCCAGACACTTGCCATTGGCGTGCAGCTGACCCGTGGCAGATGCGGTCCAGCGTTCACTTGCATCACCTCGGCAACGCTCCACGGCACCCTTGGCTGACAGACACCGCGCGTAGTTGTCGATCTTGCGCGCGGCGGGATCTTTCCACGAGCCAGGCACCGTCATCACGATGGCACCGGTGTGCGTGGCATCGCCGCAGGCCGCACTCGGCCGCACGCGCCAGATCACGGTGTCGTCTGGCAGCACCTGCGCCTTGAGGGCATGCACGTCCGTTTGCCTGGCACCGGTCCACAAATTGCGCAGGCCCAAGTGGCAGGCTGCCGCTGATGCAAAACCGAGGTCCGTCAACGGCAAATCGACATTGACAGGCTGTTTGCCGTGATTGAACACCGCCAATGCATAATCGCCATCAGCCAACCACTTGAGCAACACGTCGCTGGATGGCGTGCGCCGCACCAGGCTTGCCGTTGCGCCCAGCTTGTCCTGATCGACGGCGATCACGGCCTTGTTGCCGATGACCTTGATGGATGCCGGCGACAGTTTGGCCACATCCACGCTCAGCACCAGCGGCGCCGACATCATCGCCCACAGCGCGACCTGGCTGCGCGTTTGCGCCAAGCTCATGCCGGCATCGCCACCAATGATGAAATCCGGATCATTCCAGTTGCCGGGTTTCTGATAACGCCCCAGCGGCCGGTTGTACACGTAGTTCCATTCAACGCTGTGGAAACGCGAGCGCGATGGATGTTTCGGGTTGTAAACGGCTATGTCCGAACCTTCACGCCACAACTGGCCGTACTGGCCAACCCAGCCCAGCACGTCGTACCACGCCGGCGTGCCCTGGAAATACGCGGGGGCGGATTCCAGAAAAATCATCTTCGTGCCGCTGGCCTTGATGGCCGCACTGGCATCGGCATACGCCTTGCGGTAAGCATCATTCTGCGACACGCCCTCGGGCACGCGCACGTTGCAACCGTCCAGCTTGACGTAATCCACACCCCAGGATGCAAACTGGCGCATGTCCTGCTTGAAGTGCGCATGGCCCCCCGACGGCGCCTCGCCGCTGCCGGCAAAGCCACCACAGGTCTCGCTGCCGGAGTCTTCGTAAATGCCGAACTTCAGACCCATGGCTTGCACGGCCTTGGCCACTGGCGCAATGCCGTGCGGAAAGCGCTTCAGGTTCGGCGCCAACTCGCCCTTGGCATTGCGATGTTTGGCCATCCAGCAATCATCGATGGTAACGCGGTCATAACCACGCGCGGCAAGGCCGGTCGACACCAACGCACGCGCGTTGGCGAGGATCGTGTCGGCGGTATAGCGACACTCGTAGTGCGCCCAATCGTTCCAGCCCATCGGCGGCGTCGGCGACAAGGCGCTGGTTTGCGCGAATGCCGCGCCAGTCAACCCGAATGCCAACGCGGCGCCCATCATCAGCCTATTGAGTTTCATGATTGCCCTCCGAATTTGTCCGCATCCTTGCAACATGGAAAGTGTCCGACCCGGGTGCGGCTCACAGGCACGCCGGGCCGGACTTTAAAATTCACCGCCCAGTGGTTGGCGTCAGTTCCAGCGTCAGCACTTCGAACGGTTGCAGTTTGATCGTCGACAGATCTGCGGCACTCAACGTGGCCGGCACATCCTTGCCGCCGGACTGCCACACATCCTTGACCGTGAAGTGACTGGCGGCACCCGGCGGCAGCTCCAGCTGCTTGGTCAGATTGACCACCGCCAACTGCGGCTTGTCACCCGGATTGCGCCACGTGATGATCGCCTTTTTCGGCGTCCACGCCGCCCAACCGTAAACCTGCAGGCGGCCGGGATCACCACCGATCCAGTGCGTATCTTCCAGCACCTTGGCATTGGCGCGTGCCCAGTTGGCGGCCTGCGCCACGACGTCCCAGTCGTGCGAGCTCATCAGCGACGGGCTGATCAGCAAGCCTTGCAGATCGGTGCCGGTGGCAAAGAAGCTGTGTACGCCATGGGTAAAATCCTGGCCGGCCGGAGTGTTCAATCCGTGCGCCTGCGTGGCGTAGATGATGCCGTGCAACATCAGCGAGTTGAGCGGGAACAGCGGGCCCTTCTCGACGATGTTGCGATACGTCTGTTCGTCGCGATAGGTGATCCACTGCTCGCGCTTGGAACCCACGCCGCTGAAGTTGTGATCGTAGCCGCCGCGCCAGATCGAATCAGCGTAGCGCAACCAGAATGGCGACGCCCACGTGCCGGTGGTGAGGTTGATGAAGGTGTCCGGCTTGTCGGCGCGGATGTCTTCAATGAGCTGGATGGCCGCAGCAAAGTCGCTGTCGAACTTGCTGCCGGGATAAACGCTGTTGACGTTGCCGGTGCCATCAAATTTGAATTCGCGCACGCCATTGTGATCGAGCAGATCCATCACGACATGGTGAAAGCGCTTCCAGTACTTGGGTGCCGACAAGGCCAGGCCATCGTTGACGATGCCGTAGCCGAGCTTGCGACCATTTTTGATGCGCTCGTCATGCGGCTTGCCGTAACCGCCCCACGGCGACAGCCACGCGCCAATGGTCGCGCCGTACTTTTTCGCGGCCTTGGCAATTGGCACGAAGCCATGCGGGAAATTTTTGCTGAAATTCCAGGCACCGCTGTAATCGTCCCAACCGTCGTCGAGCACGAACGAATCAATCTTGACGTGACGTTTGACCGCCAGTTCCTCGCCGAAGGTGTTGATGCGATTGAGCACCCCGGCCTGCGTGTACGGCGTGAAGTAGCCAAGGTCGTACCACGATTCGTAGTGCAGGAACGGGCGGTACGGATGCGCGCGCTCGCGCTCGACGTATTTGGCAAAATCACGCCGCAACTGCGTGGGCTGCGCTGCACCAATGACCGCCGAATAGGTCACCGACTTGCCTTTCTTCAACGGCAGGGTGCGATCCATCCACAAACGCACGCGACCGGACCAGGCATCGGCATGCGACATCGGTTGCTCGAAACCGAACCAGTCGTTACCGGACACCACCGGCGAACCGTCGACCGTGCCGTCGACCATGACGTTCCTGGCCCGGAGGTCAAACAGGTCCACCTGCTTGATCGGCGCATCGGCCTTGGGCGCGGCGATGGTGACGACCTCGCGCAGGTAGTGCGAGCCCTTGCGCTGCACCAGACGCCACGTGATCGCGACATCGCCGTTCGGACTGCCGAAACTGGCTTCGACCGCCTTGCCGGGCAGGCGTGCGGACAGGCGCGCCGCATCGGGATCGGCCTTGAGCGCAACGGCATGCGGTGCGACGGTCAGGCGCATGTTCTTGATGTCCAGCATCTTGCCGCTGTTCAGCGTCAATTTGAACGGCGCGGTCACGTCGATGGTGACGTGGTTGATCTTGTCAGTCACCACGAGGTGGGACAACAAGCCATCGACTACCTGCCATTGCGCGCCGATGCTGGCATTGCCCAGCGTGGTCACTTTGGCAGCGCCGGCGTTGGCTGCGCAGGCAGTGGTGGTGCCGGCAATCACGCATGCGGTGAAGAGGGTGGAAAGCCGAAGCCAGGCCTTGACGCCATGGTTCGAGTTCGGTGCCGCGGTGGAACGCATCGATGACATCGTGGATCTACTCCCGATCGGGCTGGGGGACATGCCGCATGCCGAGAGCGCAAGCGACAACAAAAGCGTCGGACATCCCTGATTCGAAATCCGGAGCGCGGCCATGCGCATCCATCCGTTCAACATCCCTGCCGGTGTTGCGCGGCTCGGGCGACTTAAGTCTCACAATCGCCGCATCTGCACGTGCGCGTACAGGTCGTCCACCTGATCCTTGCGCACATAGCCTGGCTCCTGCCCTTGCGCATTGGCCGCGCCGCAGGCGACGGCACACCGCAAGGCGTCTTCCAGCGGCAAGCCGCGCGCCGTCGACACCGCCAGGCCTGCCATGAAGCAATCGCCCGAACCAACGGTGTTGCGCACCTGCTCGACACGCAAGGCCGCGTGCCACGCCTGCTTGCCGTCAAAACCGACTGCGCCGTCGGCACCCAGCGTGATGACCACGCGGACCATGCCACGGCCCTGCAACCATCGGGCACAAGCAGCGGCCGATGCGACATCCGTCACCGGCCGGCCCCACAAATCCGATGCCTCGTCCACATTCGGCTTGACCAGCCACGGACATGCATCGACGCCGTAGCGCAAGGCATCACCGCTGGCATCGAGCAGGCACGGCACGCCACGGATGGCCGCTTCATGTACCAGACGTGCATAGGCATCGGCATCAAATCCTTTCGGCAGGCTGCCCGACAACACCAACACTTTGGAGCTGTCGATCAGTGCCTGCGTGGCCGCGAGCAATGCCTGCTGCAACGGTGCATCAAGTTCCGCACCGGATTCGAGGATCTCGGTCACCTGACCATCGGCCTCGTGAATGGCCAAGCACTGGCGCAAGGCATGTGGCGTGTGCAAGTCATGCCACTTGACGTTGCGTGCGCGCAGATGATCGCGCAACAACGGCGCATGAGCCGTGTCGACGAGTCCAACCAGGCGCACCGGCTCGCCCAGCACAGCCACGGTTTGTGCCACATGCAGACCCTTGCCACCAGGCAAAGCCTGCGCACGCACGGCGCGCTGCACGGTGCCGGGCCGCAGGGCATCCAGATCGATGCGCCGATCAATGGCCGTGTTGAAGCCGGCCACCGTAATCATGTTGGCGCCTGCAACCAGGTTTCGACCTCGGTCACGTCGGGCTGGCACGTGGTGCCGCCAATGCCGCGCATGGACAGGCTGCCGCAGGCATTGCCCCAGCGCAGGCAATCGCGCACCGACAATCCTGCCAGCCATGCATGCAGGAACCCGGCGTCGAAGGAATCGCCGGCGCCGGTGCTGTCGCAGGCTCCCGTGGACGGTCGCGTGGATTCGCGCAACGGCATGCCGTCGTCATCCAGGCTCAAGGCACCGTCACCGGCACACTTGATGACGATGCGGGTCGTGCCATTGGCCAACGCACGCAAGGCCGTCTCGGCATCCTCGCAATGCGTGATGGCACAAGCCTCGCGTCGGTTCGGCAGGAACACGTCGACCTGCTGCAACAACACGGACCAGTCGATGCCATCGTCCCATCGTTGCGCCGGATCGAAGCCCGGATCCAGCGAAGTCGTCAGGCCCGCGGCGCGTGCACGCGCAAACCATTCGGCAAGCTGCGGGCGCAGGCCACGCTGCAGATAGAGCGAGGAGACATGCAGGTGACGCGCACCGGCCAGCAAACCGTCGTCGACCGCATCGACCGTAAGTGCGCCGATGCTGCCCGGCAAGGTCACCAGAGCGCGATCCTCGAGTGTGGAAAGCGACACCGTGATGCCGGTTTCCAGCGCGGCGTCGCTTCGCACTGCCGCAACATCGATGCCGGCCGATCGCATGGCGTCGATGCAGAAGGCTCCACGCGCGTCCGCGCCCGCGCAGCCGACAAAGGACACCGCATCGCCAAGCCTGGCCATGCCCATCGCGCAAATCATCGACGAGCTGCCCGGTACCTGCCGAAAACTTTCGGCCAGCACCTCGGCATCGGGCGCCGGCATGGCCGCCAGACCGCCGAACACCCAGTCGACGTTGATTTCGCCGGCCACGAGGATGGGCTTGGCCGAGGTCACGTTGCGGCGTCCGCGTGAATGGTGAAGGCTTCGACCACGCGCGTGAGCACGCCTTGCGATGGTGCATCCGGACGCTGGCCAAGGGCCAGGCAACGGAACAGGGCCAGGATCTGGCCGACCACGACATGTATCATCGCCTGCTGTGCCGCCGGCAGCTTGTACAGGCCCTGCAGGTCGATCGCCAAACCGCGTTCGCCGATCAGCTCGGCATCGATGTTCTCGCCCACCACGATGCGGTCAAGACCCAGACGCTTGCGCGTCAGCTCACGCAGCAAATCGGTTTCGTAGGCGCGCACCCCGGCATCGCCGGACAGGAACGACACCAGCAATGACGGCTGGTTGAGCCAGGCCATCGGGCCATGACGCAAGCCCAGGCTGGTCTCGGCCATGACGCGCACATCGCCCGCGGACATTTCCATCATCTTCAACGCACTCTCGCGTGCCGCACCCCAGGCAGCGCCACTGCCAAGGTACACCACCGCATCGAAATGCCCCGCGCCGCAACGCGCCAGATCATCGCCGCAGCGATCAAACATGTCCTCGACCACATCGGCGCCCCCGGCCACGGGCCGCGTCGGCAACAAGCCGCTGCCGGCCAGGACCAGATTGGTAAAGCTGCTGGTCATGACCAGACTGCGGTCATTGGTCGCCGGGTCGAGCAGCAGCACGCGCACGCGCGGTTCATGCGTGTAACGGGTGGCCAGCTTGCCCTCGGCATTGCAGCTGACGACCAGATGCCGGTAACCGGGCGCCGCCGACAGCACCGCATCCACCACGCCCACGCTTTCGGGACTGTCGCCGGATCGCGCCACGGAAATCAGCAGACCCTGTCCGCGCGGCAACACGCTGTCGCGTTCGACCAGCAGGGTGCCTGCGGCAATCGCGCGGCACGGCACGCCCAAAGCGGACTGCAGCACCGGCGCCAGGCATTCGCCGACGTACACCGAGCTGCCCGAACCGGTCAGGACGATATGGCTAGGCGCAGGTGCAATCGAACCGATCAGCGCGTCGCGTGCATCAGCCGTGGCCAGCTGTGCCGCCGTGCCACGCCAGGTCTGCGGTTGTTGCAAAATTTCGCGCAGGGTATCGGCGCAACCCAACTGCTGATGGATCTCGGCCGGCACCGCGCGCAAGGCGCGCAGGGACTGGAACGGCACGATCGGCTGGTTGACAGAATGGCTCATCTGAATGAATATGACCGTGTTTGTAAGTTTTCGAAAGTTTCCACAAGAGTATTCGAAATGAACAGTCCGATGCAAGCACCCGTCTTCACCCCGCCCACCCTGGGCAACCTCGAACACCTGTCCATCGGCAAGCGCACCCGGCTGCACCGGATGCTCTACGGCCACGGTCCTGGCAACGGCACCATGATGGTGTTGCCACTCGACCAGGGTCTGGAACACGGTCCGACCGACTTCTTCCCGCACCCGCCGGCGGTCGACCCGGCCTACCAGTTCGCGCTGGCCGAAGCCGGCGGCTTCTCCGCCATCGCGCTGGGCATTGGCCTGGCCGAAAAATACATGGGCCATCACGCCGGCAAGGTGCCCCTGATCCTCAAGCTCAACGGCAAGACCAACATCCCGAGCGACGCCGAAGCCACCTCGCCCCTGTTCGCCTCCGTCGAGGATGCCGTGCGTTTGGGCGCGGACGCCGCCGGTTACACCTTGTACGTCGGTTCGCCACGACAGGACGAGGAACTGCGCCAGCTGCGCCAGGTGCGCACCGATTGCGAGCGTTTCGGCATGCCGTTGCTGCTGTGGTCCTACCCGCGCGGCGCCGCCATCGACGCCAAGGGCGGCAAGGGCACGCTGTTCGCGCAGGATTACGCCGCGCGCGTGGCGCTGGAAGTGGGCGCCGACATCGTCAAACTGCACGAACCCAACGATGCGCGCACCAACGTGCCGGCACCATACGATGCACTCGATGAAGATGCCCCGGCGCGCACGCGTCGCGTGGTGCGTTCGGCCGGGCGTACCATGGTGCTGTTCTCCGGCGGCGAGAAGAATGACGACGACGATGCCGTGGTGCACCAGGTGACGCGTTACATGGAAGCTGGTGCCACTGGCGTGATGTTCGGTCGCAACATGTGGCTGCGCCAGTTCGACGATGCCGTCGCCCTCACCCGTCGCGTGCACGACATCATGAAAAACCACGCTCGCTGAGTCGAATCGACATCACGACACACCATGACCGACCACGACCACCATTGCTTTTGTTGCGCCCCCCCGGTCAAGGCCGGCACGGTGCATCTTGAGGACAAGAGCAAGAACCCGCTGAGCACCGTGCCCGACACCAGCAAGACGGCCCTGCGTCTGGCCGATTTCAAGCCGCGCAGCATGCTGCATGTGCCTGAAACGCTGGTGCCGGTGCCGCGCTTTCCGGTGATCGACATGCACGCGCACCTGAGCTGGACGCGCGAGGTGCGCAGCGGCGTGTCGGTCGGCGAGGACATGCTGGTGTTCGCGCAGCCCGAGGACCTGCTGCCGGTGATGGATCGCAAGCACATCACCACCCTGGTCAACCTCACCGGCGGCACCGGCAAGGGGCTGGAACAAAACATCCGCACGTTCGATCAGGCCGTGCCGGGACGCTTTCTCACGCTCACCGAGCCCTCCTTCGGCCTGTTCGAGGAGCCGAACTACCCGCAGCTGCAAGGCGAAGCCATCGAGCATGCGCACACCGTCGGCGCACGGGGCCTGAAGCTGCTCAAGACACTGGGCCTGTATCTGAAGGAACACATCGACAGCGGCCCCCTGGTGGCCATCGACGATCGTCGCTTCGATCCGATGTGGGAAGCCTGCGCCACGCACGACCTGCCAGTGTTCATGCACGTGTCCGACCCCGAAGCGTTCTTCCTGCCGATCGACGCGACCAACGAACGCTACGAGGAGTTGTCGCAGCATCCGGACTGGTCGTTCTACGGCCCGGAGTTCCCCAGCCACAAGGAACTGATCGCCGCGCGCGATCGCGTCATCGCCCGCCATCCGAAAACCACTTTCGCCCTGCTGCACGTCGGCAACAACGCGGAAAACCTGGCCGCCGTCGCGGCCACGCTCGACCGCTACCCCAACACCGTGGTCGACATCAGCGCGCGCATCGGCGAACTTGGGCGTCAGCCACGTATCGCGCAACGTTTCTTCGACAAATATCAGGATCGCATCCTGTTCGGCACCGATGCGGTACCGTCACCGTGGGGCGACGACGTGCCGCAACAGCTGTTCTGCGACAAGCTGTACGAAATCTATTACCGCTTCCTCGAAACCGAGGACGAGTATTTCGACTACGCACCCGCGTTCACGCCGCCACAAGGCCGCTGGTCCATATACGGATTGAAACTTTCCGATACCATTCTGCGCAAGGTCTACCACGACAACGCCGCGCGCGTGCTGGGAATACGGACATGAACAAATCATCACGGCAACACAAGGCGCCCATGCCGCGCCTGCTGGTCGAGGAACGTCGCCGCCACATCATCGATCTGGTGGAAAAAAACGGCCGCGCCACGGTGGAAGGCCTGTCGCAGCACTTCGGCATTTCCGCCGTGACGATCCGCGGCGACCTCGAAGCCCTGGATCGCGCCGGCGCCATCACGCGCTCGCATGGCGGCGCCCTGCCCATCGTCGTGGCCCACATCGACACGCCGCTGACCATCAAGGAATCGCGCCGGCTGGCCGAAAAACGCCGCATTGGCGCGGCAGCGGCCAAACTCATCAGCGATGGCGAAACGATCATCCTGGATTCGGGTTCGACCACGGTGGAAATCGCGCGCTGCATCCGTCAGCGCCAGTGGCAATCCCTGACCGTCATCACCAACGCGCTCAACATCGCACTGGAACTGAACGGCCTGACCAACGTGCGCATCATGATGCTGGGTGGCATGCTGCGCCCCACGTCCTATTCGCTGGCCGGCCCCGATGCCGAACAAGCCCTGGGCAAGCTCTCCGCCGACCGTCTGTTTCTGGGCGTCGATGGCCTCGATCCCTTGGTCGGCGTGACCACGCCCGATCCGCAAGAAGCCATGCTCAACGCCTTGATGGTGCGCGTCTCGCGCGAGACCGTGGCGGTGCTCGACTCAAGCAAACTGGGCCAGCGCAGCCTCTCGGTGATCGCCCCGGTGGAAAGCCTGCAGGTTGTCATCACCGACACCAACGCCCCCGCCGCCACCATCGACAACCTGCGCGAGCGCGGCGTGCAGGTGATGACCGTCTGACGTACCAAGCAAAAATCCGACGGTGCAAGCCGGACGCGTCAAAACGGCGCGTGGATGCCCATCGGCTCAGACGGCGTTGACCGCGATACCTTCCCGCTTCAAGAGGTGGATCACCTCATCCGTCACCGTCTTTTTTATCTCGGTTAGCCTGGCTGTGGTCTTTGCATCCGGAACCGTGTTCCTGCGAACAAACCATTTCGCGATCCAGCGAAATCCCAAAAAAGCCACGACAGGAACGAGCAAAACAAGCCACGCCAACGAAAATTTTGCCAAAGCCAGGAAGACTGCGAACACGCCTGACAAAATGGGAAGCCCGAAAAAGATCCAACCCACCAACGCACCATAAAACGCCCATGCACCGAGACGCGTGATCAGCACGAAAAAATCTTCATGCCACCAGATATTTTCATGAATGATGCCGGTGGCATGGTTTGCACTTGCCAGCACATGGCGCATATCACGCTCGAAGTTGCCCAGCACCACGGTCACTTTTTGACCATCGCGTACCGGGAAGTTGGCATTGCGCATTTTTATCGGGACTTCGCTGCCATCTTCGCGACACAGGAAAAATTCCACGACTTCGACATGCTGCGTCGTTGATTTGATCCGCAAGGGATCATTGATGGAAAAATCCTGGAAATTCACACTTCCATGACCACCCATGGTCTGTATCGACTGAGTGCTCTCAATCGATGACTTGGCACCAGCCACGGCTCCGGTGACAGCCTCCAGCAAAATGCTGCCCGGGACATATTTATCGACGGTAATTCGCATTTGGCTTCTCCGTGACACCCACCTGACATACCATCAGGCGGGCACCACGGTCGATTCCCCGCCCCGGCGCTTCCCGCCCCCGATTTTCAGCACGCTAACTCACGCCCCCAATTCGCGCAAGCGGGATTCGATGCTCGATCGTGTTCCGGCCTCCGATGCTGCGGACAAACCATTGCGCAGTACCGAGATCAAGTCGTCACGCAGCTTCCTGGCCCGCAGTCTGGCATTCGCGGCGGCCATGCCCAACCCGATGCAAACCAGGGTCAGCAACACCAGCACGATGGTCCAGTGGGTGAGCTGCGCATGAACCGCGTCGGAATAGCGCAAATAGGCATCCGATGTCTGCGCGATCTTGGCAAAAAACAGCAGCCACCCCAGCGCCGTGATCGCCGTGACAATGATCGTCGCCATGGTGAGTTTGCGACCTTGGTTGACCTGTTGTTGCCACGCCGTGAATGCAGCTTCATGGTTGGCGGGTGTGTCGGTCATGCTGATGTCCCTCGTGATGAATGTTGATGCCAGAGTGGCTCCGTGCGTCAGAAATCCACGACCAGGCGCGCATTGGCCCCGTTGTCATGCGCTGCCGACGAAATCAGTCCTTGATACCCGAACGAGACATGCGTGTGCTTGCCGATGGCAAAGCGCGCACCCAGATCGATTTTGGCCGCGTTCTGCGCCATCGGCAAACCCTGCACGGCGAAAGCCGCTCCGCCCTGCGCAAAGCGCGCTTGCACGGAGGGCCGGTCGAAACCGAACACATGCCGCCAGCCCAACGTGCCATACCAGCGCACCGCTCCGGTACCGACCAGCCAGCGCAAACCCAGCGTGCTGAAGGTCGCGCTGTCCGTCGTGGACGTCACGTCCAGCGCGGTGGCACTGCCGTGTTCGTGCACGTTCTGACCGCTCAGACGCGCATGCGCGAGCGCCACGTACGGCTCGACATGGCTGCCGGCAGCATCACCGAAACGGTACCCCGCGTTGACAAAGACCTGATTCAGATGCGCGTGGCTGTCGCTGTTCAACTGCTGCGCCACGCTGCCGAGCATGAAACTGCGATTGGTGCCGACATCTTGCCAGCCAAAGGCCAAGCCGTAACCAAGATCGAAATGTCCCATGGCGCTGTTGCCATAAAGCGCCAGATGCCGGCTCTTGATGTGCGCGGACGCCGGCTTGCCCATGCGCCACGACGTCTGGTCCGCACCCAAGGCCACGCCCAGGCGCGTGCTGCCGGCCACCGCCGTGTCGACGCCGAGCATCATGCCGCTGCGATCGGTTTTCGCGTCACTCAAACCATCCACTCCATCGGTGCCGCCCCAGTTGTCCAGCGCATGCATCCACCACGACGTGCCGCTGGCATCCGCAGCCAGCTGCCCACGCTGGCTTACGGCATCACGCACCTGCTGGCTGCCTTCGAGCATGGTTCGACGCACGTCCGCATGCACGTTGCCGGACATGCTGCTGAACGCCGCCGCCGCTTGCCCGGCCGTGGTCAGCTGGCTGAACAGCAGCCGCCCCAGACCACTGTCCGCCGGCACGCCATCCAGTGCCGCACCCAACGCGCGAGCCTGCGGCGTGCTGCCGGCGCTGGCAAACGCGGTCGCCGAACGCGTCACGCCCACCACCACCTTGCCGTCCTGATAACTCACGCCGTAACCCACGAAGGTGGTGAGGTCGCCCTTGGTGTTGTCAAACTGGCCCTGCACCGTGCCGTTGCCGGTGCTCTGGATCAGGTCGATCTTGTCACCGGGCGTGACCGGTTGGCTGCCCAGACTCTGAATGTCCAGCGTCGTGCCCGGTTGAATGGTGACGTTGCCGGCCACCTCGACGCTGTCGGACTTGCCGGTCGCCGGATCGATCTGCGCCTCGTAGACCGACCCGGTCTGCATCACCAAGTTGCCGTTCACGTGCAAGGTACCGGGCGAGTTGCCGGGTGCCAGCGTGCCACCGACAGTGACGTTGTTGACGGTGCCGGTGCCTTGCAGACGCGCGCCGGGCAGCACGTCGATATCGCCCCCCAGGCTGCCGTTGACGCTCAGGGTGCCGCCGCCCACGCCGACGTGGCCGGTATAGCTGCTGCTGTTGCCGGTCAATTCCGTGAAGCCGGACATCACCTCGATACCACCGCTGCCGGAAATACTCGCTGCGAAAACGTATTTGTTTTCTTCGGTACTGGCGGAATGATTGAATATCAACGTGCTGCTCATCTGCGAAGCATCGAGTTGCAACGATGGCGTATTGACCGCACCCGGCGCCATCGTGTTGCCGCTTCCGTCATTGCCGCCAATGATCATGTTGCCGCGCGATCCGACCTCGATGCCGTCTGTCGCCGTGAGTGTGGCGCCATCGCTGACAGTTACGGTTGTCAGCTGATTGAGTGAATCGCCGACACCCAATTGCAACACGCCACTGCCGCCGCCCGTGGACGATGCGTCAATGGACAGTGAGGAGCCCGCACCCGAAACAATGATGCTGTTGCTGCCCGTGGCACTGGCATCGCTGTTGTCCGCCAGCACGGAACCGTGAAACGAAACCGCGCCACCGTCGGTAATCGACAACGCGGAAGAAACGCCAGCATTCGCGTTGTCCAACCGTGCCCCGCCACCGACGGACAGCGACGAGCCTGTCCCCGACACCACCACGCCGTTACCGGTATCCAGATTGACCAGCAACCCGACACCCGCGGTGTCATGGCCACCAACAACCACTGCCCCGCCGCCAGAAACCGTTAGTCCGCCCGAGCTGGCCAGACCGGCATCGACCGTCAGCGTCGAGCCGGAACCCTCCACCGTCACACCATCGCCAAGAGTCGCGCCCATGCCACCCGCATCGCTGCCATGCACGGCCAGCGTGCCGCCACCGGAAACCGCCAGCGAACCTACGGTGTCCACGTTCAGCTCGCCCGCCACGTCCACGCTGCCGTGATCGTCGATGACGACACTGCCGTTGTCGATCAGATTCCCCGCACCGCCCTGGCCTCCCGCCGCAGCCGCGGTTATCGTCAACAAGGATCCGGTACCGGACACCTTCAACAGCCCCTCGGAACCGGGGCCGAAATAATTGGTCCCGCTCGTGTCACCCACCTGGACATTGCCCGAAAACGACGCCCGGCCGCCATCGAGAATCGACACCGTGGTACCGCCATTGCCGATTTTTGCGCCCGCATCGACGGTGAGTGTCGACCCCGCGCCCGTCACCGTGACCTCGCCCTTGCTGCCAGACACTCCACCGAACCCGAATGAAGCGCCCAGCCCGTTCGTGTCGCTGCCATGCACGGCCATCACGCCACCACCGGCGATGATCAACGTGCCCTTGGCCTGATCGCCGACCGTGAGCACGCCCGCCACATCGACACGACCCTTGTTATCCACCGACAACGTGCCATCACCTTTGTAACCGACGAACAAGCCCGTGTCCGTGCCGGTGCTACCGGCGGGCAACGCGGCGATCGTCAGCGCCGAGCCATCGCCCGACACGTTCACCATACCCGTGCCGGTCTGCGTCAAACCGGTCGATGTACCGCTGTCATATAGCAACGCCGCATCACCCAGATAAGCCCAGCCGGTAAAGGTTGCCTTGCCGCCATCGAGCACGTTCAGCGTGCCGGTGCCGCCATCGCCCACATCGAGCGCATTGACGCTGTGCCAGGTTGAACCGGCATCGCTGACCGTCGCGATCGCCGTGCCATTCAGTTGCTGGAACGCGATGGCGCTGTCGGCCGGCAAGCCGTAGCCAACCGTATCCAGCCAAGTCGCGCCCTGATCGCCACTGCGCACCTGGCTGACCATGGACCCGCCGTTACTGACCGTCAGGCTGCCGTTGAGCAGGTTCATGCCGCCGGCATAGTTCAGGGTCGAACCGGCGCCATCCACGCTGATCGTGCCCGTGCCCTTGGCCGCATCCGGGCCGCCCGCGCCGTAGTAACCCAGACCGACCACCGTTTCGCTGTACGCCTTGGTCAGGCCGATGTTGGCCACGCCGCCTTGTTGCAGCGTCAACGAGCCGCTGCCGAAATTGCCGATCTGCGCACCGGCATCAAGCGTGAGCGTGGAACCGGCGCCACTCACCGTCACCTCACCCGTGCTGCCGACGGCATTGCCGAGGATCGCACCGGCACCATTCGCATCGCTGCCATGCACGGCCATCACGCCGCCACCAGTGATGGCCAGCGTGCCCTTGGCCTGATTGCCGACCGTGAGCACGCCCGCCACATCGACGCTGCCTTTGGCATCCACGGACAGCGTGCCATCACCACTGTCGCCCACCACCAGAACGCCGTTGCCCAAGCCGCTGACGGCCACGACGGTCAAGGCCGAACCCTGACCGGACACGGTGACCGTGCCCGTGCCTTGCTTGACTCCCACCAAGGTCGTCGTGGTCTGGTTGGTCGCCGGATCAGTCGTGTAGTCATACGACGGAATTGCGGCGCCGATATTGACCCCGCCACTGAAACCCGCCGTGGCGCCATCCAGAACGGACAGGCTGCCACTGCCGCCGTCGCCGACCGTCAACCGATTGACACTCTGCCAGGACGATCCTGCGCCCGTGATCGTTGCCGTGCCCTGACCGTCCAGAGCATATTCGCGGCTCACATTGCTGCTTGGATCGTTGCCGACCTGACCGAAACCGATGATGTCAATCCAGCCGCTGTCACCACGCGATTGACTGGCGAGAACACCGCCGTTGCTGACGGTCAACGTACCATTGAGCAGATTCATGCCGCCGGCGTAATGCAGCGTCGAGCCGGCACCATCCACCGTGATGCTGCCGCTGCCGCTGGCATCATCGGCCGACAGCCCATAGTGACCAAATCCGATCATGGTTTCGGCGTAATTCTGCTGGAGTCCAATATTGGCTATCGCTCCCGCAGTGACTGACAACGACCCGGCGCCATCATTGCCGACCTGTGCACTCTGGTTGACATTCAGGACCGTCCCCGTGCCGGTGACCAGCACGCTGCCGACGCTGCCCTTGGCCTGCCCAAGCACCATGCCGGAGCCATATTGGTCACTGCCGGTCACGGTCAGCACGCCGCCACCGGACAGCGTCAGCGCGCCCTTGGCCTGATCGCCCACGGTCAGCTGCAAGATCGTCACGTTCTGCGATGTCAGCACCGGCGCATTCGGCGATATCGTGTCGATGATGACGCTGCTGCCCCCCGTCGGCACCGCACTCGTGGCCCAGTTGAGATTGGTGTTCCAGTCGATGGAGACCTTGCCTGTCCATTGCTCGTCCGCATGCGCGACGGACACGCCAAGACCCATCAGCAAAGCCACGGCCACGGCGGCCGCCAACGGACGTGGCCTGATGCGTTTACGACCGTCAATCTTTTTCGCGCCAACAAGCTTTCGATGATTCATGATGTTCCCCTGTGCATGTTTTGATGGATCAAGGATGAATAACGTTGTCCCGCGAGATGCTCGTCACTGCCCCGGTGGCATCGGCAACGCCTTGACCAAGGTGATCTTGTACAAACGAGACCACCACCCTTGACTCGACGTGACGCCATGGCGGGTGGTCCCGCGCAGCTGGACATTCCGCTCGGTATCGCTGCGATCGATGCGCACCACACCCGATTGCCCGTTCCGGAGCACGCCGGCATGCACAGCCGCCGCCTCGACATCCGAATTGCTGGCATAGATACCGTCGCCATACACCCGGCCATCCAGCGATCCGGTGACGAAGAAGTAGCCGTAGGTGTGGTCGCGCAGCGGCGTCTGGTAAAAGTAGCCATCCGCATTGGCGGCGTTGTATTTAAGGATCAGGGCACGCTCTTGTGCGGCATAGTGTTTGAAAGCCGCGACCTCGGCATTGAATTTTTTCAAGGCCGGGCCATTGCGCTCCATCTGGATGACCCAGCTGTTGCCGTAGCCCGAACTCCAAAGCTTGCCGTCGGGCGTCATCCGCCACTGATCACTGGTGTGCGTGCTGAAATCCACGCCATCAAGCAGGTTCAGATTGCGGGTGAAATTGAGCGTCACAAACCGCCCTGCCGGGTCGATCTTGTAGCCGATCGGCGCACTGACCTGATGCGTGGGTGCCTCGAAATCGTAAAGCACGCCGGTGCCTTCACCGATCGCGTCGCCGGTGGCCTTGAAGGTGATCTCGATGCCCAGTTTGCGGTTCTTGCGCGACGCCCACATCGAGCCGTTGTGGAAGGCCGGGTACTTGGCCACCCAGGTGCCCTTCATCAATCCGCTCAGCTTGGCAATGGTGGCGGCGCGCTCGCGGGCGCTCTGCGCGGCTGCCGCCTGGGCTGCCTGCAGCCGCGCCTGCGCATCCTTTTGCGCCTGCGCCAAGGCCTGCTTTTGCTGTTGCGCAACCTTGGCCTTCAGGTCTGCATAGTCGATTGATCCCTGCTCAACATAGCCATCCGGCGGGAACGTGTTCGCCGCCACACCGTCGACATCGGGAATGTCGATGCGTTTGATCTGGATGTGCCACGCATCCTCGCCGCGTGGCTCGGCCACCGTGATCAGGGTGCCCTTGATGTCATCGCCCTTGGCGTAGAGCTTTTTGACAATCGCCTTGCCGCCCAGATGCCCGGTGACCTTGTAGATGTCGTCGGTGAATTCAAGCTGGATGTCGGAGCGCGTCTCGTAGCTTGGCTCGACCTTCGTGCCCTCGTTCTCGGCCACCTGGATATCGACGTCGTCGACCTTCAAGCCATCGGGCAACTTCAGCGCAAGCGCCTTGCCGATCTGGCTTTCCGTCGGCCCCTCGTCATGATGCGAACAAGCCATCAGAGCCAGGCACGGCAACAGCATGGCCAGCATGACAACGCGCGCCACACGCACCCTTGCGGATGGTTGCCACGCATTCGCCCCGGCAGTGATTTTTCCGTCTTGCAACATGGGAGTCTTGCACCTCGCAACATCCAGACGATGACCACGGTTGTCGCGCCTTTCGCGCGCTCCGCCAAAAGCTGCGTCCCTGCCCACCATTCCTTTCGAATCAAGGATCGTCCGAGCTTCGAGCGAACCGACTCGCGCACCGTGCGCAGACCGCGCCGCACACGCAGAGTCAGCCGTGGTTGTTCTTTCTGGCGCAACGCGGTTAGGATTCGGCTCATGGGGGGGCGGTTTGACCGCACCGGGGGAACCGTGACGTCCAGTGACAAGACGCCGCCATTGACCGAATGGCTCCGCGATTGGCAGCAATCAGGCGATGTTCGGCTCGACGACCGCTTGCTTGAAGGGCTATATGCGGAGCTGCGTCACGTGGCCTTGCAGCGGCTGGCACGCGAGTCGCGCGCCACCATTACGCCCACCGAACTGGTGCACGAAACCTGGTTGCGCCTGAAGCCACCCAACGCACCGATTGCCGATCGCAGCAGCTTTCTGCGGCTGGCCTCGGTAGCGATGCGCCACCTGTTGATCGACCAGGCGCGCGAGCGGCTGGCACAGAAACGCCACGCCGTGATGCAAACGATCACCGTGTCGCTGGCCGACAACGGCATGCAGCAGCCTGCGCTTGATGATACCCAGCTTCTGGATCTCGACCGTGCCCTCGACGTGCTGGCCGACAGCCATCCGCGTGCCGCCGAGGCGATCATGCTGCGCGCGTTCGCAGGCCTTGACCTGCACGAACTGGCTGACGCGCTGCGCATCAGCCTGGCCACCGCCAAGCGCGATCTTGCTTTTGGTCGCGCCTGGCTCACTGCCACCTTGAAAGAGGAGCCTGCCCGATGAGCATCGACCCCGCCGAACTGGAACGACGCTTCGCCGATCTTTCCGAAGCCAGCCACGCACAGCGCGCCGCCGCCCTGCGCGCGCTGCAGGCCGAAGCGCCGGAGTTGGCGCAACGCCTGGCCTTGCTGCTTGACGCGCACGAAGCCACGCGCAACCCGCTGGACCAGTTGCATGGCGAAGCCCTGCGTCGTTTCGCCAGCTTCACGCCCGAAACATTGATCGGCCGGCAGCTGGGTGACTGGACTCTCGTGCGCACGATCGGCCACGGCGGCATGGGCGTGGTCTATGCGGCACACAGCGAGCGCGACGGCATCGCGCAGGAAGCCGCGATCAAGCTGCTCGCCGCGCCCTTGTTCAATCGCCACGCCACCGAGCACTTCGTGCAAGAGGCGCGCACGCTGGCGCGGCTCGACCATCCCGGCATCTGCCGCCTGCGCGACTGGGGCCACTCGCCGGAGGGTTGGCCGTATCTGGTGCTTGATCTGATCCACGGCGAACCGTTGCCCGCCGACGGCGGTGGTCGCCCGTTGCGCGAGCGGCTGACGACCATGGCGCAAATTGCCGACGCGGTAGCCGCGGCGCATCGCCAACTGGTGGCGCATCTGGACCTGAAACCCGCCAACGTGCTGATGACCGCCGAGCGCGGTCCGGTACTGCTGGACTTCGGCATTTCACGTGTGCTCAACGAGGACGCTGGCGCCGGTGCCACGCTGACCCGCTGGCTGACGCCGGCCTATGCCAGCCCCGAGCAACTGCGCGGCGAGCCGGTCTCGGCCGCCACCGACATCTACGCACTCGGCGTGATGCTGTATGAACAAGCCACCGGCAAGCCGCCGTTTGACTTTGGCAGCGCGCCCATCACCGAATCGCTGCGCCGCATCGAACAGGGCGCCACACCACCAAGCAAGGTCGGTGCGGGACTGCCGCGCGACCTCGATGCCATCTGCGTCCGCGCCATGCACCCCGACCCGTCGCGCCGCTACGCCAGCGCCGACGCCTTCGCTGATGACCTGCGCGCGCTGATCGAGCGGCGTCCGGTCAGCGCGCGTCCCGACCGCCTTGGCTATCGCCTGTCGCGGACGCTGGCACGGCATCCGATCGCGTTGCCTGCCGGCGTGCTGGCCGCTGCGGCAGTAGTCACACTGACCGTGCTGCTGGCGTTCCAGGCCAACAGCCTGCGCACGCAGCGCAACCAGGCGCAAGCCGCCGCGCAACGTGCCACCGCCGCCACACAACTGTTGCTGGACTCGATCAAGGCCGCCGACCCGACCGGTGCGGCCGGCAGTCATGCCACGGTCAGTGACGTGCTCAAGGCCGCGGAAAAACGCATCGGCACAAAACTCGCCACCCAGCCGCACGCACGCGCGCAATCGCTGCTGCAGATCGCCAATGTGCACCGCAGCCTGAGCGACAACAAGCACGCCGTGCTGCTGTACCAGTCGGCACTGAAAGCGTTGCAGCAAGCCGGTTCGCCCGACCAGGCATTGCGTGTGAAAATCGTGTCCGGCCTGGCCTCGTCACTGCGCAAACTCAATCGCGCGAACGAAGCCGCTGCCGTGCTGGATGCGGAGATGGCGCGTGACAAACCTCACCAATACTGGCAACTGTTGCTGGCGCGCGGCACCGCGCGCATCACCCAGGGCAAGAACGACGCCGGCATTGACGATCTCAAACATGCGCTGCGCCTTGTACCGAAAGACAATGCCAGCCGCGCCAGCATCCTGACCGATATCGGCTATGCGATGAGCATGCGCGGCGATTACCCGGATGCGGCGACGTGGTACGCGCGGGCCGTGCAAGCCGCACAGACGCTGCAGCCGATCAACCGTGAAAGCATCGCCAATACGCTGATGAACCTGGCCGATGCCCAGTCCAAGACCGGCCACGTCAAGCAGGCCCTGGCCAACCAGCAGCGCGCGCTGGACATGCGCATCGCCATGTTCGGTGAGCACAACGCCAACACCATCGTGAGCTACGTCAGCTTGGCGTTCACCCAGATCGAGGCAGGCCAGTGGGACACGGCCATCGCCAACGCGCGGCACGCCGCCACGCTCGAACAAGCGCTGTCCGGCGGCCAGAGCCGACGCATGATCAACATATGGAACGCCATCGGTCTGGCCGGCAGCCGCAAGGGTGACCACGCCATCGCCAAGGAAGGCTTTTCCAAGGCGCTCAAGATTGCGCAAAAGCTGCTTCCGCCCAACCATCCCATGCTGGCCAACTTGAACAACAACATCGCCAACACGTTGATGGCACAAGGCGATTACCAGGCCAGCCTGGCGCCGCTGCAGCGCTCCTTCGACGTGTACCACGCCATCGCCCACGGCCAGCCATCGCGCGGCGAAGCCATCGCCAGCGCCAACATGGCCGAGTCGCTGCGCAACCTCGGCCGCACGCACGAAGCCGTGCATTGGGGCGCGCAAGCCGTGAGCGAAGCCGAACGCGTGCTGACACCCAAACAGTGGTTGCTTGGCAACATCCATCAGGTTTATGCCGAGGCGCTGCTCGCCGATGGTTCCCGCGACAAGGCGGAACAGGAGGCGCTTGCAACCGAACGGATTTTTGCCGCCTCAAAGGTCAAAGTGCCCAAGCAGATCGTCGAAGAAAACTTGCGCTTTCTGCGCGATCTGTACCAGCACAAAGGCGACGCCGCCAAGACCTCCGCGTACCGCCTCAAATTGGCAAAGCTCGTCAACACCTGACGGCGATTCTGCTTGGGGCACCGAACGCGACACGCGAGACCGAACAGCCCTCACGCCTTGGGCTGTTTCTCCGCACCAATCTGCGCCTTGCGCGCAGCCAGCCATTTTCTGAACGCCACGAACACCCCCGGCAACAGCGACAACACGATGATGCCGAGCAAGGCCAGCGTGAAGTTGTCCTTGACCCAGGCGATGTTGCCGAAGAAGTAGCCGGCCACCGTCACCACGCCCACCCACACCACCGCGCCACTGACGTTCCACGCGGCAAAGCGTGCGTAGCCCATGTGCCCCATGCCGGCCACGAACGGCGCCAGCGTGCGCACGATCGGCACGAAGCGCGCGATGAAGATGGTCTTGCCGCCATGCCGTTCGAAAAATTCGTGGGTCATGCGCAGGTGTTCGGGCTTGGGCAGGCGCCAGTGATGCGATTCGATGCGATGGCCGAAACGACTGCCGATCGCGAAATTGACGGCATCACCCAGGATCGCAGCCACGATCAGCAAGGGCACCACATAGGCCATCGGAAACGCCCCGCCGGCCGCCAGCGCACCACAAATGAACAGCAGCGAATCGCCGGGCAGGAACGGCACCACCACCAGGCCCGTCTCGACAAAGATGATCGCGAACAGCAGCGCATAGACCCATGCGCCGTGATGCTGGCTGAACGCCAGCAAATGGGTATTGAGGTGCAGCAACCAATCAAGCAAGGTGGGTATCACGTCGTTGTGTTCCGTTTCAGGTCCGGCATGGCGATGCCGCCGGACCGATCAAAGGGGTGTCAAGTATCAATGAAATCGACTCGCAACGCCCATGCCCGAGGGCAACATGCCAATGTCAGGGCGCGTGCCGATACCGCCATCTTAAGCGGATCCTAAGCTGCACGCGGCACACTGCACCGTCATGCCTGTCGCCCTTCGCCTCCGATTGTCCCGTTGCCTGCCGCTGTCGCGGTCCCGCCCACGTTTGCGCATCATCGTCATGGGGCTGATCGCGACAACCTGCGCGGGCTGCGCCACCTATGCACCGTTGCCGTTGGACAACATGCTCGGCGCCAGCGTGGCCCGGCTTTCCGTACCGGCATCGAGCATGCCCACCCGGCCACTGGCCCGACATCGCTTCGATGCGTCCAATGGTCTGGACGTGACCGAAGTGGCGATGCTGGCCGTGGCCAACAATCCGCAGCTCAAGGTCAAGCGCGACGCACTCGGCATCGCGCGCGCGCAGGCCTTCGCCGCCGGTTTGTTGCCCGATCCGCAGATCAGTGCGGGCATGGATTTTCCGACTTCCACCGGCCCCGGACAGACGCGGGCCTTCAACGCCGGCCTCAGCGAAGACATCGGCGCCCTGCTGACGCGTTCGGCGCGCACAACCGCCGCACGCGCGCATGGCCGGCAGATCAATCTGGAACTGCTGTGGGCCGAATGGCAGACCATCGCCCGCGCGCGATTGCTGTTCGACCAGATGCGCAGCACGCGGGCGCAAGTCCACCTGCTGCAACGCGAACAGCAGGCGCTGCTCCCCTTGGGCAAGCACATCCATCTCGCGTTGGTGCACGGCAACCTGACCTACACCGAGGCCAACAGCGGCCTCAACGCGCTGGCCGACGTGCGCCGCCAACTCGCCGACGCCATGCGCGCGCACCGGCACGCCAATCACGTTCTGCACCTGCTGCTGGGCCTGTCGCCACAGGTCGCATTGCACCTGGTCGGCGCACCCTGGCACGCCGTGCCGGACACGGCACAAGTGCGACACGCCTTGGCCAGCCTGCCCAAACGCCGCCCTGACCTGCTGGCCCTGCAAGCCGGCTATGCCGCCCAGGAAGCCCACTTGCGCGGCGCCATCCTCGCGCAATTTCCGGCCATCACGCTGGGTTTCAATCGCGCCCGCGACACCAGCAACGTCTACACCAGCGGTTTCAGCATCGGCATCACGCTGCCGTTGTTCAATCGCAACCGCGGCAACATTGCCATCGCCCGCGCCACCCGGCAGCAATTGCACGACGCCTATGCGGCCCGCTTGCTGGCCACGCGCAGCGACATCGACCGCCTGCAACACGACCTGACTGCGCTTGACAGGCAGATCAAGACACAAACACGTCACGCCCAGCAGCTGAATGCCGCACGCTCGGCCGCCATGCATGCCTGGCATGCCAACCAGCTCGACTGGCCGACATATCTGGCCATTCGTGGCAACGCATTGTCCGCCGATCTGCAATTGATCGCCCTGCACCGGCAACGCGCCACGCAAGCCATCGCGTTGACCACCCTGCTCGGCGGCGACTGGAATACCTCGGGCGGCGCCCACGCCATGTCTCGCACCACCTCCAACGCTTCGAGCACCACGCCATGAACCCGTCCATGCCATCCATCGCCGGCGCCATGCTGCTGGCCTGCCTGCTCGCCGGTTGCAGCCACCAGGCTTCGAGCGAATCCGCGCCGAGTGTGGCCGTGACCACGGCCATGCCGAAGCAGCAAACCTTCGTCAACCGTGTCACCGCCTTTGGCACGGCCATCGGCAGTCCGCACGCCAGCCGCCGCCTTGATCTTGCGCATGCCGGCCAGATCGTGGCCGTGCTGGTCAGCGACGGACAATCCGTGCGTGCCGGCCAGAGCCTGCTGAAAATCGCCACCGCACCGGCCACGCGCACGGCGTTCGTGCAGGCACGCAACGCGTTGACACTGGCCCGCCAGACCTTGGCACGCGACCAGCACCTGGCCACCCGGCACCTGGCCACGCAAGCCCAGGTCGAGGCCGCACGCCAATCCGTCAATGACGCCAAGGCCGCCTTGCAAGCCCAGCGCCAGCTCGGTGGCGGCAAGACCATCGATACCGTCACGGCGCCGGCGACCGGCATCATCACCGACATCCGGGTGACGCGTGGCCAGCGCGTGCCGGCCAACACGACGCTGGCCACGTTCACGCCCGCGCACGGGTTGATAGCGCGGCTTGGCGTGCAGCCCGACCAAGTGGCGCACCTTGCCATGGGCATGCCGGTCACCTTGCATGCGATTTACGGATCGCTGCCGGCGGCCAAAGGCAGCGTCAGCATGGTGGGCCACGCCGTCGACCCGGCCACGCATCTGGTGCCGGTGCTGGTCTCGTTGCCGGCCACATGGGCATCCCGCTTGATGGCGGGCAGCGCCTTGTCGGCACACATCCAAACCACGTCGTTTGTCGCCTGGGCGGTGCCGCGCAACGCCTTGCAAAGTGATGCGCAGGGCGCTTACGTGTTCCAGATCGAGCACGGCAAGGCGCACCGCGTGAATGTCAAGGTCCTGTCACCGGGCGGCAGCCCGGTCGGCGTCCACGGCACCATCGACCCACGCGCACCCGTCATCACGCTGGGCAGCTACGAGGTGGCCGACGGCGATGCCGTGCACGCGACACGGCGCACGCCTCCGCACACGCACGGAGCTGCGACACGATGAATGTCGTGACATGGTTCCAGGCGCATCGCCGTTCACTGCTGTTCCTGATCCTGATCCTGGCATTCGGCGGATTGGTTTCCGTCTTCAATTTGCCGGTGGCACTGTTTCCGAACGTCTCGTTTCCGCGCGTGCGCGTAGACATCGATGCGGGCGCACGACCGGCCAGCCAGATGGTGGTCGCGGTCACCACGCCGGTCGAGGAAGCCATCCGGCGCGTACGCGGCGTGCGCAGCGTGCGCTCCACCACCAGCCGTGGCAGTGCCGAAATCGACGTCGATTTCGACTGGGGTGCGGACATGAGCCGCGCCTTTCTGGCGGTCAACGCCGCCATGAGTCAGGTACTGCCGGAGCTGCCAGCGGGCACCCGCATCCACGCCGTGCGCATGGATCCCACGGTCGACGAACCGGTGATCGCCTACAGCCTGCGCAGCCACACGCTCACGCAAACGCAACTATATGACCTTGCGCAATACCAGCTGCGTCCGTTGCTGTCCGGCGTCGCCGGCGTCGCGCGCGTCGGCGTGCAAGGCCGCGGCACCGCCGAGCTGCACATCGACATCGCACCGGCCAAGTTGCGTGCGCAGCATCTGACCATGGCCGACGTGGTGCACGCCGTCGCGCACGCCGCCAGCATCTCGGCACTGGGACGCCTGGCCGATCACGACAAGCTGTTCCTGCTGCTGGCCGACAATCAACCGGGCAGTGTCGCGGCCTTGCGCAAAGTGGTGATCCGTGCAGGCCCTGCCGGCGTGGTGACCGTTGGCGACATTGCCACCGTCAAGCGTGGCATCGAGCCGCAATGGGTCATCACCGGCGCCGATGGTCATCCGGCCATCCTGATGCAGGTGTTTCAACAGCCTTCCGCCAACAGCCTGAAAATGGTGGATGCGGTGAAGGCTCGCCTGGCGGCCTACCAGTCGCAAATGCCCAAGGGCGTGAAAATCGCGGCGTGGTACGACCAGACCCAGCTGGTCCGCGAATCCGCCGCCAGCGTCCGCGACGCGATCCTGATCGGCATCGGGCTGGCGGCACTGGTGCTGCTCGCCTTCCTGCGCAATGTCCGGGTCATCGTGATCGCACTGCTGGTGGTCCCCGGCACCCTGGCCATCACCACCTTGCTGCTCAAGGTGTTCGGCATGAGTTTCAACATGATGACACTGGGCGGCATGGCCGCCGCGGTGGGATTGTTGATCGACGACGTCGTCGTGATGACCGAACACATCATGCGCCGGGTCCGCGACCTGACCGGCTCGGTGCGCGAGCGCATCGCTTTCGCCGCGCGCGAATTCACCCGCCCGCAAACCGGATCGTCACTGGCCACCATCGTGATCTTCGTGCCGCTGGCCTTTCTGACCGGCGTCACCGGCGCCTTCTTCAAGGCACTGGCGCTGACCATGGCCAGCGCCCTGGTCATTTCCTATCTGCTCACCTTGATCGCCGTGCCCTTGCTGGCCCAGTGGCTGATCGACGAGCGGCATGCCCGCGAACATGCGCCCACGCGCGGCTGGCAACGCTTCATCGCTTTTTATGAAAACGTGTTGTCGCGTGTGCTCAAACGGCCTGCCCTGTTGCTGCTCGGACTGATCCCGCTGTTGCTGGTCGGCTTTTTCGCCTACCACTCCGTAGGCACCGGATTTTTGCCCAACATGGACCAGGGCGGATTCACGCTCGATTATCTTTCGACGCCCGGCACCTCGCTCAAGGAAACCAACCGCCTGCTCGAAAAGGTCAACAAGATCCTCGCCGCCAACCCGTACGTGGATACCTGGTCGCGGCGCACCGGCCTGCAATTGGGCGGCGGGCTGACCGAAGCCAATACCGGCGACTTCTTCGTGCGCCTGAAAAACGGTACGCGGCCACCCACTTCGGTGGTGATGGAACACATCCGCGAACAGGTGGCGGCCCAGGTACCTGGTCTGGACGTGGATGTGTCGCAGCTGCTCGAAGACATGATCGGCGACCTCACCGCCGTGCCGCAGCCGATCGCCGTGAAACTGTTTTCCGACAACGTGCCCGAGCTCGATGCCAGCGCGAAAAAAGTGGCCGCTCAACTGCGCAAAGTCCCCGGCGTGGTCAGCGTGCTCGATGGCATCAACCCCGCTGGCGATGCGCTGGAGGTGCATGTCGATCCGGTCAAGGCGGCACTGCTGGGGCTTGATCCACAAAGCGTCGTCGCCCAGGTCGACACCGCCGCTGCCGGCACCATCGCGACCGAGTTGCCCGAGGGTCCCAAGATGGTCGCGGTGCGCGTGTGGGTGCCGCCGCATGACCGCGCCCAGATCGAGCAACTCGAAGCACTGCCGATCAGCGACGGTCACGGCCATGAATTTCCGCTGTCGCGGGTCGCGACCATCACCGAACAACGCGGACAACCCGAGATCGACCACGAGAACCTCAAGCGCATGGTCGCCGTGACCGGACGCATCGCCGGCCGCGATCTGGGCTCCACCATGCGCGATGTGAAACGCGTCCTGTCGCGACGAGGCGAGCTGCCGCCCGGCATGTATTACGAACTGGGCGGGCTCTATCACCAGCAGCAACTCGCCTTCCGCGGCCTGACCATCGTGCTGTTGACCGCGATCGCGCTGGTATTCACCCTGCTGCTGTTCCTGTACGAAAGTTTCCGCGCCGCCATCGTGGTGCTGATCCAGCCATTGCTGACGATTTGCGCCGTATTCACCGGGTTGTGGATCACCGGCATCGAACTCAACATCTCCTCGATGATGGGCATGACCATGATCGTGGGCATTGTCACCGAGCTGGCCATCTTCTTTTTCTCCGAACTGGCCGAAGCCGAAGCGCACGCCGACAGCGAGAACCCGCCATCGTTGCGCGAACTGTTGCTGGAGGCCGGGCGCAACCGCATGCGCGCGATCCTGATGTCCGCCATCGCCATGATCCTGACTTTGCTGCCGCTGGCACTGGCGATCGGTCGCGGCTCGCAAATGCAGCAACCACTTGCCGTGGCCATCATCTCTGGCATGCTGGCGGCACCACCACTGGTGCTGGTGGTCATGCCGGTGCTTTACGCCTTGTTGTTGCGGCGGCGCCACGAGACCACGTAACTGCCTGCCCTGCCACGCGAGGATCACAGCATGCTCGTCGAATGGTCCCATGCCGGTCCCACCTTCCTGGCCGCCTTGCTGGCCTCCACGGTGGAATGCATCGAAGCACTGACCGTGGTCCTCGCGGTCGGTACCGTGCGCGGCTGGCGCAGCGCGCTCGCCGGCAGCGCCCTCGCCCTGATCGTGCTGCTCGTCATCGTGGCCATCGCCGGCACCGCGCTCACGCGCATCCCGCTGGGCCTCATGCAACTGGTAGTGGGCGTGCTGTTGTTGCTGTTCGGCCTGCGCTGGCTGCACAAGGCCATCCTGCGCGCCGCCGGCATCATCGCCAAACACGATGAAGCCGGCATCTACGCACGCCAGCGGGACACGTTGCGCCATGCCGCCGGACGTTCCGACGGCTGGGACGCCGTGGCCTTTGCCGTGGCGTTCAAAAGCGTGACACTGGAAGGCACCGAAGTCGTGTTCATCGTGCTGGCACTGACGGCGGGAAGCCCCGGCCTGTTGCTGCCAGCCAGCCTGGGCGCGCTGACGGCACTGGCCGTGGTGATTGCACTGGGCATCATCGTGCACCGTCCGCTCGCACGCGTACCCGAGAACGCGTTGAAGTTCGTGGTCGGCATCCTGCTGACGGCCTTCGGCACCTTCTGGTGCGGCGAGGGACTGCACATGACCTGGCCCGGCGGGGATTGGGCCATTCTGTGGCTGGTCGCCGGCTACCTCGCCTGCGCCGCCATCACGATCCCCCTGTGCCGTCAACGCAACACGCTCCATGGCGCCAGCAACACACATCGACCGGAGACCAGGCCATGAAGTGGTTGCATCATGTCTGGCAAGCAATCGCGGGGCTTTTTGTCGACGACCGCTGGCTCGCGATTGCCACCCTGCTCTGGCTGCTGATCGCGTGGTGGCTGTTGCCGCGCCTCGCCGTGCCACTGACGTGGCAAGGCGTCATCCTGTTTCTGGGCATCGCGGCGATCCTGGTCTGGACGTCACTGCGCCATGGCAAATCACCGTGAGCATGCTCCCCATGGGCTGCGGCAACGATCGAGTGCACCGGCTTTCTGGGCGCATTTTCAACATTTCGTAACATACCCGTGTTGCAATGCGGTGACTTGGCCGGTGAACATATCATGCAAAAACGCATACTGATCGTGGAAGACGAATCCTCCATCCGCGAGATGGTGGCCTTTGCCCTGCGCAAGGCTGACATGGAACCCATTCCAGCCGAGGACGCGCGCGCCGCCCAGCAAGCCATTGCCACGCGCCGCCCCGATCTGATCCTGCTGGACTGGATGTTGCCCGGCATGAGTGGTCTGGAGCTGGCCCGTCGGTTGTCTCGCGACCACCTTATCCGCGACATCCCCATCATCATGCTCACCGCGCGTGGCGAGGAGATGGATCGTGTCAATGGCCTGGAGGCCGGGGTGGACGACTACGTGGTCAAGCCTTTCTCCACGCGCGAACTCATCGCGCGCATCAAGGCGGTCCTGCGGCGCAGTCAAGGCGATGACGGCAACGGCATGCTCGAAGCCGGCGAACTGCGACTGGACAGCGCCGCGCACCGCGTGCAGGCTGGCAGCGAAGTGCTGATTCTTAGCCCCACCGAGTATCGCCTGTTGCACTTTTTCATGACTCACCGTGACCGCGTGTACTCACGCGCGCAGCTATTGGACCAGGTGTGGGGTGGCAGCGTATACGTCGACGAACGTACGGTTGACGTACACATCCGCCGCTTGCGCAAGGTACTGGAGCCGACGCATATGGATCGCCTGATCCAGACCGTACGCGGCACTGGCTACCGCTTTTCCGAAACACCATGACGCACACCGGCCATCTCCGCGAATGGCGCCTGCTGGCACAAATTCGCCACTTGCGTGAAGCCGTCAGCACCCTGCCCGACGCCATTGTGCTGCTCGACCACGATGACCGCGTGCGCTGGGCCAATGTGGCGGCTGCACACTTGCTTGGCATCGAACAACAGCGCGACCACGACAAACCCATGGCCGACCTGCTGGGCAATACCCCCTTGGGCCATTGGTGGCGCAGCGGCAATGCGCGGCCTCCGGATGATGTTCCGGCCCCGGGTGACCCGACGCGTCACCTCGGCATCAGCATGATTCCCTTCGGCCTCGACCAGCGCGCACTGCTCGCGCGCGATATCAGCCACATCAACAAGCTGGAAAAAGTGCGTCGCGATTTTGTCGCCAACGTGTCCCACGAATTGCGCACGCCACTCACGGTCATTCACGGTTACCTGGAATTGTTCGACGGCGGTGACTCGCCCGAGCTCGCCGTTGCCCTGGATGAAATGCGCACTCAATCGCATCGCATGACGCAGATAGTCGAAGACCTTTTGACGCTGTCTCGTCTCGAAACCCAGCAGCACCTGCCGGACGAGCGTGTCATCATGCCTCACATGCTTGCATCCCTGTGCAAGGAAGGCGAAGCACTCAGCAGAGGGCGCCATCGTTTTTCCCTCGACATGGAAACCCGGGTTGACCTGCGCGGCTCGCAACGCGACTTGCACAGCGCCTTTTCCAACCTCGTCAGCAATGCCGTGCGCTACACCCCGGACGGCGGTGACATTGCCATCTGCTGGCGACGCACCGCACACGGCGCCGTCTATGCAGTCAGCGACACCGGTTACGGCATTCCATCCGAGCACTTGGCACGCCTGAGTGAACGCTTTTATCGCGTGTCCTCCAGTCGCTCGCGTGACAAGGGCGGTACCGGCCTCGGATTGTCCATCGTCAAGCATGTGCTCAACCTGCACCAGGCACAGCTCGTGATCGAAAGCAAGGCCGGCAAGGGATCCACGTTCAGCTGCGTCTTCGGACATGCACGTTTGCTGGCCCCTGACGGCTCATCCGAAGACCACTGAATACCACCCCAAACCACTGACCGACATGCGCCGGTGTCCGGGTCAGAATTTCATCTCGCCCCAGATGCCGATTTCACGCTTCTTGATATCAATACTGGAGCCATTGCGCTGTCGCTCGTTTTTGTAGGCGACTGCCACCTGTACCCCTTGCGTGACAGGAAACGCCACACCGGCATTCCAGTACGTATCGACAAAATTCGGATCAACCCGCTTGCTCGGCTTCACGCGGTCATAGCGCGCAAAAACCGATGCGCGGCCAAAGTCGTAGCTACTCCATACAGACCAACCTTCCGCCATGTCCGCACGTGGCGTGACAACGTTCTTCCAATTGTCGGCTTCGAACCATTCCGCACCAAGGCGCAGGCCATCACGATTCCACGCGACCATCGCGTCGTAGCGCTTGGCACTTCGCTGCACCGGTGAGGTCTGGGTGTCTTTGCCGAGATCGCCGTCATAACCGCCAATCGCGAGCATCAGACCCTTGATGGGTTGCACGCCGATGCGTGCGGCAAAATCGACGTGGTTCGAACGTGATGGATGCTTGTAACCCGCGCCGTTGATGGCCGACACCTGGTAATTGAACACGCCATTGTTGCCCATGAGGTGCAGGCCCCAATCGGCGGAATTGCCGAAGTGCTCACGGTCGACCAAGGTGTTTTCAACAAAGCGGTAGCCGTACCAGTGCTCGACGAACGGAATCCACGGCATGTTGGCCGAGCCAATGCGCAACGTCGCAAATTTCGAAAATGCCCCTTGCAGGTAGACTTTTTTCACGAACAGTTGTGTTTCGCCATCGTTGCCGACATAGTTGAAGTCGGTCGTCAGGTTGGCCGACCAGATGTCGTTGAACTTGTGGTCGAACGAGAGGTAGAAACGCTTGACGTCGATGCCGGTGCCCGAAGCGTTGGTCTTTTGGCCGTTGCTGGTTTGGGCGAAATTGGTGAAATTGGCGTACATCGTGCCGCTGATCTTGGTGTTGTCGGCCCATGAAGAAACGGTCATGGTGGGCACCTGTTGCAACGCTTCGATGTTCTGCCGGGTGCTGACATTGATGCTGGATTGCACATCGGTACGATCCTGCAGCGCCGTGACCTTGGCCTGCAACGCCGCGAGTTGCGCTTTCAGGTCAGCCAGTTGCCGGGCGCCACCAGGAGCTGACTGAGCCGTCGCCCCGAAGCTGGAAAATGTAAGACCGGTGGCGATCGCCACCGCAAGCATTTTGATACGCACGAATTTGTCTCCGATGGGTTTTTGACATGGCGCGCCGCCGGCACTCAGCGGCGATGACCTTGGCAAAGCATGCCCGGCGGCTGTTACGCGTTCATTCCACGCGCATGACAAACACGTGACACCCTTTCGCAACCCCGATCGCAACCAGAGCGGGCGCTGGATTACGCGCATCGGCACACGAAATCACCCTGCACGCGAATCTGAATCTCCAGCCTTGCAGGGCGTCATCAACCTGCAACATTCCCCTAACAGGCTTGCAACACGCGGCGGTTACAAAGTGCGCTGACAACCACCACGTATCAGGAGACTCGCGTGAACACTCGCTTCCCCCGCAAGCTTCATCTGCTTACCCTCGCCGGCGCGATTGCCCTCGGCTTTGGTACCGCCCACGCCACCGACATCACGGGTGCTGGTTCGAGCTTCGTCTATCCGATCATCTCCAAGTGGTCGGCCAGCTACGCCAGGAAGACCGGCAACCACGTCAACTACCAGTCGATCGGTTCCGGCGGCGGCATCGCCCAGATCAAGGCCGGCACCGTCGATTTCGGTGCATCCGACATGCCGTTGGACGAAGCCACGCTCGACAAGTTCGGCTTGGGTCAATTCCCCGACGTGATCGGTGGCATCGTGCCGGCCTACCACGTCGCGGGTGTCGCGCCCGGCAAGCTGGTACTCGACGGCCCGACCCTCGCCAACATTTTTCTTGGCAAGATCACGCACTGGAACGATCCGGCGATCGCCAAACTCAACCCTGGCTTGAAGCTGCCCGATGCCAGGATCACGGTCGTGCACCGCTCTGATGGCTCAGGCACCACCTTCAATTTCTCCGACTACCTGTCCAAGGTCAGCAACGTCTGGAAGGTGCAGGTCGGTGAAGGCACCGCAGTGCAATGGCCGACTGGCATCGGTGGCAAAGGCAACGAAGGCGTATCTGCCTACGTTCGACAAATACCGAACTCGATCGGTTACGTCGAATACGCCTACGCATTGCATAACCATCTTGGTTATGCCCGCATGAAAAACGCCGCCGGTCAGGTGGTAAATCCGGATGCCGCAAGCTTCCAGGCGGCCGCGGCGACCGCTGACTGGGCGCATGCGAAAAATTTCGATCTGCTGATGACCAACGCCCCGGGCGCGGCGGCGTGGCCGATCACCGCCACCTCGTGGGTGGTCATGGTCAAGCAGCCAAAGAACGAAGCCAACTCAAAGGTGGCCCTGGACTTCTTCAAGTACGTCTACACGCATGGCCAACCACAAGCTGCCGCACTTGATTACGTGCCATTGCCAGCGTCACTGGTACAACAGATTGAAAAATACTGGAAGACCGAATTCAAGCAGTGAATTCACTTGGCACCAACCACCGCAGCCCGTCATTCCGGAGCCCTCGCCATGCCGGCTAGCGGCCCCGGAATCCAGCGGACTTGACCTGCTTCATTCGCCCACTTTCTGCCGTGTCATATGTCACTTTCAAGCTCGCCAGCCGTTGAAACCGCCAGCCTGCGCAGCGAGGTCGATGCCCACCACGATGCATGGTTCCGCCGCACACTGAAAGCTTGTGCGTTGCTGGTGCTGGCGGCATTGCTGGGCGCAGCCTTGTCCACGCTGTGGGGCGGGCGCGAGGTACTGTTCGGTCATGGCCTGCACTTCATCACCAGCACCGCATGGAACCCGGCCGCGAACGACTACGGCGCGCTGGCGCCTATCTTCGGCACGCTGGTCACGTCCCTGATCGCGCTGATCCTGGCGGTACCGACGAGTTTCGGTATCGCCCTTTTTCTCACCGAGATAGCGCCCGCGTGGCTTCGAGGTCCCGTGTCCGCCGCCATCGAATTGCTGGCCAGCATCCCTTCCATCATTTACGGCATGTGGGGCCTGTTCGTGTTCGTGCCGTTCATGGCGCACATCGAGCCGGCACTCGGCAATACGCTTGGGCGTATCCCGCTCATCGGCAAACTGTTCGATGGTCCCCCGATCGGATTGGGCATCCTGACCGCAGGCATCGTGCTGGCAGTAATGATCCTTCCATTCATGTGTGCGGTGATGCGCGAAGTGTTCAGCACGGTGCCGGCGCGGTTGAAGGAATCGTCCCACGCGCTCGGCGCCACCACCTGGGAGGTAATGTGTGACATCGTGCTGCCATACACGCGTTCGGCGGTCATCGGCGGAATTTTCCTGGGGCTTGGTCGCGCGCTGGGCGAAACGATGGCGGTGACCTTCGTGCTTGGCAACGCCTACAGCGTCACTACTTCGCTGCTGATGCCCGGTACCTCGATCTCGTCCAGCATCGCCAACGAATTCAACGAAGCAGTCGGTCTGCACCGTTCGGCGCTGATCGCGCTGGGCTTCCAGCTGTTCGTCGTCACCTTCGCGGTATTGCTGATCGCACGCCTGATGCTGCATCGGCTGGCACGGCTGGAAGGCAACTGATGGTCGTTGCCATTTACACGCACCGACGCATTGTCAACCTGCTGGCACTGATTCTGAGTGGTTGTGCCACTCTTCTTGGCTTGCTGTTTCTCGCCTGGATCCTGTGGACCACGCTGCAGCACGGATTGGCCGCACTCGACATCAAATTGTTCACGAAGGTCACCGTCCAGGGTGCCGAAGGTGGACTGGCCAATGCCATCGTCGGCAGCCTGGTCATGGACACGATTGCACTCGTGATCGCCACGCCCATCGGCATCGCGGCCGGTACCTTCCTTGCCGAATATGCGCATCGCTCGAAACTTGGCGCGATCATCCGTTTCCTGAACGACATCCTGTTGTCGGCACCATCGATCGTGCTGGGCTTGTTCGTGTACGCGATCGTGGTGCTGCCAATGTCGAATTTGACTCATGGCGTGGTGTCATTTTCCGGCATCGCTGGCGCCATCGCATTGGCGCTGATCGGTCTGCCGGTCATCGTGCGGACCACCGACGAAATGCTGCAACTGGTGCCGGCAAGCCTGCGCGAAGCCGCTCTGTCTTTGGGCATCCCGCAATGGAAACTCACCACACAAGTATTGATGCGCGCGGCTGTGTCCGGCATTGCCACCGGCGTGTTGCTGGCGCTGGCACGACTTGCCGGTGAGACCGCCCCATTGTTGTTCACCGCCTTCGGCAACAACTTCATGGCCACCAACCCGCTGGACAAGATGGAAAGCCTGCCGGTGGCAATCTACCAGTACACCAATGACCCCAACCCAGCCTTGCATGCAATGGCTTGGGCTGGAGCCTTGCTGATCACGCTGTTTGTACTCGCCTTGAGCCTCTTCGCCCGCTGGTACCTGCATCGCCACAGGAGCGCCCATGATTGATACTGCCAAATCCGTTTCTTCTCATCCTGTTGCAGCACCGGACCACGTTGCTCGTGATGCCGCGCAAGCCAAACTCGTGGTGCATGATCTCGATTTTTTTTACGGTGATACACAGGCATTGAATCAAATCAATCTGGACATACCGGCTCGGGAGGTCACCGCGATCATTGGCCCGTCAGGCTGCGGCAAGTCCACCCTGCTACGGGTATTCAATCGCATTTACGCAATCTACCCAAAACTGCGCGCCAGCGGCGAAGTATGCCTGGATGGCGAAAACATTCTTGATCCGCGCTATTCGCTGCACCGCCTGCGGGGCAAGGTTGGCATGGTGTTCCAGAAGCCCGTGCCATTTCCAATGACGATCTTCGAAAACGTGGCCTGGGGCATTCGTCACCACGAGAAACTGTCAAAGCCGGACATGGAATCGCGCGTGGAGCAGGCATTGCGGCGAGCCGCGCTGTGGGACGAGGTAAAAGACAAGTTGAAGCGCAGCGCTCTGGGCCTGTCGGGTGGCCAGCAACAGCGTCTGTGCATTGCACGCGGCATCGCGCTGAAGCCCGAGGTCTTGTTGCTGGACGAACCCACTTCGGCGCTTGATCCCATAGCAACCGGCCGCATCGAACAACTGATCGAAGAACTGAAAGGCGACTACACCATCATCATCGTCACCCACAACATGCAGCAGGCTGCGCGCATATCCAACCGTACCGCCTTCATGTACATGGGCAAGCTCGTCGAGTTCGATCAGACCGAAAAAATCTTCACCACACCCGCCATGCAACAAACCGAGGACTACATTTCGGGACGTTTTGGCTGAATGTCGACATCGCAGTCATTCAAAATTTCCACGGAGCGCTCCATGAACACGACCAACACGCCACGCGATCACATTGTCAAAAGTTATGACGACGAACTAATGCGACTGACCAGCGAAATCGTGGCCATGGGCCAACTGTCAATAGCGCAGTTCGGCGCCGCCATCGATGCGCTGCGCAAACGTGATGGCCTCGCGGCGCAGCATGTCGTGGACAATGACGACACCATTGACGCACAGGAACGTCAGATCAGCCATGATGTCCTGCGTCTGCTGGCATTGCGACAGCCGATGGTGCGCGACCTGCGGGAGATCCTCGCGGCGCTCCGCATTGCATCAGACATCGAGCGCATTGGCGATTACGCAGCAAACATCGCCAAGCGCTCGATCAGCCTCAACTTGTCGACCCCACTGCCATTGGTTGCGGGTCTGCCGGCGCTGGTGGAAGTGGCAAGCGAGATGGTTAGCGACGTACTGCGCGCTTATCGCGACCGCGATGCCGCGCATGCTCGTTTGATCTGGCAACGCGACACCCGGCTTGACGACTTGTACACGGGGCTGTTTCGTGAACTGTTGACCTGCATGATGGAAGATCCGCACAGCATCACCGCCGGCTCGCATTTGCTGTTCATCGCCAAGAACATCGAGCGCATCGGCGATCACGCCACCAATATCGCGGAAAACATCTGGTTCGTGGCGTACGGCACGCCGCTGAATGCCAGCCTTTCCGCTGCACCAATAGTCGACTCGCCGTAGAGATTTGCCCCATCTGGCACATGCCGAAAAACCAGGCTCCATCAACCACACGGGTCAAGTGTTGCCTCGGTGCTCAAGAATGAAGCGTTTTGTCCGGCGCGCACCTGCCGCGACGTGACCGTGGCAGGTGCGCGCCCATTTCATGACCTTGTTGTCAATCGTTGCCGTTGTCGATCGAGTTTTCCAGAACCTTGCCGGTCTTGGCATCCACGCCAACCTCGTGCAGAACCTTGCCCTTGCGGACATCAAACGAATAACGCAGTCCGCTACCACCACGTTCTTTCTCAAGTTCTTCGGACACGATCTTGCCATGACATGCCTTGAGCGCAATCGCCCGCGCCCGCACCAGACTGACCTTGGCATCCTTGAGGTATTTTGCGCCACTCAAATGGGTCCCTTGGGCAAAGGCCACACCACCTGCCAAGGTCAACAACCCGCAGGCAAACAAGCAGGACATCTTTTTCGCCATCGTCATCTCTTTGTTCCTCGCATGAAGGGAAGCACCTGCCAACTGGCAAGTGCATCGCATGGTAGTCATGGCAGCTTTGACTTCGCTTAGCACCTTGCTAAGGCATTCCTAAGCCAAGGCATTCCTGTTCGCGTGGTTCCCACGGACTATTCCGTATTCGACATTCTCCACGGCACAGACAAATTCGACATCACGATTTCGTCCTCACCGGTAATCCCCCCATTTTTAGCCGTCGCCAAAAGTGGAGCTATGCGGCAAGCGCCAATTTTTGCATGGGCGTGATGCCGCCGAGCGCCATGTTGGGACGCTCGTGGTTGTATGTCCATAGCCAGCGCGTGGCCATGTCCTGGACGTGTTCGATGGATTCAAACAGCGTCTGCGCAAGCCAGGCGTAGCGCACCGTTCGGTTGTAACGTTCGATGTAAGCGTTTTGCTGCGGGTTGCCGGGCTGGGTGTACTGGATGCGAATGCCGCGTTGTTCCGCCCACGCCCGCAGCGCCCCGCTGATGTACTCGGGCCCGTAGTACCTACGGAAGCATGTCAGAGTGGGCAGCCACCATCGAGAAGATCATTCTGAGGGTTCTCACACACCACAGGAGATCATCGACGATGACTGCCCCAAAAGAGATTACGCCTGCTGCCACGTGGGTGGCGATCGATATCGCCAAACGCACGCATGCGGTTCTGGTCGAGACACCGGATGGCAAGCAGCGCCGTTTCAGGATGGCCAACACGCGTGATGACCACCAGCGCCTGGTTGATTTCCTGCGTAATCGTCCGGCGCCGGTACGCGTGGCGTTGGAAGCCACGGGCGACTACCACCGGACGTTGGCCTATCGCCTGCTGCAAGAGGGTTTCGAGGTCTGCCTCGTATCTTCGATTGCCGCGGCGCGGTACCGCGAGGCGGTGTTCAACTCATGGGACAAGAACGACCCGAAGGACGCCCGCGTCATCCTGGCTTTGCTGAAGCAGGGGATCACGCAACGATTCGTGGATCCACTGATCGCCGGCCATCATGGGTTGCAGGAGCTGTCGAAGACACATTACCAAATCAGCTTGGCACGGACACGGCTCCAACACAGCCTGCTGACGCACTACCTGCCACTGTATTTCCCTGAAGCCGAACGTTACTTCCACACCACACAGGCCGCCTGGTTCACCCGGTTCCTGCTGCGCTTCCCGACGGCAGTGTCAATCCAAGCCTTGCCATTTGAGGCATTCGAGCTGGAGGCGTGGGAGCTGGTCGGCCGCAAGGTCAACAAACAAGCCTGGATTCGCGGGATTTATGACACGGCATGCTCCAGCACGGGCCTGCCAGTCCCGGCCGATGATGTGGCGATCGAGACCTTCCGCCTGCAGTTACGCCGCTACCAGCAGCTGATAGAACAACGCGAAGATTTGGTGGACACGGCCAAGCGCGTGCTGCATGGGCGCCCGGATTACGAAGTCCTGTGCTCGCTTCCGGGCATCGGCCCCGTGCTGGCACTCACGATCCTCGCGGAAACCGGCGACCTGCGCCGCTTTGCCCATCATCGGCAGTTTCTGAAGTACTGCGGCCTTGACCTGGCCAAGTGCCAGTCCGGCCAGTATCGAGGCCAAGAGAGGCTGTCCAAGCGTGGCAATGCGCGCTTGCGCTTCGCCTTCTGGTTTGCAGCGACGGTTGCGGTGCGTATGCGCGAGAACAGTTTTCGCGAGAAATACGAACGTTACATGCAGCCGGATCCCGGCAACGCCGATCGCAAGCGCAAGGCGCTCACCGCCGTGGCGGCCAAGATGGCGCGGGTCGCCTACGGCCTCGTCAAACACCAAACTCCCTATCGCTGTTACTTCGAAACCAGTTTGCCCCGTGGATCGACCCCTCTCTGTAGGGCCGTTGGGACCACTTAGGATCTCGTAGATAATGTTCGGGCCTTCCACGGGACCCCATGCTGTTTTAGGTACGGTTGAGGCCGCTTGCCGGACCTCGTGTTCATTATGGTCAGATCAGGGGACCTTCTCGATGGTGGAAGCCCACGGGCATCTTCCAAGTGCGGCGGATACGGCACATCAAGGACGCCCACAGCGGCCTCGCCCCCGCGTGCCTGTCGAAGCGCACTTGACTTCAGAGTTAGTACGTTGTCGCAGCGCAACACCTGCGGCTGCCCGCGCCATTCGATGATCTGATCCAACGCATGCATGACGCGGGTCGCTGGCAAGGAAAAATCGGCTTCGATGGCGAGACCTTCGCGGTTGTAGTCATCGATGACGTTGAACAGCCGGAAGCTGCGGCCATCGCCAAGTTGGTCGTGCATGAAGTCCATCGACCAGGTGTGGTTGATGGTTTCGGGCAC
>DASVGO010000024.1:0-30070 GCA_036379495.1 Rhodanobacteraceae bacterium | reverse complement strand
GGCGCAGTGGCCGCGCATCTGGTGCCCGGCGGCCCGTCGATCGCCTGCTCCACGCCCACCGCGTTCCGCTGGTCACAGGCGTTCGCCAACTCCGATGATCCGTCCGGCCGCGCGGTGCTGGTGCATCACGCCACCACCAAGACGGCCTGAGACCGCGGCACAAGGCGATTGATGAATAGGCGCCGTCGTCCCGAAACACAAGGGACGGCGGCGCCGGTTTTTGCGTTCGCAGGAACGTGTGGCTTATTGATGGACACGCGTGGTCTGGATGCCGAGCTTGCGCAGTTGCACCTGCAGCCGGTCCGGCCCGGCCAGATGGCCCGCGCCGACGGCGACAAAGATCGTGCCGGTATCGGTGTGCATCATCTGGGCAATCTGCTGCGACCAACGCTGGTTGCGCTTGACCACGAGCACTTGGTAGAGCGCGGGTGAGTTGTCGCGCATCTGCTGTCCGACGATTTTTCCCAGCGTCTTGGTACGACCGTGCATCCAGGCATGGACGATCTGGTTCATTTGCTGGTCGGCCCGGGCGTAATCGTGCAGGCCTTTTTGCAGGAGCTGCATCTGTACCGCCTTGGGCAGTTTGGCCAGAAACAGCATTTGCTCCTTGGCCGTCTCGAAGCCCTTGACGGATTTGTCTTCCTGCTTGAACTGCTGTTGCAGCTGCTTGTAAACGCCAAGCTTCGGGTCGTAGCCGGCCTTGATGATCGGCGCCATGCCGATCGTGATCGCGGCCAGCCACGGTTTCATCATGTTGATGGCCTTCATTCCACCGGGCATGTCCAGTTGCTTCACGGCGGCTTGCAGGAGCTTTTGTTCCTTCGGCTTGAGATCGGCCGGCCCGCGAGGCGGTCGGATGGGTATCGGCAGCTTTTGTGGGCCGCCGGGGAAGGGTTTTGCGTGGGTCAGTCGAGCTGGTCGAGCAGGGCCTTGGCGTGTCGCCATTTGCGTTTCTGGCGGATGGCGTACCAGATGGCCCAGCCGAGCAAACCAGCAAACGTGGCGGCAAAAACAATCAGCACGCCTTTGACTTCCGATTGCGCCAAGGGGGTGGCGAGCTTCTGCCCCCGCCAGATCCACGGTATCAAGGCGACATACAAAAGCACCGCAATGCCAAGGTTGAGCCAGATATAGAGCAGACCGGCGCGGGCACGCTTGCATGCCAGTTGCAGCAGAGTCCGCGGATCCGTGTCCTTGCTCCGCCAAGTACCACGGCGCGTCCAGGCTCCGGCAATGACGCCGAGCCACATCAAGGGAAGAAAAAGTGCCAGCGGAAACGTACCGATCCAGCCCGGTCCGAATGAAATCCGCGGAAACACGATGGTGGCGGCGCAAGCTGACACCAGATCCAGTGCCTGAAAAACAATCATGCGGTACTGCTTGCGTTTTGCCTTGGCCGCCAAGGCATGCACATCCACGGCGGGGGTGGTCGTCTGCCAGTCATTTTGCAGTTGTTCCCACAGGGCGTCGTGACTCATGACTGCTCTCCAAAGCGCTTGGCAAGGGCGCGGCGCGCGCGGCTGATGCGGGCGTCGGCGTTGTTGACCGTGATGTTGAGGGCGGCGGCGATTTCGCTGTGCGAAAACCCTTCCAGCGCCAGGGTGACGGCTTGGCGTTGTCCCAGCGGCAGTTGCCGCAACGCTTGTTGCAAGCGCTCGTAACGTTCGGCGCGGGCCGCGTCGTGTTGCGGGTTGGCCGTGGCGTCGGCGAGAACTTCGTCCTCGATGTCATCGTGGCGATGCTTGCTTTGCCGGGCGATGTGGTCGACGCAGCAGTTGTGCGCGATACGCGCGACGAAACTGCGCAGCGAGCCTTCCTGGCGCCACCTTGGCAGGGCGCGCCACAGCGCAAACGCCATATCCTGCACCAAGTCTTGCCTTGCCGTGGCATTGGCTTCGTAGCTGGCGGCGATGCGGGCCAGCATGGCGGCATGGGCGGCAAGGACCGGTTCGAAAGTCAACGTCGATTGATTGCCGGCCACGTCTGCCACTGCCGGAGAAGCCGCGGCGGTGGTGGGTGGTGCGGCCGTGGCCGCGCAGCTGGGTGCATTCATGGAACATCCTTCAAGTGCTGGCTTGCATGGGGCGATGGTGTCCTGTTGCTGGAAGTCTCCGTGGTGGCACAAAACCTGACACGAGTTGTTGGAAGCGACTCTTGACAGTACCGGCAACCCGCCTGTCGCCGGCGTGTGCCGTTGGCACGGTTGACGGCTCGAACGCCCTACAATGCCGCCATGAAGATCGCCACCTGGAACGTCAACTCGCTCAACGTGCGTCTGCCGCACCTCGAACGCTGGCTGGTGGAAGCCGCGCCCGACATCGTTGCCTTGCAGGAAACCAAGTTGCCGGATGATCGCTTCCCGCAAGCAGCGATCGAAGCGGCCGGTTATCACGTCGCGTTTTCGGGTCAGAAAACCTACAACGGCGTTGCCATTCTCGCGCGCGAGCCGTTGACCGACATCGTCACCGATCCGCCCAATCTCGCCGATCCGCAGCGGCGCATTCTTGCCGCCAGCATCGGCGAGCTGCGCGTGATCAATCTGTACGTTGTCAACGGCAAGGAAGTCGGTGACGAGAAGTACGCATACAAACTCGATTGGCTGGCGCGCGTGCGTGACTTCGTTGCCGACGAACTGACGCGCCACGACAAGCTCGTCGTGCTGGGCGATTTCAACATCGCGCCGGATGATCGCGACGTGCACGATCCCGCCGCCTGGGGCGACGGCATCCTGTGCTCGCCGCCCGAGCGCGCGGCGCTCACGGCGCTGACCGATCTTGGCTTGGCCGACAGCTTCCGCATGCTCAATCATGACGCCGGCCAATTCAGCTGGTGGGATTATCGCCAGGGCGGATACCGCCGCAACCTCGGCCTGCGCATCGACCTCATCCTGGTCAGCCAGGCCTTGCAGTCGGCGGTCACGGCCGTCGGCATCGACCGCGAACCGCGTGCCTGGGAGCGCCCGTCCGACCACACCCCGGCGATACTCGAACTGGCGTGAGCGCACGTTTCCAGTCAAACGCATGGGTGTCAAAGGTTTTACAATGACGCCCATGGACACCCCTTCCAGCCAGTGGCCGCGCATGCTTGCCGATACCGAGCTCGACGAGCTCGACCGGTTCCTGCGCGCGCGTGCCGACGACGACAGCTTGTTGCTCGACGGCGTGCATGGCCTGCTGACGGCACTGGCCATCGGCCCCATGCCGGTCACGCCGGACGACTGGTTGCCGCAAATCCTGACCGGCCCGTTTGCCGATCCGGCCGAGGGCGAGCGCGTGCTGGCTCTGCTGGCGCAGCTCAACGATTCGATCCCCGCCGAGCTGAGCATGGACGCCTACCAACCGATCCTCGGCGAGCTCGACCCCATGCAGATCGACATCGTTGGCGATGATCCGGATGTGCCGGTGCTCACCGCCGCTGGCTGGTGCGAAGGGTTCAGCCGCGGCATCGACCTGTGCGCCGAGCTGTGGGAAAAGCGTCTGGACGAGGATCCGCAGCTGATGGAGCTGCTCGGTCCGATCATGGCCCTGGCGGTCGACGAAGGCGTGCTCACGGCGGATGCCGACATCGAGCGCCTGTCCGAAGACGAATACGATGAATGCCTGGCCCAGGTGCCGCAGGTGCTGGGTGCCGTGGCCGATTACTGGCGCGCGCGGGCGCCCAGCGACAGCGAACGCCGCGTGGCCGCGCAACACCGTCGCTTCGGCCCCGCGCCACGCTCGCGCGACGGTCACTGGCTGCACTGACCGCGCGCACCGTTGCCGGACACGAACAATGCGTTCGTGCGACGCCGCTGGTGCGCAGGATCCGCGGCCGCATATCGTGGGCTTCACATCGCAACGGGAGGCATCCCATGAGCACACGTCACATCGCCCGCCGCGTCCGCGGCATGCCCACTTCCGACGGCGCCGGAGTCAGTCTGACGCGCGTGATCGGCCAGCGCGCACTGGACATGCTCGATCCGTTCCTGCTGCTTGACGAGTTCGGTTCGGACAAGCCCGGCGACTACATCGCCGGCTTTCCCGAGCACCCGCATCGTGGCTTCGAGACCGTCACCTACATGCTCGACGGGCGCATGCGCCACGGCGACAACCAGGGCAACAGCGGCCTGCTGACCGCGGGTTCTGTGCAATGGATGACGGCCGGTCGCGGCATCGTGCATTCGGAAATGCCGGAGCAGGAAGAAGGCCTGATGCGCGGCTTCCAGCTGTGGGTGAACCTGCCGGCGGCCGACAAGATGACCGCGCCGCGTTATCAGGACATCGCGCCCGAGGCCATCCCCGAGGTCGATCCGGCCGCGGGCGTGCATGTACGCGTCATCGCCGGCAACTTCGGTGGTATCACCGGTCCGGTGTCGGGCGTGGCCACCGAGCCGCTGTATCTGGACATCGCCCTGGCACCCGGCGGCAAGGTCAGCGTGCCGGTACCGGTGAGCCATCATGCGTTTGCCTACGTGTTCGACGGCGAAGGCGTGACGCTGGGCAGCAGCGGCGATGCGTTGGCGCACCGCGAGCTGGCCGTGCTCGACGACGGCGACGGAGTGATGCTGGAGGCTGGTCCGTCGGCGGCGCGTCTGCTGCTGGTCGCCGGCAAGCCGCTCAACGAGCCGGTCGCCCGTTACGGTCCGTTCGTGATGAACAACACGCGGCAAATCCACGAAGCCATCGCCGACTTTCAGGCTGGGCGCTTCTGAGCTTCGTGGGTTGATTCATCAACCGACCAGCTCCAGCGTCCGGTCGTGAAACTCGCCTCTCCATCCGTGAGAGGGTGCTCCGCAGGGGTGGGTGGGGGTTCGGTGCTTGCGCCATTCGTGAGCAGTGTCGAACCCTCATCCGGCGCTTCGCGCCACTTTCTCCCGACGGCAGAAGGGGAAATCGGTGCATGACCAGCGGGCATACGTGCCGCCAATCAGCCGTCGACGGCCGCGACTGCGGCACAATGGAGCATCGATTTGATGGAGATGGTCCATGGCACGTTCGACCACAGCCTTCCTGTTCGACCTCGACGGCACCCTCGTCGATAGCGTCTACCAGCATGTGCTGGCCTGGAAAAGCGCGCTCGACGAAGAGGGCATTGATCTGTCGGTATGGCGCGTCCACCGCAAGATCGGCATGAGTGGCGGCCTGTTCACCAACATCCTGCTGCGTGAAACCGGGCTGGATGTCACCGCCGAACGCCTGCAACGTCTGCGCGAACACCACGCCGCTGCCTATGGCCGGTTCGCGGCCGGCATTCGCCCGTTGCCCGGCGCCGTGGCCTTGCTGAAATATCTCACGGAGCAGGGAATGCCCTGGGCCGTGGCCACCAGTGGCCGCATGGAAACGGCGGCGCACAACCTCAAGGCGCTCGGCGTGGACCCCGAGCGCGTACCGGTCGTCACGCGCGACCAGGTCCGGTATGCCAAGCCCGATCCCGACCTGTTCCTTGCCGCTGCCGATCGTCTGGATGTCGATATCGCCGATGCGCTGGTCATCGGCGACAGCATATGGGACATGCTGGCCGCGCAGCGCGCGCGAACGCTGGGCGTCGGTTTGCTGTCCGGTGGTTATGGCCGCGAAGAACTGCAAACGGCAGGGGCCTTCCGCGTTTACGAGGATCCGGCGGATCTGCTCAAGCACATCGACGAGGTGGCCGGGCGGCATTGAGATCCTGCGACAACGTCGACACTGTACCGGCTTGTCATGCGCGCACGGCTGCCGGAAACTTGAGCGGCGATGTGCCGAGGATGCCGATGATCGACGGGATTTACCGAATCACCTTTTTTGCCAGCTCGGGTGATCTGGGCGACGGCATGATCGTGATCAAGGAGGGCAAGCTCAACGGTGCCGACAACGGTTATCTGTATCTGGGCAGCGTCGAGTCGCGTGCCGACGGATATCACGTTCGCATGCTGGCCAAGCGCTGGGATCCGAACGCGTATTCGGCATTCGGTCCACTGGAACAGTTCGAGCTGGTCCTGGATATCGAGGACCTGCCCAACAGCCGTTTCATCCTTGCCACCGGTCATGTGGTCGGGCAGCCGCACCACACGGTCAGCGTGCGCGGACGGTTTCTGTCCGATCCCGCGTGAAGCCGGCAGGACGACTCACGTCGGCAGGCCGTAACTTTTCAGTAGCGCATCGGGCCTGGGCGCGCGTCCGCGGAAGGCGATGAAGCTGTCCAGGGCCTTGCGCGTGGCGCCGCGCGCAAGAATTTCGTGCCGGAAGGATTCACCCGTGGCGCGGTCGATGACGCCGGCTTCCTCGAAGCGCGAAAACGCATCGGCCGACAACACCTCGGCCCACAGATAGCTGTAATAGCCGGCCGCGTAGCCGCCCCCGAAGATGTGCGTGAAGGCATGCGGAAAACGCTGCCAGTGCGGTGGATGCAAAACGGCCACGTCATGGCGGACGCGCTCCAGCGTATCCATGACGCGCGCGCCCAGGGTCGGGTCGTAGGCCAGATGCAGACGGAAATCGAACACGGCAAATTCCAGCTGCCGTACCAGGAACAGGCCGGCGTGGTAATGCCGAGCATCGAGCATGCGCTGATACAGGTCATCGGGCAGGCGTTCGCCAGTCCGGTAGTGGCGCGCAAACAGATCCAGTGTGGTGCGATCCCAGCAGAAGTTTTCCATGAACTGGCTGGGCAACTCCACCGCATCCCATTCCACACCGTCGATGCCGCCCACCGAGGGCAGGTCGACTTCCGTCAGCAGGTGATGCAGGCAATGGCCGCATTCGTGGAACAGCGTCTGCACGTCGTCGTGGGTGATGAGCGCAGGTGCATCCATCGTGGGTGGCGCGAAGTTGCAGGTGAGAAAGGCCACCGGTTGTTCGAGATGCTCGCCATCGCGCAGCCGCGGACGGCAGGTGTCCATCCATGCGCCGCCACGTTTGCCGGCACGCGCGTACAGATCCATGTACAGGCCGGCGAAGGGCTGGCCATCGGCATCGCGCAGCTCGACATAGCGCACGTCCGGATGCCAGGTGTCGACATCCTCGCGTTGCGCGAAGGTGATGCCGTACAGCCGTGTGACCAAGGCCAGCAGACCGTCGATGACGGCAGGCGCGGCGAAGTAGGGCTTGAGCTGTTCCTCATCCAGTGCATAGCGTTCGCGGCGCAGCTTTTCCGCGGCCCAGCTGACATCCCAGGCTTCGAAATTGTTCAGACCCAGCGTCTCGCGGGCGTAACGGCGCAGCTCGTCCAGCTCCTTGCGGGCGACCGGGCGCGCACGCGCCACGAGATCGTCGAGAAACTGCATGACGGTGAGTGGCGAGTCGGCCATCTTGGTGGCCAGCGACTCCTCGGCGGCATTGGCAAAGCCGAGCAGCCGGGCGGCCTCGTGACGCAGCGCGAGGATCTGTTCGATGCGCGCGGAGTTGTCCCAGGTGCCGGCATCCGGACCCTGATCCGAGGCGCGCGTCTGATAGGCCCAATAGACTTTTTCGCGCAGGCTGCGATTATCGGCGTGTTGCATCACCGCCAGCACGGCCGGCTGTTTGAGCGTGACCAGATAGCCCGGCAACTCCTTTTCCAGCGCGTACTGGCGCAGCACCGCGCGGCCGGAAGCGGGAATGCCGGCCAGATCGCGCTCGTCGGTGACGTGATGCTGCCAGGCATCGGTGGCATCGAGCACGGCGTTGGAAAAGTCCGTCGACAGCCGCGCCAGTTCGTTGGCGATCCCACGGAAACGGCTGCGTGCCGGTTCTTCCAGCGCCACGCCGGACAACCGGAAATCACGCAGCGCATGATCCAGCGCCGCACGTTGTGCGGGCGTTGTGTCCGCCCCCGCGGCATCGGCCACGGACTTGACCGCGGCATACAGCTCGCGGTTCTGACCCATCTCGCTGGCAAAGTCGGTGATCTTTTCTTCCGCCTCCATGTACGCACGGCGCAAGGCCGGCGTGTCGGCCACGGCATGCAGATGCCCCACCGGCGCCCACGCCCGCGTGAGTCGGGCTTCAAGGCGCTCCTGCGCCAGCATCACGTGTTCGAAATCACGCGGCGTATCCGGTGTGGTGATGGCCTCAACGGCGCGGCGATAATCGGCCAGGATGGTCTCGATGGCCGGCACGACATGCTCGGGGCGAATGGCGGAAAAGGCGGGCAGGCCGGTGTCGGCAAGCAGGGGGTTGGTGGCGGTCATGGCGTGCGCAAAGTCGATAGAGTGCCCAGCGTGGGGCTGATGGCGGGGCAAATCAAGCGGTCGATGCGATAGGCAGACAACCCGGTCGGACCGAATGTCGAGCCAGGAATGACGCCCATCACGCTTCACCACGTTTCATGACTCAACGTCGCCAATTGTGCAGCTGAAAGCGAGGTGTCAGCGGCCGATGCTTCGCGGGAATAGATCACGTTGAGCTGAGCCGTCACGGCCGCGGCACCGTGTTTGGTGATGTGCTCGACGAGCGCTTCCGAAAAGATCTGACTGCGAGGAATGCGCCGTACTTTGGTCAGCCGTTCGGCAGCGTCGAGGACAGGGTTCGGTACGGATACGGCGATTTTCATGTCTCCACGGCACTACTTTGGCATGACTTTGGCAATGCCGGCTTCCGAGGCTTGGGCATTCGCCAGAGCTTTGGTCTTTGTCTTGACCATGATTTGGTGGATCGGTGCGATAACACGGGCGACGCAAGCGATATGATGAAAGCCACCTGTCCGCGGGATGCGTGCCCATGACGCCGGGTCTGCTCGATACGCCGAACCTGCTGCGCCACAACTTGGTGTTTGGTCGCTTGAGTGCGACCGAGCGTGCCTCGGTGGAACGCGAGATGGCGGCGATGTCGGTGCCGGGAGGCAAGCTGCTGTTTGCACGCGGCGAGCGGGCGGATGCGCTGTATGTGCTCAAATCGGGCAGTCTGGGGGCATTCCGGCGACCGGAGACGGGCGGAGCGCCGCAGTTGGTCAGTCTGGTATGCAGTGGCGAAACGGTCGGTGCGTTCAGTCTGCTGACGCGTCAGGAGCGTCCGTTCGACGTGCGCGCGCTGCGCGATTCGGAGTTGCTGCGGCTGCCGCGCGAGGGCTTTGATGCGTTGATCCGCGAGCATCCGCAGGCGATGCTGGGTGCCGCGCAGCTGGCGCTGGAACGCCTGTTCGCGGAGAACAGCCAGCCACCCACGGTGTTGCCGCGCACCTTTGCGGTGTTGCCATTCGACCGGCATGTGCCGGTGCGAGAACTGGCCGGGCATTTGCAGCGCGTGCTGCAGCCGTTTGGCAAATGTTTGCTGGTGGATGCGGCGTTGGGCAGGGATCGCGATTCGGGTTGGTTTGCCGAGCGCGAGAACGAGGTGCGCTTCGTGCTGTACCTGGACGAGGGCAGCGACCCCGCGTGGCGCGAATTGTGTCGGCGGCAGGCCGATGCATTGCTGCTGGTGGTCAACGCCGGGCGTCACGAGGAGGCTTGGCCGGACCATGCCGCGCTGGACACGCATGCGTCCTGGGAGCGGCCGCGCTATTTGCTGTTGTTGCATCCGCGTGACGAAATCCTGCCCGGCGCGGCGCGGCGCTGGCATGGCGCGTTCACGCGACCGCTGAAGCAGCACCACGTGCGTGCGGCCTATCAGGAGCGCGATCTTGCGCGCCTGGCGCGCCTGCTTACCCGGCACAGCACCGGGTTGGTGTTTTCCGGCGGCGGTGCGCGCGGCTTTGCGGCGATCGGCGTGGTGCGCGCGTTGCGCGAAGCCGGCATCGAAATCGACGCCGTCGGTGGCACCAGCATCGGCGCCATCATCGGTGCCGGCGTGGCGCTGGAGTGGGATGACGCGCGCATGTACGCCACCTATCGGCATGCGTTCGTCGACGGCAAGCCGTTGTCGGACCGAACCTTGCCGCTGGTGGCCTTGAGTCGCGGCCGGCGCACGGTCAACCTGTTGCGTGAAGCTTACGGCGAACACGACATCGAGGACCTGCCTCTGGCGATGTTCTGCATGGTGTCCAACCTCACCAGCGGCCGCGCCGAAGTGCGGCGCACCGGACGGTTGTGGTACTGGCTGCGTGCATCCAGCGCCATTCCCGGCATTCTGCCGCCGGTGCTGCATCGGCACCAGGTGTACGTGGACGGTGCGGTCATCAACAACTTGCCCACGGACGTGATGAGTGACGACGGCTTGGCGCGCATCATCGCCGTCGACATCAGTGCCGACGAAGCCATCAGTGCGCACGTCGAGGAATATGCCTTGCCGTCGGCGTGGCAGGTGTTGCTGCAATCACGGCGGCATGTGCGGCCGGGCCTGTTGCCGATCCTGCTGCGCGCCGGCATGGTCAACACCGAAGCGGCCAGCGTGCGGCGGCGCGAATTGGCCGACCACTTGCTGACGCCGCCGCTGGCCGAGGTCGGCCTGCTCGATTGGAAGGCCTATGACCAGACCATCGAAGCCGGCTATCGCTACACGCGCCGGGCGCTCGAAGACGGCACGTGGGGCATGTGACGCACGGCTTACAATGGACGCATGATGGCGATTCGTTCATGGCAAGGCAAACATCCCGCGCTCGGCGCGCGCGTCTACGTGGATCCGGCCGCGTGCGTGATCGGCGATGTCGAGTTGGGTGATGACGTGTCGGTATGGCCGGGCGCGGTTATTCGCGGTGATGTGCGCCACATCCGCGTCGGCGCGCGCAGCAACATCCAGGATGGCGCGATCATCCACGTGACGCACGATGGCCCGTATTCGCCGGGTGGACTGCCGTGCGTGATCGGTGCGGATGTCACCATCGGCCATGGCGCGGTGGTGCATGCCTGCACACTGGGCGATGCCTGTTTGATCGGCATGCACGCCACCATTCTCGATGGTGCAGTGGTCGAGGCACATGCCATGGTGGGTGCCGGCGCGGTGATCACGCCCGGCAAGCGCGTTGCTTCGGGCGAGTTGTGGCTGGGCAATCCGGCGCGGTGCGTACGCACGCTGGATGCGCGCGCGATCGAGCAGCTTGATTATTCGGCGGCACATTACGTCGTGTTGAAGGATCGGTATCTGGCCGAAGGTTGAGCGGCGCGGCACCCGACGGCTTTCAGCCGCGCAGCTTTTGATACACCGGGTCAGTGTCGGGACGCTTGCCGTGCCACAGTTCGAAGGCGTCGGCAGCGGTTTCCAGCAGCATGCCCAGACCATCCAGCGCATGGCGCGCGCCGGCAGCCTGCGCCCAGGTCACGAACGGCGTGGCGGCGGGACCGTAGGACAGGTCGTAGCCCAAGGTTCCGGCGTTGGCCAGATGTGCCGGCAAGGTCAGTACCTGCCGATGCACGCCGGCGGAGGTGGCGTTGACGATCAGGTCGAACGGGCCGAGTGATGCCAGCGCATCCCAGTCGCGGGCGACGGCGCGTGTCGAATCATCCAGATGGTCGACGAGTTCCTGCGCTCGAGCGCATGTGCGGTTGACGACGGTCAACTGCGCGATGCGGGCATCCAGCAATGGCCCGGCCACGCCATGCGCGGCACCGCCCGCACCCAGCAGCAGCACGCGGCCATCGCGAAGTGTGGCGTGATGGCGTTCCACGAGATCGCGGACCAGGCCGGCGCCATCGGTGTTGTGGGCTTCGAGTCCGTCGGCGCGTGGCGTCAGCACGTTGGCGGTGCCGGCGCGCGTGGCGGCGACGGTGGCGCTTGCGGCCAACTCCAGCGCGGCGCGTTTGTGCGGCAAGGTGACGTTGGCACCGGCACCGCCGTCACGGAAAAATGCCTGCACCGCATCGGCAAATGCGTCCGGCGCGGCATCGATGGTCACGTAGGTCAGGTCGATGTCGAACTGCGCCGCGAAGGCGGCATGGATGGCCGGCGACAGCGAGTGCGCGATGGGGTGGCCGAACACGGCGAAACGGGTGATGGCGGAGGACATGGTCGATTCCCTGGCGGGTCGACATTGTAGCCGTCGCAGTCCGTGAGATGGCCGCGCGGCAGGCTGCACGACAAGTTCATTGCAGGAGTTGCCCATGTCGATTCGTCCTGATCCGATCACCCGTTGCCGCCTTGCATGGCGTCGCCTGACCACATGCTGGCTGCTGGCCGGCACGGCCTTGCTGTTGCTCACGCCGCTGCACGCGTGGACACCCTTGCTGGGTTGGGCACCCTTGTTGATGCTGGTGGTGACACCGATGTTGATGCGGTTGACGCTGGAGCCGACGTGGCTGCTGTCGATACTGACGGCTTGCTTGCGCATGCGTCCGCGGCGGCGACGGCTGGCGGGTGCCGTCTGGCGCGGATGACGACGCAAGCGTCAGGCCGGTCGTGGTTTGCCGGTACCCAGCCGCTTGCGTTCCATACGGCGCAGGAACTCGCGCATCACGCGCAGGTAAAGCTCTTCGCCGAGCACGCCGTCCTCGACGCCGGCTTCGATCGACGGGTTGTCGTTGACCTCGATGACGACGGCACGTTGACCGACTTGCTTGATGTCCACGCCGTACAGGCTGGTGCCGATCGGATGGGTGGCTTTGAGTGCCAGCTTGACGACTTCCGATGGCACCTTCTCGATGGGCAGCGTGCGCCAGCTGCCGGCCTTCGGGCCACCCTTGGCGGCGTGGTTGTAGATTTGCCAGTGGCCGCGCGACATGTAGTACTGACAGGCGTACAGCGGCTCGTTGTTGAGCACGCCGATGCGCCAGTCGAACTCGGTGTAGACGTATTCCTGCGCGATCAGCAACGAGCTGTGCTGGAACAGTTTGGCTGCAGCGTCGCGCAAGGCTTCCACGCTTTCCACCTTGACCACGCCGCGCGAGAACGAGCCGTCGGGAATCTTCAGCACGATCGGCAAACCCAACCGCTCGGGCAGGTTGTCCAGGCGTTTGGCATCGTCGCGATACAGGATTTCAGTGCTGGGCACCGCCAGCTTGCGCGCGCGCATCAGGTCGTGCAGGAAAATCTTGTTGGTGCAACGCAGGATCGAAGTGGGGTCGTCGATGACCACCATGCCTTCCTTTTCGGCGCGATGCGCGAAGCGGTAGGTGTGGTTGTCGATGGCCGTGGTTTCGCGGATGAACAGGCCGTCGTACTCGGCCAGGCGCGTGAAGTCGTGCTTGTCGATGGGGTCGACTTCGATGCCCAATTCCTTGCCGGCGACGATGAACGCCTTGAGTGCCTTCTTGTCCGACGGCGGCAGTTTTTCCGCCGGGTCGACCAGCATGGCGAGATCGTAGCGGTACATGCGGCGCGAGCGCGGCTTGCGCCACAGCTTGCGTGAAAACTGCTCCAGCGCCTGCGCGAAGGCATCTTCCTGGGCGTCGTCCAGACTGTCCAGGCCGACCGGTTTGATGGCCGCGATCTGCCACATGCGGTCGCGTTCGAACTCGATGCGCAGCAGCGGACAGGGAAAGGTTTCAAACAGCTGTCGCGCCAGATCCTGCAGGGCCGGATACGTGGTTTGCCCGAAGTAGGCCAACACGCCGATGTCCGTGGTGTCGCGGCCACCGGCGGGCAGGAAATTGGTCAGCTTCTGGTTGAGATCCTTGACGTCCAGGCCGTACAGCGAGCGCTTGCGCAGGTCGTTGATGGTACGCACCGACGGGATCACGCGATGCCCGCGCGCCTCGGCCAGCAACGACACGTAATAGCCGGTGCCAAGATACCGGTAGCTGCGGCACAGGTTGATGACTTGAGTGCGCTCGTCGTTGTTGGTGATCGGCGTGCGCAGGTAATCGAGCGCGGTAACGACGTTGTCCGAAGGGTAGTACGAGCCCCAGTCCGAGGCTTTTTCCACGACGATGATGAGCTGGGTCATGTTGCCGACGCGAGTGACTGGCCCCGTGACGCCGGCGGCGGACGGGCCGTCGCTGGCGCGGCGGCGCTGCGCAGTCTGGCACAGTCCGGGGCCTGCGGAAATACGTCGGCGCGGGTTGTACAGGAACCGGTTAATCGGGAGTGATGCCGGATTCGTGCCGGATGATTTCCGCGGTCAAGACGCATAGAGTACGCAGCCATGAACGCCACCCTGAGCATTCGCCGCGCCCGTGCCGCCGACCTTGATGCGTTGGTCGCGTTGGAGCAGGCCAGCTTCGTCACCGACCGTGTCAGCCGTGTGCAATACCGTCGTCATTTGGACAGTGCCAGCGCCGAGGTGCTGGTGGCCATGCACGATGGCGACATGGCGGGAGCCGCCATGGTGTTCTTTCGGCGCGGCACGCAAACCGCGCGTTTGTATTCGCTGGCCGTGGCAACGGCGGCACGCGGTCAAGGCGTGGGCAAGGCCTTGCTGGAAGCCGCCGAGCGAGTGGCGCGGCGGCGCGGGTGTCGTGGTCTGCGACTGGAAGTGCGTGTGGACAATCCGGCCGCCATGGCCTTGTACGAGCGTGCCGGCTATGTGCCGATGGGTCGGCGCGAGGGCTATTACGAGGATGGCGCCGATGCACTGTGCTACCGACGTTGCTGGCGCGACGGAGATTGACCGGCGATCCGCAAGGCGGACGCCATGCGATTTATACTGATCGAAGTCCTTCCGGAAACGTCATCATGTGTCGACGCTTGATCGTCTTGCTTCTGGTGTCCGGCACACTGTCGCTGGCCGGCTGTGGCAACAAGGGTCCGCTGGTGCGGCCTTCGGCAACGCCGGCCAAGCCCGCATCCATGGCCAGGCCCGCGCCCGTCGCCATGCCGGCATCGGCCACCAGGCCCGCCGTGGCCACCACGGTGCATGCGCCGGCCTATCTGTCGCCGCCGATGCCGTCGGATGCCAACGGGCACGCGCATTGAATCTGCCGTTCACCAAGATGCACGGCCTTGGCAACGACTTCGTCATGGTCGATGCGCGTCAGACGCCGTTTGTGCTTGATCGGGAGGCCATCCGCGCCATGGCCGATCGGCATGCCGGTGTCGGTTTCGACCAGTTGCTGACGATCGAGCCGGCGCGCGACGCCATCTGCGCGTATCGCTACGGCATCTGGAATGCCGATGGTGATGCGGTCGGTCAATGCGGCAATGGCGTGCGTTGCGTGGCGGCATGGTTGTTCCGCGAAGGTGCGCTGACGCTGGATCGCGATGTGCGCCTGGAAAGCCCGTCCGGTCCGGTCACGGTGCGCCTGCTCGATCCGCTGACGGTGACTGTGGGCATGGGCGAGCCGGTCTTTGCGTCGGTCGCGATTCCATTTGTCGCCGATGCCGATGCCGATGAATACACGCTGGACGTCGATGGTGATCGGCTGGTCATTGCCGCCGTCTCGATGGGCAATCCGCACGCGGTCACCGTGGTGGACGATCTTGCCGCTGCGCGCATCGACTGCCTCGGTCCGGCACTGAGCTCGCATGCGCGTTTCCCGGAAGGCTGCAATGCGGGCTTTGTCGTGCTGCGCGGGCGCGGTGCCATCGACTTGCGCGTGCATGAGCGCGGCAGCGGCTGGACGCTTGCCTGCGGCACCGGTGCCTGCGCCGCCGTCGCGGCCTTGCGGCGTGCGGGCTGTCTTGATGCGCATGTCGATGTCACCTTGCCGGGCGGCGCGCTGGGCATCGACTGGCAAGGCCCCGGCCACGCACTGACCATGACCGGTCCGGCCGCATTCGTGTTTGCGGGCCAGTGGCCATTGAAGCCGGCGGCCTGAGGCTGCACACTCGACGCATGTCGATCACGGAGTCAACCATGGGTGAGACGGATCTGGAACATACGCTGGATGCCACCGACGTGGGCGAGTATCTGCGCAGGCACCCGCAGTTCCTGAAACAGTTTCCGGATCTGGCCGTGGTGCTGGAGATGCCGCGCGAGCAGGGGCCGGCGGCGTCGCTGGCCAGCTATCAGGTGGATGCGTTGCGCCGGCGCAATCGCGATCTGGAACAACATCTGGCCGAGCTGGTGCGCACGGCGGGCAACAACGAGCGGCTGATGGTGCGTGTGCATGCGTTCACGCTCGGTCTGTTGCGTGCGACCGACACGGCCGACGTGCTGCGTTGCGTGGCTGCCGGCCTGACCGAGGATTTCCAGAGCGATCTGGTGCGGCTGGTGCTGTTCGCTCCGACCGATGACCGGATCGAGGCCGGCTGGTTGGTGTTCGTGCCGCAAGGTCCGTCCGCGTTGCCGGCGCTGGCCGGGTTCCTGACCCGGGACGAACCGCTGGTCGGGCGTCTGGCACCGGAAAAACTGGCGCCGCTGTTCGGCAAAGACGCCGACAAGGTGCATTCCGCAGCCTTGGTGCGACTGGACCATCACGGCCTGCTGGCGATCGGCAGCGAGGATGCCGAGCGATTCCATCCCGGCATGGGCGGGGTGTTCCTGAAGCTGATGGGAGAGGCCGTCAGTACCGCCCTGGACCATCACGCCGGCCGTTGAGATGACGCCTGCGGCCACCGTCGAGGCATGGTTGCGCCGACTGGCGGCCGAACGCGCACCGTCGCCGCATACGCTGGCAGCCTATCGGCGTGATCTGGGCAAGTTGACCACGTGGATGGTCGCGCAAGGCATCGAGGATTTCGCCGCGTTGAGCCCCGATCAGTTGCGCGGCTTCGTCGCCACCTGTCATCGCAAGGGGCTGGCGCCATCCAGCTTGCAACGCTTGTTGTCGGCTTGCCGCAGTCTGTTTGCGTGGCTGATCGGCGAGGGCTTGCTGGCGCATGATCCGGCCGCCGGCGTGCGTGGCCCGCGTGCACGTCGGCGCCTGCCGCAAGTGCTCGACACCGACGAGGCGGCACGCCTGGTCAGCGTACCTGCCGATGCCGATGCATTGAGCGTGCGCGATCGCGCCATGCTCGAACTTTTCTACTCGTCGGGTCTGCGCTTGTCGGAATTGCTGGGTTTGGCGTGGCGCGACATCGATCTGGACGAGGGCATGGTGCGCGTGCTCGGCAAGGGCGCCAAGACGCGCATCGTGCCGGTGGGCCGCTTTGCCTTGGCGGCGTTGCGCGAGCTGGCCGCCACGCGCACGGAAGCCACGCCGGGTGCGGCGGTGTTTGTCGGCCATGGCGGTCGACCACTGGGTGCGCGCGCCGTGCAAAAGCGCATGAAGCAGCTGGCCTTGCGCCAGGGCATCGCGCGCAACGTGCATCCGCATTTGTTGCGCCACAGTTTCGCCAGCCATCTGCTGGAATCCTCCGGCGACCTGCGTGCGGTGCAGGAGTTGCTGGGTCATGCCGACATCGGCACCACGCAGATCTACACGCATCTGGACTTCCAGCATCTGGCCCGCGTCTACGACGGCGCGCATCCACGTGCCAAACACAAACCCGACGACGACAAACGATGAACGACGCGCCCTTGCACATTCGCCCGGCCACCTTGGTCGATCTGTCGCACCTGGTGGCGTGGAACGTGGCCATGGCGATGGAAACCGAAGCCAGGCCGTTGGACACCGCCACGCTGGAAGCCGGCGTACGCGGTTTGTTTGCCGATGCGCGACGTGGTTTTTACCTCGTGGCCGAGCTGGCCGACGAGGTGGTCGGCGGTCTGCTCGTCACCTACGAGTGGAGCGATTGGCGCAACGGCGATTTCTGGTGGATCCAGAGCGTGTACGTGACGGAGCATGCACGTCGACGCGGCGTGTTCCGCGCGCTGTACGCGGACGTCGAAGCGCGTGCCCGCGCTGCCGGTGCGGTTGGCCTGCGCCTGTACGTCGAGCAGGAAAACACGCGCGCGCAGCAAACCTACGCCAACCTCGGCATGCACCACTGCCGCTATCACATGTACGAAGCCGAGTTTGCCTGAGCTGCGAAATGGGCACCCGGCATGCCAATGCTTCACCGTGGCGTGCGCAAGCGTTTGATTCGGCAAAGCCGTGGCGGGTCCGGGGCCGGATGTCCGCCATATGCGCCCATTGCTGCCGCCCAGGTCGGCAATTCACACTGAATAAAGTTGGAGTTATGCTGGTACAGGCGGGTCGTGTACCAGTTTCGTCCTCTGGAGGGGAAGTGACCGGAGCGGCCTGTCTTCGGGAGGCGGGCAGATCAAGACACTGGCTCGATGACGCATTGCCATCTGGTCCATTGACCAGATGCAGGAGTTGTCACGTCCAGTTTTCGAGCAATAAGGAGCGGGGGTACTCGCATCCGACTCGTCCGTCGGTTTCAGTATTTCTATGGATTGACATGAAAATCAGACACGCTGCCGTAAAACCGTTGCCATGGGCCCTGGCTTGCCTGCTGGCATCCGCGCCCTTGGTCAATGCCCATGCCGGCCCCGAGAGGTCGGCATCCAATAGCTTGAACCTTTCCGTGCCGACGAATTTGCATGCGCGTGGCTGTCAAGCCAATGACGCTTTGCAGGTACCGGCTTGCGTCCATTCCGCATGGCACCCGGCATCGCAGGCGACACCACCTGCGCGCTTCGACAGGCAGATCGATTCGGATCGTGTACCGGTGTCGTGGTTGCCGCGCCGCATGCCATTGTCGGGCCGGCCCGCTGCGCCGACGGCGGTGCAAACCATGACTGCCGCTGGCACGGGCAGCCCGCAAACCATGAGCATTCCGCTGGACCTGATCCGCGAAAACTATGGCAATGGTCAATATGGTTTCCGTCTGGGTATCAACGTGGGCGTCAATGGCGGCACGCCCGAGGAATACATGTTCGATACCGGTTCGGACAGTTTCAATATCGACGTCGGTACCGGTGCTTCCCCGGCGTGGTTTCCCAAGACGGGTGCGGCCAAGAGCTCGCCCTATCCGTATCTGTATGGCGATGGCACCTACGGTTACTGGCAGCAGGACACGACCGTCGGCAGCATCCAGTTCTACGATTCGTCGACCGGCGCCAAGGTGGTTGGTTACGACACGACCAGTGGCTTGCCGGTGGCCATTGCGACCGACTGGATCGTGACCAAGAACAATGTCTACTACGGTGGCGACACCCTGGGCAATGCGGTGGTGACCGTTCCCGGCATTGGCACGCTGTATCAGGACAAAACCTGGCAGCAAAGCCTGGATGCGGGGCAGGCACCCGAAGAGGGCATTTTCTACGGCACCTTCGGTGCCGGCGACTTCGGCAATGGTGTGCCGGGCATGTTGACCAAGACCGGTTACATCGTCGAAGCCAACGGGAAAGGCGCCACCCCCGGCAATTGCTCGCAAGCCTGCGTGATCCTGGGCTTGACGCCGGCCTTGCGCGCCCAGTTTCTGAGCGTGGTGCCCTGGTACGGAGCCACGGGTACGACGTTCCCATTGACCGGCGCCCCCTCGGCCAATGAATTCGACACGGCGTTCGAATACACGCTTACCGACGGCAAGCGGCACAGTGTCAGTGATGCGCTGTTGACCTTGCTGGATACCGGCACGCCCAACATCATGATTTCCGATCCCGACGTGTTGTCGGCCGAACAGCAGGCGGGCAATGTCAACGCCAGTGGCGACCTGGTTCCCGGCATCACCCTCGCCAGCCAGGGCCTCGTGGTCACGGCCAATGGCCTGGAACTGGTGGGACAGCCCGATACCGTGGTCAGCGGCAGTGACACCACCGGCAACTACAGCAACGTGATCACCGTGGGCAATACCGCGTTCGGTTATGCGGCCATCCAGGGCATCGGCTTTTTCATGCGCAATGCCGTGATGTACGACTTGCAGAATCAGGCGACCGGCTTCACGCCGTTCTTCGTCACCGCCGCGCCCATCACCACCGGGTTCACGGCCGGCAAGGCTTCCGGTCCGCTGGGTCTGGCCGGCGTCATTTCCGGCAGTGGCGATTTCAATCTCACGCAAGGCGGCATTGTCGACATGAGTGGTACCAACACGTACACCGGCGCGACCAACATCGCCGCTGGTGCGTGGCTGGGTGTGGCCGGTCCCGGTTCCATTGCCGACTCCTCCGGCGTCAATGCCGGTGGCATATTCGACATTTCGCGTGCCTGGCAGCCGATCAGCATTCAATCCCTGTCCGGTAGTGGCACCGTGGCATTGGGTGCCGGAGTGCTGGATTTGACCCGGGCCGATGGCTCGTTCACAGGTGCCATCGCCGATGGTGGTCTGGGCGGCGGCAGTGGTGGTCGCCTGCTGGTTTCGGCTGGGCGGGAAACCTTGTCGGGCGCCAATACCTACACCGGTTTGACCGGCATTGCCGCACCCGCGACCCTGGTCTTGAGTGGTTCGCTGGCGGGTGGTGTTGCCAATCTTGGCATGCTGGTGCTCGTCAACGGTTCCATTGGCGGCAGCGTCGTCAGTGACCACCTGATGGGAGGCAACGGCACGCTTGGGAGCGACCTGACAGTCAGTGGAACCATTGCGCCCGGCGGCAGTGGCGGCAAAGATTACACCTTGCATGTCGCCGGCAATTACCAGCAAGCGGCCGACACGCAGTATCTGGTGCAATTGAATCCCGGCAACCGAAGCGTCATCAGTCGTGTCGATGTCACCGGGCACGCCACGCTGGGCACGGGCGCGCAGGTGAGCGTGGTGCTGCCGACCGGCAATGCCCCGTTCCAGTTGGGCCATCGCTATACCGTCTTCAATGCTGTGCAAGGCGTGTCCGGACAGTTCAGCCTGACCGGCAATTCGGCCATCAGCGCCGTACTGGGCTTGTCTTTGAGCAGGGATGCCGACGACACCTATCTCAGCGTGGTGCAGCAGCGTCTTTTGACGGACGTGACCGGCAGCAGCAACCAGACCGGCGTTCTGGGCGGCATACAGGCCATGGGGGCCGGCAAGAGCGTCTTTGCTGCCGTCGCCAGCCTGCCGAACGACCAGGCCATTCGCCGTGCCGCCGATGCGCTGTCCGGTGAAATCCACGCCAGCCTCAGAGGGGCATTGGTTCAACAAAGCCTGTATTTGCGTGACGCCGTCGACACGCGCCTGCGTCAGTCCGGCCAAGGCCTGATCGGGCCAGAACAGAAGCCGGAGGATGATGGTATCGATTTCTGGGGGCAGGCCATTTCCAGCATCGGCTATCACGATGGCAATGCCGATGTGGCGCGGCAAACCCATGTCACGCGCGGTTTTCTGATCGGTGGCGATCATGCCATTGCCAGCCATGCGCGCCTGGGTTTTTCGTTTCTGGCCGACAAGACGGCATTGCACGTCAAGGCGCGTGATTCGCAAGCCAACAGCCAGAATTATGCTTTGGGTGTCTATGCCGGCGCGCAGTTCGGTCATGTCCAATTGCGTGGCGGTGCGGCTTATGCCACCCACGACATCTCGACCAGTCGAATCGTTTTCGTGCCGAATCTGGTGGGCGGTGTACAGAGCCGGCAGAGCACGGACAGCACGCAACTGTTTGTCACGGCGGCGTATCGGTTCGATGCCGGAGATACGGCCATCAGCCCGTTCGTGCGTGGTGCGCGCATTCGACTGGCGGGCGCAGACTTCGTTGAACACGGCAGCGATCAAGCAGGCTTGCACGGTCATGCCGACGCGCTTTCAGCCACCCAGGCGGCAGCCGGCATCCACGTGTCCACCCGCTTTCCGCTCAGCAAGGGGGCGTTGACATTGCATGAAGTGCTGGGCCGTCAACGGGTGCTCAACCACATCGGGACGGGCTACACCATGGCCTTCAACGAAGGCGGGACGGCGTTCACGGTGACGGGGTTGCCGTTGGTGCGGTCGGCCACCATCGCCGGGATCGGCTTGACGTGGAAGACCGGCAACAACTTCTCGCTGGATCTGTCTTGCCAGGGGCGTTTCCAGAGCGGAGCACCAGACAGGGAGGCCGGATTGCGCTTGGATTGGTGGTTTTAGGTCCTGAATGCAGCTTCCGATGCAACGGCCGGGATGGTCATGATCCCGGCCGTTGCGTGTCGGTATCCGATGCCGGTCTCAATGCACGTTGATGGCCGGTGGCGCCAGTTGACCGGCGCCGTCGAGTTCGATGCGACCCAGCCGCGCGGGTTCGGCGTCACAGTTGAAATGTTCGGCGAGGGTTTGGCAAGCGGCCCGGATGCTGCGGCCGAGCATCCAAGCATGGGCAAGCATGCGGCCAGGCTGTGCCACGCCGAGCGCGATGACGCCGAGGCCGGGCGCTTCGTGCGCCTGCAGTTGCGCCGGCGGCAACGCTGGATCGGGGTCGACCAGGTGGTCGACGACGAACTGCCCATCGGCGTCGAAATGTGCCGCGTCGAAATCCAGCGGTACGCGATGCGCAGTGAGGAGCGCAACGTACTGGCGCAGCTCGAACACGATGCCGGCCAGCGCATGGGCGCGCTCGGCCATCGGCGTGGTGGTCGTGCGCAGCCAGGCGCCGGGTGATTGCGCGATGGCGTGACCGTCGGCATGACGCCAAGCCAGGCCGTGCGCGCTGAGTGTGGTGACGGTTTGCCCGGAACCGAGCAGGGCGGATTCGATCAGCATCCACAGCGGTGCGAGATTGACGTGCTCGTAATGCACGCACACCAGCGCCATCAAGTCGTGACGACTGAAATAGCGCAGGTGCTCAAGGCGCATGCCCAGCGTGCGCATCAGGAAATCGGCCGTGCGTGGACCGGCTTCGCCGCGGCCGACCAGCTCCACTTCCATGGCCGAGCCCAGACGCTCGGCCAGCGTGGCGTCAGCCAGCAAAGTCCACGGCAGCACACGCAAGGCACCGCCAGCGAGTGCATCATCGGGCACCAATGGCGCGGCCGGCATGCGCCCGTCACGGGTACCGAAAGCGACCACGTCGCCATGCAGCCGTTCGGCCAGGCCGGTGAGCGTGGCCCAGACCGGAAAGCCGGGTCGCAGCAGTTCGGCACTGTCGAAATGTGCCCCGGCGACGGCCAGTTTGGCCTGCGTCACGTCGGGCAGCAGCGCGCGCAAATCCTCGGCCATGCAGGAAGCCAATTGTTCGGCCTCGTCGCGTTCGAGGGCAGTGCGCGCGGGTTCGCTGCCCGGCGCCAGTTCCAGTGCCAGCAAGCCGGGGCAGCTGACCAGTTCGTCGGTGGACATGTGCCCGTCCGTCATGCACAAAGTCGCGGATTTTAGCACTGCTCCCTTTCCTGCCCCGATGCGGCGCGCTAGCCTGTGGTGAATCGCACATTCAGCCGTCAGGCGGCATCATGCCCACTCCGGACATTGGCAGACCATGGACAACATGTTGAGGCGCGTGGCCGTTATAGGTGGCATCCGCATCCCGTTCTGCCGGCACAACACGGCGTATGCGGAGGTTGGCAATTTCGGCATGGCGGTGAAGGTGCTGGGCACCTTGGTCGAGCGTTTCGGGCTGCATGGGTTGGAGTTGGGCGAGGTGGCTTTCGGCGCCGTCATCAAGCAGGTGTCGGACTGGAATCTGGCACGCGAGGCCGTGTTGAGTTCCGGGCTGGCACCGACCACACCCGGCATTACCACCGCGCGGGCCTGCGGCACCTCGCTGGACAACGCCATCATCGTGGCCAACAAGATTGCGGTCGGCCAGATCGAGGTGGGCGTGGCCGGTGGCAGTGACACTACCAGCGATGTGCCGATCACCTACAGCCGCCGTCTGCGCGAACGTCTGTTGGCCGTCAGTCGCGCGAAAACGCTGACGCAACGGATCGGCGCGCTGAGCAAAGGATTTTCGCTGGCCGAGTTGAAGCCGGCCGTGCCGGGCGTGGCCGAGCCGCGTACCGGCAAATCCATGGGTGACCATTGCGAGCTGATGGCGCGCCAATGGAAGATCGGTCGCGAGGAGCAGGATCGATTCGCAATGGGAAGTCACAAGAAACTGGCGGCAGCCTATGCCGACGGTTTTTTCGACGACCTGGTGGTGCCCTTCCGCAACGTGGCGCGTGACAACGTGTTGCGTGCGGACACCACGCTGGAAAAACTGGCGGCACTCAAACCTGCCTTCGACAAGACCTCGGGCCACGGCACGCTGACGGCGGGCAATTCCTCGGCGCTGTCCGATGGCGCGGCGGCCGTGCTGCTGGCCAGCGAGGACTGGGCCAGCGCGCATCACTTGCCGGTGCAGGCGTGGCTGACGCAGGCGCAGGTGGCGGCCGTGGATTTCGTGCATGGCGAGGGTTTGCTGATGGCGCCGACCATCGCCGTGCTGCGCATGCTCGATGCGGCCGGTCTGACCTTGCAGGATTTCGACTACTACGAAATCCACGAAGCATTTGCCGCACAGGTGTTGTGCACGCTGCGCGCGTGGGAGTCGGAAGACTATTGTCGCCAGCGTCTGGGCCGGTCTGCGCCGCTGGGTGCGATCGACGCGGACAAGCTCAACGTGCATGGTTCCAGCCTGGCCGTCGGGCATCCATTCGCGGCGACTGGCGCACGCCTGGTGGCGACGCTGGCGAAGTTGCTTGAACGCAAAGGCGCAGGGCGTGGCCTGATCTCGATTTGCACCGCCGGCGGCATGGGCGTGACCGCCATGCTGGAACGTCCCTGAGGCCGGCGGCATGTGGCGCTTGCGTTTGCGCACGACGTTGGGCTTGAGCGCGCTGGTGGTGGCCGGCGGCATCGCCATGGCCTGGTGGATGAGTGCTTGGCCGCGTCTGCAGGACCGTTCCATCGAAGCCGCCGTGGCGGCCCGTCAGCACGTGCGCATCCGGCCTGACCGACGCGCGCGGGAACCCGCACCGGTGCGTGCGACACGTGCACCGAAACCGGCGGTGATGCCGGGCGTGATTCCGCCGGCACATGCCATGGCGCCGCTACCACCGGTGGCACCCGCGCCGGTGTATGCGCCGTCTCCGGCATATCCGATGGAGGCCCTGCGGCGACAGACCGGAGGCGCGGTGACCTTGCGTGTCAGCGTGGATGCCAACGGCATCGTGACGGCGGTCGGCGTGGCCCGTTCCAGCGGAGATCCGGCATTGGATGCTTCAGCGCAAAAGGCCGTGCGTCGTTGGCGTTTTCAGGCGCCGGCCAGGCATGCGCCGATGACGTTCGATTATCCCGTCGTGTTCCGCATCGGCACGTCCAAACCGTGATGCGGGAGCGGACAGCAAAGCGCCCTGCCGGCAAACCGACAGGGCGCGTGATGTTGCAGGCCTGACGCTGGTACGTCAGCTGACCTTGAACAATGTCGGCCTCCAGCTGCCACTGGAGTAGGAGCTGTGGCGGCGTCGGCGCATGCGCGCAATGGCTTCGGCGCGGCGGGCTTCGGCCCACTCGACGCGGTCGAGCTTGAGTTTGGCCGGATCCTCGCCGCGGTGCTTGGCTTCGGCATTGCGCCAATCGCGAAAATCTTCGTAGGCTTCCACCTCGAACTTCAGCTCGCGCACGCACAGCTCGATCATGATGGCATCGTCGAGATAGCCCAGCACCGGCACGTCGTCCGGAATGGCGTCTTCGGGATCGGCAAAGTAGGCCAACGCGGCCAGCGTGTTGCCACGTTCCTCGTCGGGCAGGGCAAAGCCCGCGTCCTCGACCATCTCGATCATGGTCTGGATGCGCGCCAGCCGCGAGCTGATGAAATCCGGCAGACCGTCGATCGGCTTGTCCGTGATGGCCTTGCGTGCACCGTCGATGATGTCGGCATCGTCAAGCTTTTCCGCCTGCTGACGGGCCGCCTTGAAATCGGCGACGAAGTGTTCGAGGTCGGCGTCGCTCAGGGTGATGCTGATGTCCATGCTCATGGTGGGAAACCGCTTGATCGAGGGAATCCCTGAGCCTAGGCGGCGCGCTGCATCGCGTCAATAGGCCGGCATGACCTCCTTGCATGAATGCCGCCGCAGGGCGTGCCGGGCCGGCACGGGCCAGGTGTGGAGAGTCCAATGCCTTGTATCGCCACGAACTATGGTCATGTCCGGCAATGACTTGACAGCCCCCCCCCAAGGGATATATCGTCCACACATTGAAGTTGGTCAGACGTCGTAGGCACAACAGGCACACGGAGTGCGGATGTGGACGATCTGTTTCGTGAAGAAGCGGTGTTGGCGCAACGCCTCCGGCAACTGGGGAGCATCCGCCTGGCCACGCCAGTTTCCCACCAGCTATGGGGAGCATTCGCCGCACTGGCCAGCATCACCATTGTGGCGTGGCTGTATTTCGGTCATTACACCCAGCGCCAACACGTCGCCGGTGCGCTGGTGCCGCAAGCTGGCTTGCTGAGCATGACCGCGCCAGCCGCCGGCACGATAGCCTCGGTCGCGGTGACGCAAGGTATGCACGTCCGGGCCGGCCAGGTGCTGCTTACCGTCAGCGCCGATCGCGGCAGCGCGGTTACCGGTCACACGTACGCTGCCGTCGGGACCCAGCTCGAAGCCCAGCAAGTCCAACTGCGCGCGACCTTGGCCGGGCTGCAGCCGCAAGCGGCCGCGCAAGCGCGCGACATGCGTGCGCGGTCGCTCATGCTCCACCACCAGTTGGCGCAAATCGATGCACAGCAAGCCTTGCAACGCAAGCAGGCCGCCACAGCCATGGATCTTTGGCAGCAGGCCAAGCCGCTGCACCAACGCGGCATCGTCTCTACCCTCGAATTCGACCAGTACAAGGATCAAGCCCTGACCCAACGCGAACAGGTCAAAGCGCTGGCGCGGCAACGGCTGGACATCACCCAGCAACTGAGCAGCCTGCGTGCGCAGCTCATCGAGCTGCCGATCGACACTGCCAGCAAGGCCCATCAATTGCGTGGCCAGCTGGCACAACTGACCGCCGCGCTGGCACAAAACGCCGTGCAACGTCAGGCGGTCCTGCGCGCGCCCCGCGCCGGCACGGTATCCGCCGTGTTGATCCAACCCGGCCAAGCCGTGAACCCCGGACAGACGCTGGTCTCGATCATGCCGCAAGGGTCTGCCTTGCTGGCGCAATTGCTGGTCCCTAGCAGCGCGATCGGCTTCGTGCATGCCGGTACCCCCGTGGTGCTGCACTATCAGGCGTTTCCGTATCAAAAGTTTGGCGTGCAGCACGGCACGGTGGTGCAAGTGTCGCGCAACGCGTTGACACCCACCGAGATCACCCAGCTCCTCGGTCGCTCGCCGCCGCCCGAGCCCTTGTACCGGGTACGCGTGAGGCTGGCTGCGCAAAGCATCGAAGCCTACGGCAAACGCCGCGCGCTGTTGCCGGGCATGACCGTGACCGCCGACCTCATGCTCGACCGCCGTCGCATGCTGGAATGGATCTTCGAACCGCTGTACGGCATGGCCAGACGCGCAACGGGCAAAAAGTCATGAACGTGCGCGCCGAAGACTTGCCCATGCAAGACGCCATCGCCGGTGGCCGTGGCGAAATCCCTGATGGCGTCGTCGTCCCCGAGCCACGACTGCATTTTGGTTGGGGCAAGCATCTGCCGATGATCCGCCAGAGCGAATCGGGCGAGTGTGCCTTGGCGTGTCTGGCCATGATCGCGGGCTACCACGGGCAGCATGTCGACCTGCCCGGCCTGCGCCAGCGTTTTGCCACTTCGCTCAAGGGCACCACGCTCAACCGCCTGATCGATATCGCCCAAACGTTGGGCCTCGCTTGCCGTCCGTTGCGTCTGGACATGCACGAGCTGTCTCGTTTGCAAATGCCATGCATCCTGCACTGGGACCTTGACCACTTCGTGGTGCTGCGCAAGACATCCAAACGCCACGCCATCATCCATGACCCGGCGGTCGGCGAGCGCCGCCTGCAACTTGCCGACGTCAGCCCGCATTGGACCGGTGTCGCCATCGAGCTCAGCCAAGGTCCGACCTTCAAGCGCAAGGCGCCGCCACCGCCGGTCTCGCTGCGCACGCTGGCCGGCTCCATCGAAGGCTTGTCCAAGGCGTTGACGATCATCTTCAGCCTGGCCTTGCTGTTGGAGCTGATCGAGCTGTTGTGGCCGCAATTCCTGCAGATGACCATCGATCAGGTATTGGCCGATGGCGACCACAGCCTGCTCACCTTTCTGGGCCTGAGTTTTCTGCTGTTGCTGGCCATGCGCACGGTGGTCTCGGCACTGCGAACATGGACGGTGATGTGGCTGGGCACCCACTTCAACCTGAGCTGGGTCGGCAACGTCTTCCAGCATTTGCTGCGACTGCCACAGGATTACTTTCTCAAGCGTCACCTTGGCGACATCGTGTCCAAATTCGGCGCCGTGTCGGCCATCCAGCAAACTGTCACCACCCAGTTCGTGACCGTCATCATCGATGGCGTGATGGCCAGCCTGACCCTGATCGTGATGCTGCTCTACAGTGCCACGTTGACCGCCATCGTAGCGCTGGCCGTGGCGCTGTATGCGGTGACGCGTGTCCTGTATTACCGCGCCTATTTCGCCTCCAACCTCAGCCAAATCACGGTCCGTGCCAAGCAGCAAAGCGTGTTCATGGAAGCCGTGCGCGGCGTGCAGACCCTGCGCCTGCACAATCGGGGACCGGCGCATACCGCGCGTTACCTCAATGCCGCGGCCGACACGCTCAACATGCCGATCAAGGTGCAAAAGCTCAACCTGTTGTTCAGCTCGGTCAGCGGCCTGACCAACGGCGCACAACGCATCGGCGTGCTGTGGCTGGGCGCGTATCTTGCGCTGGGCGGTCATATCAGCGCCGGCATGCTGATGGCCTATGTGGCTTATGCCGACCAATTCAGCAGCCGAGCCAGCAGCCTGGTCGAATATCTCGTGCAGCTCAAATTGCTGCGCCTGCAAGGCGAACGTCTGGCCGACATCGTGTTGACCGCGCCGGAACACCACACCACCGGCAACCGCGCCGGCCCTCTGCCAGAGCCGTCTGTCCGCTTCGAGCACGTGTCCTTCGCCTACGCACCCGGCGAACCGATGGTGCTCAAGGACGCCAGCTTCGAGGTCAAGGCAGGCGAAGCCATCGTCATCACCGGCCCGTCCGGCGGCGGCAAAAGCACCTTGGTACGTCTGCTGCTGGGCCTGCTCGATCCGCAGCAGGGCGATATCCGCATTGGCGGCGTCAGCCTCAAGCAATTGGGCAAGCAGGCGTGGCGAAGCATGGTAGGCAGCGTCATGCAGGATGACACCCTGTTCGCCGGCACCATCGCCGACAACATCAGCTTTCACGACGAAACGGCCACGCAAGACAGGATCGAAGCCGCTGCCAAACTGGCGCAGATCCACGACGACATCGTGACCATGCCGATGGCCTATCACACACTCGTCGGCGACATGGGCTCGGCCCTGTCCGGCGGGCAAAAGCAACGGCTGTTCCTGGCCCGCGCCTTCTACAAGCAACCCAAAGTGCTGGTACTGGATGAAGCCACCAGTCATTTGGACGTGGAGTGCGAACGCAAGATCAATGCCGCACTGCGTGCGCTGGACATCACCCGCATCGTGATTGCGCACAGGCCCGAGACCATGCAGGCCGCCGATCGCGTGCTGCTATGTCTGCAAGGCAGGGTCCGCGCCATCGATTTGAACACGGGCACACCGCATGAGGCGGTGCGCCCCGCCACCGGCGAAGTCACGGAGGTGGTCGATGGCTGACCCCCACGTCGAGTTTTGCCAACACCCAACGTTCAACCCGAGGAGGAACGTCTTATGCGAGTACTGACATCACTGGAACAAGCAAGCGTCGCTGGCGGGCGCAGACTCGAAACCGGGTCAGGCGGTGTGGTAGCCCCCGATCTCAAGAAGGCACCGCCACTCGCGCCAAGTTCGACTTATCACGTAATCGGCTTCGTGAGCGATGCCCCTCCTCCGGGCTTCGGCACATGGTGGGATTGGGATGCAATGAATTCGTTTTATTGGGAGTCGTCAGGCGTTGGTGGAGGCGTTGATGGAGGTGGTGGTGAGCCCTATTCATATAATGATGGCATACATCGCGTTTATGCCACGACCGCAACTTCCAAGAACGGGCACAATAATCCAGGCGACATCATGCACAAAGACAGTCAAGGTAACTATGTACTCAATACGTATGCGACCGAACAAGATGGCCTTGATGCGCTTGCAAAATTGATGGACAACAATACATACGAAAACTTGAAGATCGGAAATATGGGCAACACGTATTGCCATGATGACGCTGATAATCCTCATCAAGCAGAGAATTGGGAAAATAATGTAGAAAGCTACATGGCCAATCATGGATATGCAAACGCGGCAACGGAGACGCCCGGGGAAATGAGTGACGCGGAATTCAATACTTTCCTGAATGCAATCAGTGTTGCGGAGGGTAATACAAACATGGGGTGATCGTGCTCGGCGTCGATTGCGACGCTAATGTCGCCGCAAGGCTGTTGCGGCGACATGTCCAATCTGATATATCCCGAACGCCGCGTTGTTTGCATGGCTTTGCATTGGCGGTTTCAAGGTCCACGTGCAACACCCCCATCATGGCCAAGCCCATGATTCGGTGGGGAATGAGGCTGTCAACGGCTACGCAAGCGCTGCCGCGCCGTTGACAGCCCCATTCCCCACCACCTTTGGCCACCAAGCCAAG
>DASVGO010000023.1:0-96808 GCA_036379495.1 Rhodanobacteraceae bacterium | reverse complement strand
CTGATCTATCTGGGTGGCGTGTTCTATTCCATCCAGTCCATCGGCGAACCGTGGCGCGCCATGTCGCGCGTCAACCCGATCCTGTACATGGTCAACGCGTTTCGCTACGGCACGCTGGGCGTGACCGACGTCAACATCGGCGTGGCCTACGCCATGATGGTCGGCTTTGTCATCGTGCTCGGGGCCTTCGGCGTGTGGCTGCTCAAGCGCGGTGTGGGCATGCGCTCGTGAGTCGCCCGGACGCGACTGTGCTGGGTACCGGGTTCACTTATGGGCGCCATGTCCACGCAAACTGGCCACCATCCCTGGCCCATAAGCGAACCCGGTACCCAGACAAGCCCCACCGCGGCAAGTGCGATTACTTGCCGCTTTGCTGCGGCTGCTTCGGCAGCGGCACGAGGTTGAAGCTGATGGTGGTCATCTTCTTGTTCAGCGCATTGACGACTTCGGTTGTCAGGTCATTGGCCTGATTGCCGGCAAGCACCACATTGCGGTTGAGCAGGATGCCGCAGCCACGCTGCTTGTAAATGCTGGTGATCAGCGGATTGACCACCTTGCCGATCTTCTGCGTGATCTCGGCACGGGTGAGGTTGGCGCGCTCATCCAGCTTCTGCTTTTCCGTCTGGAACGTGTGAATGCGCAGACCCAGCGACTCCTGCTGGCTTTTTTGCTCGGCGGCTGTCAGGGTCTTGGCCTTCGCACGATACTGCTGGATGTCGTGGTTGAGCGCGCCTTGCTGGACCTTGAGCTGGCTGTCGGCCTGATCGACCAGCTGCTTGAAGCGGGCGTCGGCCGCCTTGCCGACCGTGGAATCGGCCAGCACCGCTTCGCGCGAAAGCATGCACACGCCCGGCACGGACTTGTTGCCGATCGACGTCTGCGCCTGTACGGCAGCCAGCGGCAACATCAGGACGCCGGCAACCCCGGCAACTGCGACGACACGATGGAATGACATGGATGGTTTCCTCTGGAACCGTGAAAAACGGGAGCCAAGCTCCCGGACAATGGGGGAGCATAGCAAGAATGCGGGCCGGGGCAACTGAACCGCCGCGACAACACTCGATCGACCCTGGTGCATTGGCAGCTCGCCCGCCCTGCCCCATCATGGGCGGATGAATCCAGTCGCCACGACCCCCTTGCCACGCAACGTCCGCCTGCTGATCGGCATGCGCGCCGCGCGCAGTCTCGGTCAAGGCGCCATGGTCGCCGCCTTCACCTTGTACCTGCATGCGCTGGGCTGGTCGGGCACGGCCATCGGCGCCGTGTTGATGGGCGCCTTGCTGGTCGGCTCGGCCATGACCATGGCAGTTGGACCCTTGAGTGACCGCGGCGGACGGCGTTGGTTCCTGATCGGCTATGACCTGTTGCAGATCGCCGCCGCGATCACCGCGATGTGGACCACCACGCCGTGGCTGCTGGTGACCGCCGCCGTGCTCGGCAGCTATGGCCGCGGCGCCAACGGGTCGGCAGGCCCGTTCGCGCCCATCGAGCAGGCCTGGTTCGCGATCGAACTGCCACTGCAGCGCCGTGGCGGCGTGTTCAGCCGCAACAGTGCGATCGGCTTCATCGGCATGGCCGTCGGCGCGGCGCTGGCGGCCGCGCCGCCGCTGCTGCTGGGCCACCAGTTGAGCTTCGCCGGCTATCGCAGTCTGTTCGTGTTGCCGTTGCTCGGTTCACTTGTCTCGTTGGGTCTGCTGGCGCTCGCCCACGAACCGGTCATCCCGCCACGTCCCGCTGCATCCGGCGGTGCCGACACGTGCGAGCGGCATCAGGAAAACCGGTTGCTGACTCGGCTGGTTCTGGTCAACCTGCTGAATGGCTCGGCGATTGGTCTGATCGGGCCACTGATCGCATTCTGGTTCGCCATCAAGTTCCACCACGGTCTGGATACCATTGGCCCTGGCCTGGCCGTCGGTTTCGTGTTCGGGGCGGTCGGCTCATGGCTGGCCGCCCGGCTCGCCAAGCGGGTCAACGTGATCAACACCATCATCGGCATGCGCGGCACTGGGTTGATCCTGTTGATCGCGATGGCGCTGGCGCCGTGGTTCTGGCTGGCCATGGGCCTGTACATGCTGCGCGGTGCGTGCAACCGCGGCACCGCCGGCGTGCGTCAGGCGCTGGCGGCGGGCCTGACTCGCGCCGAACGCCGCGGCCTGGCCAGCAGCCTGCAAAACATCTCCATCCAACTGCCGCGTGCCATCGGACCGGTCATTGGCGGCTGGCTATTCCACCTTGGCTATCTGAACCTGCCGTTCTACATCAGCGCCGCCCTGCAGCTGGCCTATCTGGTGCTGTATGTGAAGTTTTTCGGCAAGCTGCCGGCGGCACGGGCGCGTGGGTAAATGCCGGCATGCCGAACCACGCTATCGGCGCGATCCGGCAAACTCAGCCATTCGGGCATCCGTGATTGATCCGAGAACCAGCTGCAGGTTCCGGCTTGCGACTTCAGGCGAAAAATGCTCGCGGATATTCCGCAGACCCGCTTTCGACATCGACTGCCACAAAACAGGGTCGCGATACATGCGAGCCACCTGGCCAGCAAAACCCGCGGCGTCATCGGCCGTGAGGACGTTCATGTCCGGCGCCAGGAACATGCCTTCAATGGCGATGCTTGTGGCAACCACGGGCAGGCCACGACTCATGGCCGAGTTGATCTTGCCCTTCACGCCGGCCCCATACCTCAATGGAGCCAAGGCGACCCTGGACGAATCCAGCAAGGCGGCCAGATCCTGCACTCGCCCGTGGACAAGCACATCCGACGCCTCCAGCGAAGGCCGTACTTCCGCCGGCATGTCGCCGACCAGATGCAATCGAATGCCCGGCAACAACTCCCGCAGCAACGGCATGATGGCATCGACCAACCAGTGGATGGCATCACGATTTGGCGGATGCCCCCAGCCGCCCACGAACACCAGATCACGCCGCGCGGGGTATCCGGGCGGGTCCGGATGGACATCATGGATGGTGGACAGCAACTGCACGTTGCCCTTCGGCACTTCGCGTTGCAAAAGCAGCTTTTCCGCGTGGCTTACCACGACGGTCACATCGCATTTCCTGACCAACTCGAGTTCCTGATGCCGGATGTCTTCGATGCGCGCATGCTGATCGGGAGCAATTTGGCCGAGCACCGCCAGCTCCCTCGATTCTCGCAGGTAATGCAGGTCTTCGGGATTGAATATCACGCGTGCCGTCGGAGCATGGCGCCTGACGAGATCGTAATGCGGCCAGGCTATGTAGTACCTGGACAACAGCACGGCTTGCAGACACGGTCCATGTTTGTGCAGCCACTGCGCAAGAGACCCCACTTCGGGCCGGCACAGCGTGCGCACACCCAGCGCATCGAGGATGGCCCGCTGGCTCGGGTCGGCATGCAGGTTGTCGGGCATGAAATCGACCGCCCAACCCGAATCACGGAGCATTTCCATGATGCGGCAAAGACGCACGGAAGCCGCGTCACGCGTGGGATCAGGCATTAGCGCATCAATGACAAGCATGTGAAAACGCGCATCCATGCTCGTCGATGCGCCGCCGCCCGGTTTCGCGAAGGCCGCGAATGCCACTTCGCGCAGGCGCTGTACCGACTTGATGAGGGTCTTCAAAATCCCTTCACGATGCCAGTGCAACCACGCGACCTTCACGAGGGTACGCAGCCTTTCCATTCGCCATGACAAATCCAGGGACAAACACCTTCTCCTTCCGGCTTGCTGCGGGGCAATGATTGCTGTGGTGCGATGATTGTAGCCGCCTCCTGCCTCGTCGGTTCTCGGGTTCCGCTCACTCTCGGTTAGAATGGGCGGCTGATCCATTCCGTGCGCCGTCACTGGCACACGAAAGCATTCCGAGGAACATCCATGAAGATTCTGGTCGGTTACAAGCGCGTGGTCGATTACAACGTGCGTGTGCAGGTCAAGCCCGATGGCTCAGGCGTGGCCACCGACGGCGTCAAGCTGTCGGCCAACCCGTTCGACGACATCGCGCTGGAAGAAGCCTTGCGGCTGCATGACGCCGGCACGGCCAGCGAGGTCGTGGTGGTTGGCATTGGCCCGGAAGATCTCACCGCGCATCTGCGCAATGGCCTGGCCATGGGTGCCGACCGTGCCATCCACGTGACGACCGACGCCGCCATCCAGCCACTGACCGCTGCGCGCATCTTTCTGAAGCTTGTCGAAGCCGAGCAGCCGGGCCTCGTGATCCTGGGCAAGCAAGCCATCGACGATGACGCCAACCAGACCGGTCAGATGCTGGCCGCGCTGTGGGATCGTCCACAGGCCACATTTGCCAGCAAGCTTGTCATCGCCGACGGCAAGGCCACGGTGACGCGCGAGGTCGATGCCGGCCTGGAAACCATCGAGGTCGACCTGCCGGCCGTGGTCACCACCGACCTGCGCCTGAACGAACCGCGCTTCATCAAGCTGCCGGACATCATGAAGGCCAAGCGCAAACCCATCGATGTCAAGTCACTTGCCGATCTGGGCGTCGAGGCAGGCGAACACCTCAAGACTACGCACTATGCCGCCCCGGTCGGCCGCAGCAAAGGCGTGATGGTGACAGACGCCGCCGCCCTGGTTGCAGCATTGAAGGACAAGGGCCTGCTGTAAGCCCGCGTCACTGTCCAAAAGATCCAAGGAATCACCGGAGATTTCCATGAGCAAGATTCTCGTCATCGCCGAACACCTGAACGGCCAGCTCAACACCGCCACCGCGCGCGCCGTAAGCGCCGCCGCTGCCATCGGCCCCGAAGCCATCGACGTGCTGGTGCTGGCCGACAACGCCGACGCCATCGCCACGCAGGCCGCGCAAATCAGCGGTGTCAGCAAAGTGCTGACACTCACTCACGCCGAGAACGCGCACCCCATGGCCGCCGTGCTGGCGCCGCAGATCGCCGCCGTCGCCGCCGGCTACAGCCACGTGTTCGCGCCATCCACCACCTTCGGCAAGGACCTCATGCCCCGCGTGGCCGCCCTCCTGGGCGTGGCTCAGGTCAGCGACGTGATGACGGTCGAAGCCGCGCACACGTTCACGCGCCCGATCTACGCCGGCAACGCCATCATCACCGTCGAAACGCCGGCCGCGGATATCGTCGTGGCCACCATCCGCACCGCCTCCTGGAAAGCCGCGGTCACGGTCGAAGCCAGCGCGCCCATCGAAGTGATCACCACCGACGTCGCGCTGCCCTCGCACACGCGCTTTGTCGGCCTCGAACAGGCCAGGAGTGACCGCCCGGACCTGCAAAGCGCGAGCCGCGTTGTCTCCGGTGGACGCGGCGTCGGCAGCAAGGAAAACTTCGCGGTCATTTACCAGCTGGCCGACAAGCTCGGCGCGGGCGTCGGTGCTTCGCGCGCAGCCGTGGATGCCGGCTATTGTCCGTCGGACATGCAGGTTGGCCAGACCGGCAAGATCATTGCACCGGAACTGTACATGGCCATAGGTATCTCCGGTGCCATCCAGCATCTGACCGGCATCAAGGACGCCGGCACCATCGTGGCCATCAACAAGGACACCGACGCGCCGATCTTCGAAGTGGCCGACATCGGGCTGGTCGGCGACCTGTTCCAGATCATCCCGGAACTCGAAGCCGCGATCGGCTGATCGTTGGCACGCCGCACTTGCCATGCCGGCGAGGCGGGTCACTGACCCGCTTCGCATGCTTCTATAATGCACGGAGCGTCACGGGCGGGATCTCTGTCTGTCGTCGTTGCGTGCATGCCGACCGCTCCTCGCCGGAGCGTGCAGGGAGGATCCAACACCATGAACCAGCCTTTATGGACGCCCGGCGCCGAGCGTGCCGAGCACGCCAACATGAGTCGATTCCTGCGCTTCGCCGCCGAACAGACCGGCAACGACGAGCTGCGCGACTACGCCGCACTGTATGATTTTTCGATCCGCAAGCCCGAAAAATTCTGGCCTCTGGTGTGGGACTTCTGCGGCATCCGCGCCTCGGGCAGCTTCGAGCCGGTGCTGGAAAATCCCGCCGCCATGCCCGGTGCACGCTTCTATCCCAACGTCACGCTGAATTTCGCGCAAAACCTGCTGCGCTTCAAGGACGACAAGCTCGCCATCATCTTCCGCAACGAATGGGGCCACAAGCGCGAATACACCTACGCCGAACTGCACGTCGAAGTGGCACGCATGGCCCATGCGCTGAAGGGCGCAGGCGTTGGCTTGGACGATCGCGTGGCCGGCTTCATGCCGAACCTGCCCGAAACCGTCATCGCGATGCTGGCGACCACATCGCTGGGCGCAACCTGGTCCTCGTGCTCGCCCGATTTCGGCATCAACGGCGTGGTCGACCGCTTTGGCCAAATCGGGCCCAAGGTGCTCATCACCACAGACGGCTACGCCTACGGTGGCAAATCGTTTGACTGCCTCGACAAGGTTCGCGGCATTCTTGACCAGATCCCGTCCATCCGGAAACTCGTCGTCGTGCCCTATGCCAGCCCCACTCCGGATCTGTCCGGCCTGCGTGATGCCATCGCCTGGGGCGACTTCGCGCCTGCCACAACCGCTGCACTCGAATTCACCCCGACACCGTTCAACCACCCGCTGTACATCATGTATTCCTCGGGCACCACCGGCGTACCCAAATGCATCGTGCACGGCGCCGGCGGCACCCTGTTGCAGCACCTCAAGGAACTGGTGCTGCACACCAATCTCAAGCGCGAAGACCGCCTCTTTTACTACACCACCTGCGGCTGGATGATGTGGAACTGGCTGGTATCGAGCCTGGCCGTCGGTGCCACCGTGGTGTTGTACGACGGCTCACCGAGCTGGCCGGCAACCGACACCCTGTGGGATCTGGCCGACGAAGTCGGCATCTCCATCTTCGGCACCAGCGCCAAGTGGATTTCCGCCGTCGAAAAGGCCGGCAGCAAGCCGCGCGCAACGCACAAGCTCGAACGCCTGCGCACCATTTTGTCCACCGGCTCGCCACTGGCGCCCGAATCCTTCGACTACGTCTACCGTGACGTCAAGGAACGCCTGTTGCTGGCCTCCATTTCCGGTGGCACGGACATCATCTCCTGCTTCGCGTTGGGCAATCCGATCCTGCCGGTGTGGCGCGGCGAGCTGCAATGCCGCGGTCTGGGCATGGCTGTCGAGGCGCTGGATGACGACGGCAAACCCGTACGCGGGCAACCCGGCGAACTGTCATGCCTGAAACCGTTTCCATCCATGCCGGTCGGCTTCTGGAACGATCCTGACGGCGAACGCTATCGCAATGCCTACTTCGCCAAGCAGCCCGGCATCTGGAGCCACGGCGACTACATCGAAATCACCCAGCACGATGGTGTCATCATCTACGGCCGTTCGGACGCGACCTTGAATCCCGGCGGGGTGCGCATCGGCACCGCCGAAATCTACCGCCAGGTGGAACAGATCCCCGAGGTGCTCGAATCCGTCGCCGTCGGCCAGAAGCAGGGCGACGACGAACGCGTGGTGCTGTTCGTGCGCCTGCGCGAAGGCATCACCCTGGATGAGGCCCTGACCAAGCGCATCAAAAAGCAGATTCGCGCCAACACCACTCCACGCCACGTGCCCGCGGTGATCGCGCAAGTGACCGACATCCCGCGCACCATCTCCGGCAAGATCAGCGAGGTTGCCGTACGCAAGGCTATTCACGGGCAAGAAGTGAAAAATGCCGATGCGCTAACCAATCCCGAGGCGTTGGTGCAATACCATGACCTGATCAAGTCGATTGTGTAAGCCCGCCCGGAGCCGACAGGATGCATCGCTGCCTGAACTGCCAACATGCTTTCGATGCCAAATCGCATACGGCGCCATGCCCTTCCTGTGGAACGACCTTGGCAACCCTGGTGGAAAGCGTGCCTTGTTATGCGCCCCGACTGGCTTATGAATCGCCGGGTTTCCGACCTGAACACTTTGCCCGCCTGTCCGAACTGGAGAAAGACAACTTCTGGTTTCGAGCCCGCAACGAGCTGATCATCCACACCGTGCGCAAGTATTTTCCGCGCGCGCGCAACATGCTCGAAATCGGCTGTGGTACGGGATATGTGCTGCGTGGTGTCACCCAGGCGGTTCCCGAGCTCAAAGTCAGTGGCAGTGAGATTTTCATGGAAGGGCTTTCGTTTGCTGCTCGACGCTTGCCGGACGCCGACCTGTTTCAGATGGACGCGCGGCAAATTCCTTTCGAAACCGAATTCGATTTGGTGGGTGCCTTCGATGTCATCGAGCACATCAAGGAAGACGAACAGGTACTGAGCCAGATCCGGGGAGCACTCAAGCCCGGCGGTGGAGCCCTGTTCACGGTGCCTCAACACCCCGCTTTGTGGAGCGCCCAGGACGACCGGGCCTGCCACGTGCGCCGCTATCGACGTCATGAATTGACATGCAAGCTTGAGACGGCCGGTTTCAGGATCGTGTTTTCAAGCTCCTTTGTCAGCCTGTTGTTGCCGATGCTCGCTGCATCACGTTTGCGCAAGCGCGATCCTCACAAAGCGACCCAGGCCAATGACGAACTCATGCTCCCAACCTTCATCAACAGCACCCTGTACGCCATACTGCACTTTGAAACCATGCTGATACGCAGCGGCCTGCGCTTCCCGATCGGTGGGACGCGCCTGGTGGCAGCGGTGAAGACGGATTGAATGTAACGGCACAGACATGATCGACTCACCCTCTGAAAACGCACTCGGGAGCGCCCCCCACCATCTCCCCGACGGCATGGTGGAAATTTCCGTCGTTATCCCGTGCTACGGGACGGCCAAAGTGCTGCCTGAATTGCTGGATCAGTTGCATGTTGCGCTGGAACAGTTGGGCGTGCCATACGAAATCGTTCTGGTCGACGACTGCGCAGGCGACGGCCTGACCGCGGTCGTGGAACAGGAGCTGCCGCATCGCCCCCACGTGCGCTATATCGAATTGATGTTCAACACCGGCCAGTTCCGCGCTTTGATGTGCGGCCTTGCGCATGCCCGTGGCCGCTACGTGGTCACCATGGATGACGACCTGCAGCATCCGCCAGAGGAGATCGGCAAACTGTTTCGGCATCTTCGCGATACACCGCATCTGGATGCCGTCTTCGGGGCTTACGAGGAAAAACGGCACTCGGCCGGGCGCAATCTCGGCAGTCTGTTCCTGCGTGCCGTCAACACGTGGATCTTCCACAAACCCCGTAACCTGGTCATGTCGTCGTTTCGCTGCCTCAACCGCCCCTTGGTGGACACCCTGCTGGCCAACCAGACCCGCTATCCAGTCATCGGCGCCTTGATTCTCAGCAGCACGCGACGCATCGAAAATGTCAGCGTCCGGCACGACCCGCGCAAGCATGGCAAGTCCAACTACAGCGTATTCAAGCTGGTACGCGCCACGTTGGACAACATTCTCAGTTTCAGTTCGCTCCCGCTTCAGGCCATTTCCATTTTGGGTGTATGTGTATCACTCTTGAGCTTCGTTCTGGGCGGCATCTATGTCATCGTTCACCTGATTGACGGTGGCGGCGTGCCCGGCTGGACCAGCCTGTTCCTGGCCATCAACTTCTATGCCGGACTGGGCCTGCTTTCCGTCGGCGTCGCCGGGGAATATCTGTTGCGCATTCTCGGTGAAAGCCGTGGGCAGCCCCGATATGTCGTGCGGAGGAAAATCGACGGTGGAGGAGACTAGTGAGCAAGACAGCGCCCCATTCCGTCAGTACACGCTTGCCGGACTGGCGAATCGAGCCAATCGAGGTCCTGCGCGACAGGACCGATGACTTCGAAGTCATCGACATACGCCACCCGAAAGCTCTGGTCGAAGCACGCCAGACCGGTTTTGTCTGGACGCGGCGCGACGGACTGGTGTGCCTGGCAGTCAATCGCCAATACCTGACCATGGCCTGCAAGAATGATCGGGTCCGCGTCATCATCGCGCCACCGGAAGTCGTGGGTGATCGCAGCGTACCCGGGAAGTGTCTCGTGGTCAGCCAACGGGCCGAAGAGCTTTACCTGTACCTGCACACGTTGCAGGAACCAGGTGCCATTGATGCCATTCCCCAGGTCGATGCGTCAGCCGTGGTTGATGCCTCGGCTGTACTGCGTGGCGATGTCAGCATCGGCCCAAGGGCGCGCATTGGTCCACACGTCACGATTTGCGGCCCGGCCGTGATCGGTCGCGATACCTGTGTCGACAGTGGCGCCATCATCGGCTGCGAAGGACTGTATGCCAAGGAAATCCTCGGTCAACAGCAGCATATCCAGCATTTTGGTGGAGTCGACATCGGTCCTTCGGCATTCATCCATGCCGGTGCTGTCGTCGTGCGCTCGGCCATCCGCGGCGAAGCCACCCGCATTGGTCGGGGGTCGCACGTCGGCATCTTGAGCAATATCGGCCATGACGCATCCATTGGTGAAAACACCACCATTTCCAGCCATTGCGTGATCGCCGGTCGCGCGCGCGTGGGCAACGATGCATGGGTAGGCGCATCGGCAACCGTCTCGAACGGCATTCAAATCGGCAATCATGCCAGGATCCGGCTCGGTGCAGTGGTCATCCGCGACGTACCAGCAGGTGCGGACGTCTCCGGCAACTTCGCCATGCGCCACGCGCACACCATGCGCAGATACCTGAAGGAGGCCGGTCGTGCGCCTTGATCGTACATTTCCGTTCCGTGGCCATCGCAAATATTTGCACAGTGCATCGTTGCTGGATGACTTGCTGGTCTTGCGTGGCGCACACGCTCGTCGCGTCGACATGAAATTTTTCCACAAGACCACCCATCAGGTGTGCTACGTGGATCAGTTGCCCGCTTCGTCCCATGTCGTCGTGGCCGAGTGGCACGATGCAGGCGGCACGATTCACGTCATTGAACGCGACGAACCGATACGTGACGTGGTGGCCTATGACGAGCCTTTGCTCGTGGAAATGTTTCAGCTGCACGACAGACATGTCACCGTCCCCGCGTCAACACCAGGCTTCACGCGGGCGGAAGCCCTGATCGCCGGCTTCAAGCATCTCTTGCACAATGTCATCTTCCCTGGCATTGACCGCAAATACGTGTTTGTCCGTACCCGTTTTGATCAATGCCCTCATGGTGCTTTCGACATCACCTTCTCCCGCAAGATCGGCGATTTTTTTCAAGCCAACATCACGATGGATGGTCGTGGTGCCGGACAGATTTTTTTCGGGGAATGGCAATGATCGGCATCAAGGCCATCGGTACATTCCTCGGTCCCGATCGTGTATCCAACCTCGATCGCAGCGAACAGGCCGGCAAGGACCATGATTTCATCAGTCACAAGATCGGTTTCGAGACCCTGGCACGTTTGCCTGCCAATCAGGAAACCTCGGACATGTGCGTCGCTGCCTTTTCCGACCTGCAGAAGACATCCGGCAGCCGTCTTGATGACATCGACTGCCTGATCGTATGCACGCAAAATCCCGATGCCTACGGACTGCCGCATACATCGGCCGTGGTACACAAGAAACTGGAACTTGGGCATGACGTGGCCTGCTTCGACATTTCCCTTGGTTGTTCGGGATACGTCTACGGCCTGTCCGTGATCACGGCTTTCATGCAGGCCAACAGTTTGCGTTCGGGCGTGCTGATCACGGCCGACCCCTATTCACGCATCATCGATCCCGAAGACTGGGCCACGGAGCTGCTGTTCGGCGACGGGGCCACTGCCACCTGGATCGGCGAAGACCCCGTTTACACCTGCCGCCCCGCGATGTTCGGCTCCAATGGGGCGCTCGGACATTCCATTTGCGTGACCGAACCTGCCGGCAAGCTCGCCATGCTCGGCAGCAACGTGTTCAAATTCAGCATGACCGTCGTGCCCGAGCAAATCACGCGCTATCTGCAACGCGAATCACTGTCGCCTGAAGACATCGACGTCTTCCTGTTTCACCAAGGCAGCCGCTTCATTGTGGAAAACCTGGCCAAAAAACTGAGCCTCCCGGCCGACAAAGTCCCCTTCGAGGCGGATCAGACGGGCAACACGGTGTCCTCGTCATTACCGCTTCTGTTGGTCAAACGCATGCAAGCACCTAAACCGCGTATTCTCATGAGTGGGTTCGGCGTGGGCCTGTCATGGGCCACCATGATCCTCGATTCACACTGATTATCCAGGAGTAGACATGATCCCTAAAGACGAATTCAGGCTGGCAGTCATCGAAGGCATCAAACGTGTCAAGAGCGTCGATGATATCGACATCGGCAACGACGAACATTTTTCCAATGCCGGCCTGGACTCGCTGGACAGCATGGATCTGGTGCTTCAGGTCGAATCCATCACCGGTCTGGACTTCGGTGAATTCGACCTTTCCGATGCCAACACCATCGACGCTTTCTACGAGAAGGCTTGCCAGCTTGCCGGTCATTAAGCCCTCATACCGCCATGCCCGAGCATCCATCCCGCGTCGAATGCCATGATCGTCAACCGCGAACATCACTGCTTTTCGGGCTCGTGCTGCTGAACATCGTCCTGCAACTCGTCAATGCCTCGCTGATCAAACTCGCCTCCAGCCACCCGTACGCCAAGATGCCCTGGATCGCCGTGATCCTGGCCATTGTCCTGACATTGGGCTTTGCCCGACTCGTGGTTTGGAACGCGATGCACAAGCGCTTTCCGGTCAGCATCGCCTATCCCGCAATGGCATTGTTTTTCCCGTGCCTGGTCGTCTTGGCATATGTCTACGGCGAATCCGTATCCGGCATGCAGATGGCTGGAGCCTGTCTGGTCACGCTGGGCGTATTGTTGTTGCTCGGGAAAGCCTCCGGGACACGTGACCCCCTGGAGGCATCCTCGTGATCGGCTGGATTTTTCTGGCAGGCACGGTGATTGCAACCGTTTTCGCGCAATTGGCATTCAAGAAGTTCCATTTGGTTCACCACAAGTTTTATCTCGTGGCAGCCATCACCCTGTTCTGCCTTGTCGTGCCATGCACCTATCTGGCTGTGCGCCAGCTTGGCATTGGCAGAGTCTATATCGGGGCCGCACTGGCCTACGTCATCACCCCGCTGGCCGCCTGCAAGGCCTTTGGCGAGGAACTCACGCGCAGCCAAATGGCGGCACTCGGACTGATTCTGGCCGGCGTGATCACCTACAATCTCTGATTTCGTCAGCTGACCGCCATGAATATTCCATTCAACAAGCCCTACATGACCGGCCGAGAGCTCGATCTCATCAAGGAAGCCCATGCCAACGGCCACCTGGCAGGGGACGGCGCATTCACCAAACGCTGCCACGCTTGGCTGGAACAGCATGTCGGGTGCAGCAAGGCACTATTGACACATTCCTGCACGGCCGCCCTGGAAATGGCGGCATTGCTGCTGGAGCTAGAGCCGGGTGATGAAATCATCATGCCCTCGTTCACATTCGTCTCCACCGCCAACGCCTTCGTGCTGCGCGGTGCCGTGCCGGTATTCGTGGACATACGGCCGGATACGCTCAACATCGACGAGAACCTGATCGAGGTCGCCATCACACCGAAAACCCGTGCCATCTGCGTGGTTCATTACGCCGGCGTGGCGTGCGAGATGGATGCCATCATGGCGATCGCAAATCGCCACCACGTCACCGTGATCGAGGATGCCGCCCAGGGCATCATGTCGAGCTACAAGGGTCGGCCGCTTGGCAGTATCGGCCACCTCTCGGCACTCAGTTTCCACGAGACCAAGAATGTCATCTCCGGCGAAGGTGGTGCGCTGCTCATCAACGACGAACGCTTCATAGAGAAGGCTGAAATCATTCGCGAAAAAGGCACCAACCGCACCAAGTTCTTTCGTGGCCAGGTGGACAAATACACATGGGTCGACGTCGGCTCATCCTATCTCCCTGGTGAACTCACTGCCGCGTTTCTTGCGGCACAACTCGAGCAAGCCGACCGCATCACGCACCAGCGCATGGCCTTGTGGGACCGTTACCACGCATGGGCCAGGCCCCACGAAATATCCGGCAAGATACGGCGCCCCATTGTCCCCGCAGACTGCGCCCACAACGCACACATGTACTACCTCTTGCTACCGGATCTGCAGGCCCGCACGCACTTCATCACCCACTTGCGCGAACGCGGCATCCAGGCCGTATTCCACTACATCCCCCTGCACTCTTCACCGGCGGGCAGGCGTCTTGGTCGGGCATCAGGCGACATGTCGATTACCGACGATACAAGCGATCGGCTGGTGCGCATGCCGTTCTGGGTCGGTCTGGAGTCGCAATTCGAATCCGTGACCACAGCCGCCAACGAGCTGCTGCCGTGAGTGCGCCAAATCTGGATGCACATGCCGGCAAGCATGATTTCGGTGTTATTTGCGCGCGTGTCCGGGAACGTGTACGTGACGGCACCGCCACATTGCTTCACACCCATCTCCCGACCAGCGCCGCGTGGGTCGTGTTTGCCATCATCATGGCGAACGTGGCCGCGTACATCTTGTTGTTCAGCGACCCGATCATAGTCCAGGACGCCTGGTACTTTCTGGATGTTTTCCTGAGCCACGCCGCGCATCGGACGCTTGATTTCAGCGATTTCTTCATCAAGCGCGGAAGCCTTGACCATTCACAGCCATTGCGCAAATTTATCCTGCTTCTCAACTGGCGCGATTTCGATCTCGACTTTCGCATCCAGGCCATTGTCGGTCTGATTTGTGCAGGCGGCTCATTGTTGCTTGTCCGCTATCTCGTGATCTGGCGCGATACGGAACATGGCAATTTCAAGGCATGGGTATGGGCCGCCATATGCGCTGTCCTGGTTTCCCTGAACAGTACCGGTGTATGGACCTGGCCACTGGTGGCCAGCGGCTTCACGTCTTATATTTTCCTGTTCCTGCTGCTGGTATGCATCTGGAACTACATTGATTCCGGATTGATTGCCTTGCCGGTCCTCAGTGCGCTCATGCTTGATTTTGTAGCCGGCGACGTGGCCATCCTTGCAAATATCGCCTGCATCCTGGCCTTGTTGTTCGTCATCGTCAAATCTTCCACATACCGACGCAAAGCCATTCATGTGGTCATCCTCCTGGTGGCCTGCATACTTCTTGTACGGTTGATTTACGCCATTGCCTTCTCGGTACCCCACGCCCACACCCTGCCATTCGCCACGCGATTCAGTGCGCTGCTGCATGAGTTCGTGCACGGGGGATGGTGGCAATGGATATTGATACCCCTTGGTTCATCCATCGCCTATCTGCAACCTCACAGGGGTTTGCTCGGCAATGACGCTGCCATCCTGCAGCTGGCACTTGGAGTTGCCGTGCTGGTGTGCCATGGCCTGTTCTGGTACGCCGCATGTCGAACGAAACCCAATGCCGCCACCTTTTCAGCGATTGCCATGATGCTGCTTTTTTATGGCCTTCTTTGCGGGATCCTGTACGCAAGGATTCCCGTTTTCGGCAACAATTATCTGCGGCAGCCAAGATACGTCCTGATGTATGGTTTCCAGATTGTGGCCTTGTTGCTCATGGCCGCTGGTTTCAACTGGAAGGGGCGGCTTGGTATTCACGCGCGCAAAGTTGTCGCCGTGCTGGCCGTATTGTTCGTGCTGTGGCAGATTCCCGTATCCATGCGTGCATGGAAGGCCGGCCCCTACATTGCAGCATACGAACGGCACCTGGCCAATCAGATATGGTGGATGGCCGATCACCATTACCAGGTACCGCCGAAGTGCCTGCCGGAACTCTTCGTATGCCAATACCCGATCGCCAAGCGGGCCGAGTTGATTGGCCTGCTCGAACATCAGAAGAAGAACGTGTTTTCGAGCCGTTTCCAGCGCAACAACCGGCTCTACCCGCCACCCAGCGTGGAAACAAAACCCGCGAATTAGTCTGCGTGACGGCCCGATCCGATGCTCCGACTCACGCGTGGTCGACAGGAGATTGACAAAGCCTCGCTTGTACCACACGCAAAAAATCCGGGTCCAGACTTTGCTTTCCCGAATCTCCGCAAATTTGTGTGCGCACCAGAATGCAGCTGCCTACCTGCGCCGCTTTGCCTGCCGCGATATCGCTCTCGCTGTCACCAAGCAACAGCGATTGCGACATGTCCAGACCCCACTCACGTTGCGCAGTCAGCAACATGCCCGGCTTCGGCTTGCGACAATCGCAATCACGCAGATATTTGCCGATGCCGTGGACGGGGTGGTGCGGGCAGTAATAGATGGCATCAAGCCGTGCATCGTGCCGCAGGAATTCATCCCGCACCCACGCCATGTACGCAAGAAAATCCGCCTCTGCATAGTAGCCACGCGCGATGCCTGCCTGGTTGGTAACCACGACGGTCAGGAAACCTCGTTGCGTGGCATCTCGGCATAGTTCAAAGATTCCGTCGATGAACTCCGTGCGCTCTGGTGTGCACACGTAACCGTGATCAACGTTGATCACACCGTCCCTGTCCAGGAACAGGGCTCTTCGCAACGTCACGATGTGCCGCCTGTCCGAGTGGCGAACCGCCGTTGCGCACGGCGATAGTCATCCGGCACGCCGATGTCGATGAAATCGTTTGTTTCCGTGTATCCCAACACCGATTCACGTGCCACGGCCGGCAGCAACACATCGCGTTCAAATGAAAACGCCGTGTTGGCAGGCCATTTTGTCAGCAGCGAGCGCTCCAACCAATAAGTCCCGGCATTCACCAGCCCCGCCCCATCGCCGCGCTTTTCGTCGAATCCGGCAATGCACCCATGATCAAGTCGAACAACGCCGTAGCGTGCAATGTCCTGGACGGCGGCGAGCGCCACGCCCATTCGTGTGCCACGCCTGCGTGCTGCCATGTCGAAGGCGGCGTAATCAATGTCGAGCCAGGTGTCACCATTCAGAACGAAGCAAGCATCCCCGACAACGTGTTTCATTGCCAATGCAATGGCACCCCCAGTGCCAAGCGGCATCGATTCGCGCGAATGCACAAGCGACATGCTGTGCCAGGTTGTACCCAATACGGTTTCGATCTGCTCTCCCAGATAACCCGTGGCCAGCACCACCTGCCGCATGCCCTGCTCCGCGAGAGCGTCCAGCAACCATGCCAGAAACGGCCGACCCGCTACCGGGGCCATTGCCTTGGGCATGCCGTCGACCACACCCCGCAAACGCGTGCCCAGTCCACCCGCGAGCACAATGGCCTCCCGTGCTGGACTCATCGCTTTGTCATCCACCACGGTGGCGCAACCAACCCAAGACAACACGCAACGGCCGCGACCATCGCCATGTTCTGGAATGCAGGATCAGCTCGCGATCAGCCCAAACCTCCCGCAGCATGGAGTTGAGGGTTTCCAACTCGGCCATCAAGCCGACCGGGTCATGCAGAGGTGGATCCACCCGTTTCTTCAACGCGTCCCCGGATATGCCTTGCAATTCAGCGTATCGATTGCGTGCCTTTTCCAATTCCGCGTCCAACGACAGCGCCCATGTTGACCGCTGCACCATTTGTTCCTCGAACAATCCGGCCCGCGCGGATGCGAACGCGGCTTGATAAACCAGCCCGGATGCTTCCAACATGGTCTTGTTTTCGGACAACGGCGCCCAGATCCTGTCGGCAAACGGCACCCAGCCACCGTCCACCGCGAATTCCGCAACCCACGCATAATTCTTGCCCGGAAGCGCGCTGATCCGAAACCCGTGTGGAGCGAACAGATATTCCACGCCCTTCAGCCCATACGAAACAATATGTCCCCGATTCAGTGGGTCAAGGTATCCGGGATCATGATTCAGCACCAGATCCGGCATTCCCGTATTGAAAAACCAAAGCGATCCAGGTGCGCTGATTCCAGCCAATTCGCCAGCAAGATTCGAAAGCATCCGTGGCGTCAGGTGTTCTACAACCTCGATGCACACCCCGACATCGAAAACACCGTCAAGATCGCCCACACTTCCAACCCGATAATTGGGATGCCTGCTGTGTTCCTCCGGCGGAAACAGCTCCACGCCATGAAAAACATCCGCTTGTGCCGGAAAATGATCAGCCAGCTGATCCAGCAAATACCCGGGGCCTGTTCCTACATCCAGAAATCGCTTGATCGGGCGACGTGCATACAGGATGGCTTCACCTGCACGCACCAATGATTCGCCGGCAGCGCGCTGTCGAGCAGCACGCAGTTCTTCGGCCCAATATGCTTCGTCGTACACCCGCGTGCTTTCGCCTGCGTCGATTGCTGCAAGCGTCTCGGTGTCGATATGCAATGACTCACATGCCTCACAACGAAAATAGTTGTAGCCGTCGATCTCCGCAAGGAAGCGGGATTGACTCTGATCACACACCGGGCACCGACCACAACTTGGCTCGGACACCTCATCGCCAGACCCGAACGATTGCGAGCGTGTTGGACGGAATCCGGATGAATGCGCCATCATGGCTCGATGGTTTCCGACGGAAACATTTCGCGCTCGATCAATCCGCAGATCAAGTGGCCCAGGAGTTCGTGACCCTCCTGGATTTTCGGCGTTTCATCGGAAGGCATTCTCAGGCATATCGTGCATTGGCCAGCCATGGCACCACCCGTGCGGCCCGTGAACCCGACCACGTCAATGCCAACTCTCCGCGCCGTTTCGATAGCCGCCAGGATATTCTTCGAATTGCCGGATGTGGAAATCGCAAACAACATGTCACCCTTCCGACCCAATGCCTCGATCTGCCGCGCGAACACACGCTCGTAGCCGTAGTCGTTGCCGATCGCGGTCAGAGCACTGGTATCGGTGGTGAGTGCAATCCCCGCCAAGCCTGGCCTGTCATAGTTGAATCGGCTCACCAGCTCTGCTGCCCAGTGCTGGGCGTCAGCCGCACTGCCACCGTTGCCGATGAACAAGATCCTGTGACCATGCTTGAGTGCCGCCACACAACGGGTGACCACATCCATGATTTGTTCGCGCAGCGTTCCATCTGCAGCCATCGCATCGATGAGCTGGCGCGATTTGTCGAACTCGGCAGTTATGCAATCGTTCAAGCCACCCGCCATGCGGTCGCTCCTTGCTGGGTAAAATGGAAATCGAGAATACTGCCGCCTTCGGTCAGCAGTGCACGACTGAGCTCAATGCGTTGCTCCGGATCACACAGAAACATCATGAAACCACCCCCACCTGCACCGGATACCTTGGCCGCGCGCGCACCATGTGAAAATGCCATTTGCTCCATCTTGTCGATCAATGGGTTGGTGATGCCTTCGGCCATGCGCTTCTTGGCTTCCCAGCCCGCCTGCATGGTGACTTCCAAGCCACGCAGGTCGCCCGTGAGCACGCACTCCTTCATGCGTACTGCTTCGTCCTTCAGGCGATGGGTCGCCTCGGTGGCCTCCTCGTCGCATGCCCCGATGCTCTTCACTTGCCGATCGATGATTCCCGCCGATGCCCGCGATACCCCGGTGAAGTACAACACCAACGACGCCTCCAGTTCCGCACGAACCCAGTCCTTGACGCGCAACGGATTCACGATCACGCGATCTTCGGCATAGAACTCCATGAAGTTAAACCCACCAAATGCGGCGGCGTACTGGTCCTGCTTGCCTCCGGCCAACCGCAAATCCTTGCGCTCGATCTCATAGGCAAGCTGCGCGAGTTCGTATTCGCCCAGCGGCAAGGAAAAATATTCGGCGAACGCTTGCAGCAGTGCCACCACCATCGTGGATGACGAACCCAGACCCGAGCCTGGCGGTGCATCCGAGAAGGTTCTGATCGACAACGGTGGGCGCTCACCATGCAGGAAATCGCGCGACACCCGCGCATACACGCCCTTCAGCAATTGCAGTGGCCCTGACTCATCGACGACATCATCACACGCGTGGATTTCCTCGTGCCCCACATCCAGCGCCTGAACACACCACTCACGTCCCTCGCGCGGAGCAATGCTGGCGTAGGCATAACGATCGATGGTGGCGTTCATCACCTGCCCGCCATAACGGTCACAGTACGGCGACACGTCGGTGCCACCACCGGCGAGTCCCAGTCGCAACGGCGCGCGTGCACGCACGATCATGCGCACTCTTCCCCGTGCTCGTCCGGCGTGTGCTCCGACGAGGGATCCAGACCCATGGCATGACGCAACGCCGATTCCATCGCATCCCGTGAAAAGCGGGTTCTCGCGTATTCGACGCCAGCACGGGCCTGCCGAGACCAAGCTGGGACATCGGCATGGAGACTCGTTACCGCAGCCGCGATCGACGCAGCTTCCGAGGCAACCGAACACACGCTGTCGACTCCAGGCAGTCCCTGCGCGCCAGCTGGCGTGGTTACCAGCGGCAATCCGCTTCGCAGGGCTTCGACCACTTTGGCTTTCACGCCGGCACCATACCGCAATGGGACCAAGGCAACCCGTGCCTCACGGTAGAATCCGTCGAGTGTCTCGTCATCGACATAACCTGTCACGACAACACCATCGGAAGCCAGCGCCTGCACTTCTTCAGTTGGATTGGATCCAACCAAAAACAGCTTCGCCTCCGGGATTTGCTCCCGAATCAGGGGCAGAATCTCGTGTACCAACCAGATCGCTGCATCCACATTGGGTGGGTGGCCGAAACCCGCCACGAACAGGATGCCTTCGCGTTGCCCTGGATCCTGCAATATCGAGGAGGCAGCAAAATCGTCATAGCAATACGGAATAATGGCTTCAACACGCGTACCCGGCGCCAACCGCGCCACCGCGTCGGCCTCGTCCTGTGAGGGATACAGAACCAGATCGCTACCGGCCCACAGGCGGCGCTCCATTTTCTCGAAAGCTTCGGCTTCCTTGATTACCAAGGGGTCTCGCGTGACTTCGTGGCGCTGCCGCAGCCGCTGTCCGTGCAAGTCGTGCCCGTAGTAGACAACGCGTGCTCGACTGTACTTGCGTACAACATCGAGATAAGGCAAGGAAATGTGCGGCCTGCTCAACATGACAGCGGAGAATTCCCTGCCATATTCGGCCATGTAGCGCGCGAACCCACCGTCCCACTTTGGCCCATACATCACCTCCACGCCAAGCTTCTGCAACATGGGCGTGTAATGCGGATCGCGCCACAGATTGTCGGGCCAGAACTTGACCGAGCACCCGATCGCGACCAACGCGCGCATGAACTGGAACATCGTGCGCGACCCGGCATCATGATCTGGCTGCGGCACGTAATGATCCACCACCAGCACGATCGGCTTGTCGAATGATCGTTCCCTCGCCCGAAACACGCGCTCGGCGTTGGCGTAATGCGTGCTCCGCAGTTCATTTTGCCAGCGCCTGGCAAAAGTCTTCTGGTTGGACACTTGGTGAGCCTTGATCCCGGCATTCACATCAGTGCCATGGGAGACACCTTCGTAATGGATCACGGTGGAAAACGGCGAGTAATACACCTTGCGACCACTGGCACGCACCTTGAAAGCCAGATCGGAATCTTCGAAATATGCCGGCGCATAGCTTTCGTCGAAGCCGCCCAGCTCCTTGAACAATCCGGCAGGGATCAGCAAGGATGCGCCGGAACAATAATCGGTTTCGCGCACGTAGTTGTATTCGGGGTCATTTGGATCCTGCATCCGCCCGTAATTCCAACCCGAGGCATCGTTCCAGATGATGCCGCCTGCCTCTTGCAGACGATGGTTCGGGTACACCAGCTTCGACCCTGCCATGCCGCAATCTGGATGGGTATCGAAGATTTCAAGCAACGCGTCGAGCCAGCCCGCAGCCACCTCGGTATCATTGTTGAGAAAATACACGTACTCGCCGCGCGCCAGCAACGCGGCCCGGTTGCAGGATTTCACGAAACCAAGGTTCTCCGGATTGATTTCAAAGCGCAAACCGGGAATCTTGGCCAGCTGCCTGATTTCCGCATCTCCCGAGGCATCTTCGGCAACCAGTACCTCGTAGGTTGTCCCGGGTGGATTGGATGCAATTGACCGTAAACAAGTCAATGTCATGCCCAGCATCCCGTAGGTCGGGATGATGATGCTGACTCGTGGCCGATCGCATTCGGGAAACGAAAAATTGATGGCGCAAGATGCCCAGGACTCCGGCACCTGTCGGCGAAGCAGATCTGATGTCGATACCCGCTGTCCGGAATCCTGCGTTGCTTGCGCATGTCGACGCTGGCGAAACGCACGCCAAGATCCCGCAACACCATGCCAATCTCCGCGCAATATCCGCATCAGCAGGCGCAGCGGTCGCGTCAGACGCCACGAAGCCGATCGCAGCAACAACTGGTACTGATGTTGTACGAGTGCGAGTTGACGTGCACTTTCATCGGCACGACTGCGGGCCTGACCCAGCTGGCCAACCATCAGACTCAATCGATCTTGAGTCTGTGCCAACTCCGCAACCAGCTTGCCGTGCGCATCCTTCACCCGTGACAGCTCCGCATCCAACCCGGTCGCCCACCGTGCCATCTTGTCATGCTCTGCCACAAGCTGGGCGTGCGCGGCATGCAACTGCGTCAGCTCCGCGTCAATGCCCTGAGCCCACTTGGCGACCTGCCGATGATGCGTGTAAAGGTCCTCCGCTTCCGAAAACAGGACGGAAGGTTGCAACTTCTTCATCACCTCAGGCCCAATCGGTCCAGCCACGGCGATGTAGTACACCGGCTGCTCAAGTGATGCGGCACGCTGGACCACTTGATTGCCGGTGTCGGTGAGTGCATTCAGGGTGCGATTCCCGGCATCGGCGTGCAAGGTGAAAATGGACGAACCAACCGCCAGGCGCTGCCCGAAATAATGGATCTGCCTGAATTGCCCGCTCAGCAGCGCATCAAGCTCGCCAAAGTCAAGCTCTTTGACATGGAACTCATTGTGATGCCCGGCTTGTTCCGTATACACAACGCGATTCGGTGAAGAAATCACCAAGAGTCCATCTGGCCGCAGAACCCGCCGGATCTCGCTGAGCATTTCCTGGTGCTTGTCGTGATGCTCGATGGTTTCGAATGACACGACAACGTCAACACCATCACTCTCAATCGGGATCAGCGCAGCATCTCCGCGCCTGAAATCGAGATTCTCGACATCCACGTATTCACGCTTTGCGTGAGCTACCGCTGTCGGGTCGATGTCCACTCCAATCACCGACTTGGCACTGCCGGCCAACATGGCAGCTCCGTAGCCTTCCCCACAGGCAATATCCAGCACCTGTTTGCCTTCCACCAACGGCATACACCACGCGTAGCGATGCAGATGTTCATGGCGAATCTCGCCATGCTCTGTCGGCACATAACGCTCGCCAGTGAATTCCAGGGTCATGGAGCGATCCGCTCTATCTCGATGGCATGCATGGGAATACCCACCAGGCCGTGCCGCATGGTGCTGTCACTGGCCTGGAACACCAACGCATCACGGACCCAGTGTTGCTGTGTATGGCTGTCCTGGGTTCCGGTGGCTACCGCCACATCGACCGAATAATCACCCACTGGAAGAATGGGCATGCGAAAACGGAAACGAGCACGCAGCCCAGTTCCACGCGACAATTTCAGTGGTTTGTCATGGTAGCTGAAATAGGTATTGTCACCGAACAGCCGCTGCCCAAGACGGTCCTTGACGTAGAACCCGAAAATCGGCGCTTCGATAGCCTCCAATACATTCGCGTCAATTTCCAGATCCACAGCTTCGCCGGCAGAGGTCATCCTGATGGCCTTCCCTCCCGGCACGCACATTCGGACACCCCGGATACGGATGGCGCCAGCACCAAACTCTTTGCCGATCCGCGTGTCATCAAACTCAAAAACCTCGATGAGGTTGCGCTTTGCGCAGCCATTGAGGATTTCCTGCCGGGGATCGATCACATCCTTGGGCACACCCATATCTGGCAAATGGGTGGCACCGGCATTGATGCTTTCATCCTTGAACAAGGAATTTTGCACTACAACCTGCTCGCCCAAAGTTGCCCGGTCCGCCGCATGCTGCTCAGCCAGGTACTGCTCCACCACCTCACGTGCAGGTCCGTCAGCCAGCATTCGCCCTTTGTCAAGCCAGATGGCGCGATCGCACAGATTCAGCACTGCACCCGGGTCATGACTGACGAACAGCAGCGTGCCATGCTTCTGGAATTCGCGCAGGAAGCGCATGCATTTTTGGGTAAACCGGACATCACCAACACTCAATGCCTCATCAACTATCAACGTGTCGGCATCCACATGCGCAGCAATGGCGAAAGCCAAACGCACGTACATGCCGCTTGAATAAGTCTTGACAGGCTGTTCGATGAATTCGCCGATATCCGCGAACTCCACAATCGACTGATAACGGCTGCGCAATTCGGCGTCCGTGATGCCGTACAGCAACCCACTCAGATGGATATTTTCCCTACCCGTGAATTCGGGATTGAACCCCGCTCCCAACTCCAGCAAGGCGGCAATGCGGCCACCCGTTTTCACCTTGCCTGCAGTGGGATACAAGGTCCCGCAAACCATCTGCAGCAATGTCGATTTGCCTGATCCATTGCAGCCAATGATGCCAACGGTTTCGCCGCGAGCCACCGTGAAGCTGACATCGTGCAATGCCCAGAATTCCTGAAAATAAGCCTTCTCCATCCGGCGCATCCAGCGCCGCACCTTGGGCAAAATCATTTGTTTGAGGCGATCGGCGGGCCGCGCATAAATTTCGTAACGCTTGGACAGCCCCTCGACAACGATGCTGCCATTCTCATACAACATCGGCAAATCCCTTTCGGGTGCGCTGGAACCACGCAAATGCACCCCACGCAAACAACATGGACACGATCAGGTACAGACCAAGATGATCCCAGCGCGGCAGTTCACCAAAAAAAAGCACTTTTTGCGAAGCCATTGCAATGACCGTCAACGGATCCAAGTACCAAAAGATTCGATATTTTCCGGGGATCATCGACAGTGGATAGAAGATCGGTGCCAGGAACATCAACGCAGACGTGGCAATGACAATGGCCTGCTTGATATCCCTCAAAAAGACGCCCAACGATGCCAACAGCCACACCGTGCCAGCCACGAAAGGCATGAACACGGCAATCACGATGGGGAACAATACGACCGTCCACGGAATGTGATGGAACGCTACCAATTCAATGACCAATAACGCGATGGTGGCGACGAGAAGATGGAACAACGCTGCACCCACGGCGCTCCAGGAAAGTGATTCAAGCGGAAAGACCACCCGCTTCACGTAATTGGCATTTTCGATGATCTGGGTAGTTGCACGAGTCGCACATTCCGAAAACATGTTGCTGACATTGATGCCGGCAAACATGATCAGGACGAATGCCAGATGATTCGTCTCGTGCCGATTCCAACGCGCGTGAAAAAGAACACCAAATACGAACGCATAGACCGTCAGCATCAGCAGCGGATTGAAGAATGACCAAAACAGGCCCATGAACGATCCGCGATAGCGGCTCTTCACATCCCGCTTTGCCATCTGCACGACGAGCGCATAGTTGCGTGCCAAGGCGCGATAGGGTGACAGCGGATCAATCAAGCGATAGGTGGCGTGCATTCTGGTCGTACTCGTACATGTTGTGACAGGCCACTCCTAGCAGACGAACTTGTGCAACCTGCCGGAGCCGCAGGGCTTGCAAGTGTCGCCCATTGTAGCCGCCAGGATCACTCGGCATCCCGCGCAAAGCCCCCACATTCAGCGCAACGCCATGTCGAGTTCGGCACGCAAATCTTCCACATCTTCAGTCCCCACACTCAACCGCACCAGCCCATCGCTGATGCCAAGCCGCTTGCGGTTGGCCGCCGGCACCGACGCATGCGTCATGATGGCCGGATGCTCGATCAGGCTTTCCACGCCGCCCAGGGATTCAGCCAGCGAGAACAGGTGGCAGCGTTCGAGAAAGTGCCGGGCTTTTTCCAGGCCACCAGCGATTTCCATGCTGACAATGCCGCCGAAACCATGCATTTGGCGTTTGGCCAGTTCATGTTGCGGATGACTTTCCAAGCCTGGGTAAATCACTCGTTCAATGGCGGGATGTTGTTCCAGCCAGCGCGCCAGCTCCAGCGCGCCTTGACAATGCTGGCGCATGCGCAGATGCAACGTCTTGACACCGCGCAAGGCCAGAAAACTGTCGAACGGACCAGCGACGGCGCCAACGGAATTCTGCAAAAAGGCCAATTGCTCGGCCAGCTCCCTGGTGCCGGCTACGGCCACGCCGCTCACGCTGTCCGAATGTCCATTGAGATATTTGGTGGCTGAATGCACGACGATGTCGGCACCCAGCTCCAACGGCCGCTGCACGATCGGCGAACAGAACGTGTTGTCGACCACGAACAGCAGGCCGTGCTGCCTGGAAAACGCTGCCACCTTTTCCAGATCCACCAGCTTGAGCATGGGGTTGGTCGGCGTCTCGGCCCAGATCATGCGCGTGTTGGGCTTCAGCGCTGCAGCCAATGCAGCAGCATCGTTCAAATCAACGAAGCTGAACTCCAGCCCCGCCGAACGGCGGCGCACCTTGTCGAACAGGCGATAGCTGCCACCATAGACATCGTCCATGGAGATGACATGGCTGCCGGCATCGAGCAACTCGAGCACGGTGGCGATGGCAGCCAAGCCCGAGGCGAAGGCAAAGCCGGCCTCACCGCCTTCCAGATCGGTCACGCAACGCTCCCATGCCATGCGCGTTGGGTTTTGCGTACGTGAATATTCGTAGCCCTTGTGCTGGCCTGGACTGGCCTGGACGTAGGTCGAGGTCTGGTAGATCGGCGTCATGATGGCGCCGGTCGCTGGATCAGGCACCTGCCCAGCGTGGATGGCGCGAGTGCCCATGCCCAAGGTGTGCGTATTGTCGCGGTCCATACAGCCTCATTTTGATCCGGGTCACTCTCGATTATCGCATGCTGTCGGGCATTGGCCGCATCGTGCCCCCACAACTGTGGGCAGGGCTACTCGACCGTGACGGACTTGGCCAGATTGCGCGGCTGATCGACGTCGGTGCCGCGGGCGACGGCAACATGATAGGCCAGCAGCTGCAGCGGCACAGTGAACGCCACCGGTGCGGTGAAGCTGCCTGGCGCAAGAATGGTGATCAGTTCGCCATCGGCCGCATCCCAGACAAAACCGGCATCGGCCCCGGCCAGCACAACCAACTGACCGCCACGCGCGCGCACTTCACGCATGTTGGATTTGAGTTTGTCCAACAAAACGTCATTGGGCGCCACGACAATCACCGGCATGGCTTCGTCAATCAAGGCCAGCGGACCGTGTTTGAGCTCGCCTGCCGGATAGGCCTCTGCATGGATGTAGGAAATTTCCTTGAGCTTGAGCGCCCCCTCGAGGGCAACCGGGAATTGCACGCCACGACCGAGAAACAAGGCGTGTTCCCGATGCACGAATTGTTCGGCCAGGGCCTTGATGGCCGGCTCGCAGGCCAAGGCACCTTCGATGGTGGCCGGCAAGGCAGCCAATTCATCACGCAAGGATTGCTGCCGAACCGCATCCTGCCCATGCAACCGACCCAACTCCAGCGCCAACAGCGCCAGCGCCGTCAACTGGGCGGTAAACGCCTTGGTAGAGGCCACGCCGATCTCGGGGCCGGCTCGCGTCATGAATTTGAGGCTGGCCTCGCGCACCAGCGAAGACTCGGGCACGTTGCAGATGCCCAGCGTGGCGAGATAGCCACGCCGACCGGTCTCGCGCAGGGCCGCCAGCGTGTCGGCCGTCTCGCCGGACTGGGAAATGGCCACGAACAGCGTGTCTGTCGGCACCACGACGTCGCGATAACGGTATTCGCTGGCCACTTCGACGGCGACCGGCAAGCCGGCCAGTGACTCGATCCAGTACTTGGCCACCAGACCCGCGTGATAGCTGGTGCCGCAGGCCACGATGTGCAGACCGCGCACCTTGGCCAGCACGGCATCGCCATCGACGCCGAAGATGTTGGGCAGCACGCCATGCGGCCCCAGCCGCCCTTCGAGCGTGTCGGCGACGGCGCGCGGCTGCTCGAAGATTTCCTTCTGCATGTAATGGCGATAACGTCCACGTTCGACGACATCGGCAGACAGGTCGCTTTCGTGCATGGCGCGATCGACCGGCTGACCCTGCCCGTCCCATACCTGCCAGCCATCGCGGCGGATTTCGGCCACGTCGCCTTCGTCCAGATACACCACTTGGCGCGTCACCTGCACCAGCGCCTGCACGTCCGAAGCCAGAAAATGCTCGCCGATGCCCACGCCCAACACCAACGGACTGCCGCGCCGCGCGCCCATCAGGCTGTCGGGCGAGGCCGTGTCCATGACGGCAATGGCGTAGGCGCCATGCAAGCGCGTCAACGTGGCCCGCACCGCCTCGCGCAGGCTTTTGCCGGCAGCCAACTCGCGGTCCACGAGATGGGCGATCACCTCGGTGTCGGTCTCGGACGTGAACCGCCGGCCCTCCGCCTCCAGTTCGGCGCGCAATGGCTCGTGGTTTTCGATGATGCCGTTGTGCACCACGACAGCGCGACCAGCCGCATGCGGATGTGCATTGTCCTCGGTCGGTGCTCCGTGCGTGGCCCAGCGCGTATGCGCAATGCCGGTACCGCCCGGAAACGGATGCGCCAGGTAACGGGCCTCCATTTCACGCACCTTGCCGACGGCGCGCACGCGTTCGAGCTTTCCGTCATCGATCACGGCCAAGCCGGCCGAATCGTAGCCACGGTATTCCAGCGCCTTCAAACCGGCGATGAGGATGGGAGCCACGTCACGCTGGGCGACGGCAGCGACGATTCCGCACATGGGACGGTATCCGTTTCAAGTTGGTTTGAAAGTGTGGAAATGGCCTGTGGCCACGGTGGTTTGCCGACCATCGCGGCCACCGGCCGCTCCCACAGACAGCGAAGGCCGTGAAGTTTATTCCACCTTGCGGCGCAGGTAATTCAACAGGTCGATGCGGGTGATGAGGCCAAGAAATTTCTCGCCGTCCATGACGATGGCCACATGCCCGCGGTCGAACACCGGCAGCAGCGCGTCGATCGGCGCATGCACATCCAGCACGTTGAGCGTGCCGACCATGGCGGTGGCGACGGTTTCGGTGAAACAAGCCTGCGCACCGTGCACGCGCAGCAGCAAATCCGACTCGTCGATGATGCCGACGATGCGCTCGCCCTCCATCACCGGCAACTGCGACACGTCATACAGCTTCATGCGATTGTAGGCCGTGACCAGCAGGTCGTCGGGCTTGACCACCACGGTGTCGCGCTTGGCATACGGGCGCATGATGAGGTCACGCAAGTCACCATGTTTTTCGCGCTCGATGAAACCGTTGTCGACCATCCAGTAATCGTTGTACAGCTTGGACAGGTACTTGTTGCCGGTGTCGGGCACCAGTGTCACCACGCGCTTGGGCGTGGTCTGCTCGCGACACCAGCGCAGCGCCGCGGCCAGCAAGGTTCCGGTCGTGGAGCCGCCCAGCACACCTTCGGCGGCCAGCAGCTCGCGCGTCGTGAGAAAGCTCTCCTGATCGGTGATCGCGTAGGCTTTCCTGACGCGTGAAAAATCGCTGATGACGGGCAGGAAATCCTCGCCGATGCCCTCGACCATCCAGCTGGCGGACTTTTCGCTGATGGTGCCTTCATTGATGTACTGCGCCAGGATCGAGCCGACCGGATCGGCAAGGATCACTTCGGTGGCCGGCGAGACCTCGGCAAAATACTGCGACAGGCCGGTCATGGTGCCGGATGATCCGCAGCCCACCACCAGCGCATCGATGCGGCCATCCATCTGCTCGAAAATCTCCGGCCCGGTGCTGGCGCGATGCGCGGCCGGGTTGTCCGGATTGCCGAACTGGTTGACAAAGAACGCGCCTGGCGTGTCCTGCGCGATCTTCGCCGCCAAATCCTGGTAATACTCGGGATGGCCCTTGGCCACGTCCGAGCGCGTGAGCACCACTTCGGCGCCCATCGCCTTGAGATTGAAAATCTTCTCGCGGCTCATCTTGTCCGGTACGACCAGGATGAGTTTGTAGCCTTTGGCCTGCGCCACCAGCGCCAACCCCAGACCGGTATTGCCGGCGGTGCCCTCCACCAATGTTGCGCCGGGTTTGATCCGGCCTGCCTTCTCGGCACCCTCGATCATCGACAGGCCGATCCGATCCTTGATGGAACCGCCGGGATTCATGCTTTCGAGCTTCAAATACAGCTCGCAAACGCCCGTATCCAGACGTTGCACGCGCAACATCGGTGTGTGCCCGATCAGCTCGAGAATGCTGGATGCGACGGTCATGCGGGCTCCCGGTAGTGGCTGTCTGCGCAGCCGTGGCAACTAGGCTCGCCATCATAACCGAGATGCATAAACGAAATCGGCGCCGACCATGCAGGCCGACGCCGATGGTGCGTTGTGCGCACGCTCAGTTGGAGACGCGGTGTCGATGGGTTTCCCACATGCGCATCAGGCGACTCTTGGCCAGCAGTTTTTCCCTCTTCATGCTGCTCAGGGTATCGGCATCCATGGGCAAGGCACCGATTTCGGCATCGTGGACCTTGCTGTCGAGTTCCTGATGACGATGAAACAGGCGGCGAAATTCGGTATCGGACCGCATCAAGGCCTCGACATCCTCGCGTTGCTGGCTTTCAAACATGGCAATCTCCCGAAAGCGAGACACGTCGCCGCGGCCGGTCACGCAGCGGCATGAAAACGTACGGGGTGCACAAACCCGCGCCACGCCGTGGATGCGGCAGTGACGAGACAGACATGACGGGTGGGTGCATGGGGCTGACCGGCAGGTCCGGGGGCGACATGCCCCGGTCACCTGACCCTACTCTTTCGCGACGGCGATCGCAAGCGCCATGAAAACGAGAATTTTTCGTTAAAACAACCAGTTGAATATGTCTCGCCGGGGGTCACGCGGCGCCGTGCACGCCCGTCCGCGTTCGCCGTGAAGCGATCATTTGTCCTGCAGGATCACGACCACACGGCGATTCCTGGCACGTCCCGCGGCGGTGGCATTGCTGGCCACGGGGTTGGTTTCACCCATGCCGACGGCGCTGATGCGCGAAGGATCCACACCTTGCTCCACCAGGGCATTGCGCACCGATTGCGCGCGCTGCAGCGACAAGGTCTGGTTGACGGCGGCATTGCCGCTGGAATCGGTGTAACCCTCAATGCGAATGTGCTCATTCGGCTTGGCCTGGACAAACCGCACGAGCTTGCCCAAATGCGCCTTGGCCTCGGGCCGCAACGCCGTGCCGCCGACGGCAAATGCAATGCCACCCAAGGTCATCTGCATGCCCTCGGCGCCACGCTTGGCGGTGAGGTGATCCAGTTGCTGGCGCATCAACCTGACCGCGCTCTCGGCCAGATTCGCCTCATGCCGCGCCAGCGCCGCGGCATGCGCCTGCGAACTGGCCAGTTTGCGCGCTTGAGTCGCTTCGGCCTGGGCTTGTTGCGCGGCCTGCGAATAGGCTTGTCCCTGCGCCTGCAAACGCTGGGCATTCTCGGCCGCGAGTTGATTCTGCAGCTGTTCGCGTTCCAGTGCGCGCTGCGTGGCGGCGGTGTCGCGACGACTGGCCTCGAGCAAAATCTGGTCGTGCTCATGTTGCAGCTTGACCAGCTGCAGACGCGCCACGGCCAGTTCCGCCGCCGCCTTGGCCTGATCCACGCGCCGCTCGGCGATATAGAGCACGTACGGTCGACGTTTCTTGCTCGCATCGGGCAAGAGGTCCACGGCCTGCCGTGCCAGCGTGCGTTGCGCCTGGGCGTATTGGCCCAGCACCGGGTTGGCGGCAAGCTGGTCCAGACGCTGGTTCAAGCGCTGGTAATCCAGGTCCACCTTGGTGGACGCCAGAGCAGCACCGGCGCATGCCGAGAGCAAGCCCGCGCACAGGATTTTCGCAAAGGTATTCATCACTTGCCCTCCGCCGCATGGGTTGCCGAGGAGGAGGCTGAAGCCGGGGCACTGCTCGACGCCGGGGTCGCCGGCTGCTGCAGGATGATCTGGGTGGGCAAGCCGCCATTGCTGCCGCCATGACCCTGGCCGGGGGTCGCCGGCGCCGGCGGGCTCAGCAACTGGCTGCGCAGGCGCGCGTTCTCGGCACGGGCGCTGCGAATCTGCTTGCGCAATGCGGCCAACTCCGCGCGGGTCTGGGCCAGGCGCGAATCGGCCATCGATTCGTTGGCCATGTCGCTCGCCAGATCATATTTCTGCGCAGCCATGGCCGCCTTCGCGCTTTGCAAACGCTGTTGCGCAAAACCGAAGTCCACCGGATCGTAATCATTCGCCTGGGCTGCCTGAGCCGCGGCCAGCTGCTGCTGCGCACGCGTCATCAGTCCGGTCGGCGGCGGGGTGCCCGCGCAGCCGGCCAACAACAGCAAACCGGCAACACCGCACAAAATCCGCACTCGCGGGGGAAATTCAACTCTCGGCGCCATAAAGCGTGACCTTCGAAGCATTCGCTTCCTGCTTGACGCGTATAATTTAGCATCATCGTTCGTTTCCCCACAGGTGCCCCATGGACATCGGTTATTTTCTGAAACTGATGGTCGACAAGGGCGCGTCGGACATGTTTCTCACCACTGGCGCGCCCGTCAACATCAAGGTTGAAGGCAAGCTCTACCCCCTCGGCAACACCGGCCTGCCGCACGGCATGGTCAAGAAAATCGCCTACTCGCTGATGGACGAGGGACAGGTGCCGCAGTTCGAGCGCGACCTTGAGCTGAACATGGCGCTGGCCGTCAAGGATGCCGGCCGCTTCCGCATCAACGTATTCAAGCAACGCGGCGAAGTGGGCATGGTGATCCGCGCGATCAAGAACGTCATCCCCGGCATCACCGAATTGCAGCTGCCCGAGTTGTTCCGCGACCTCATCATGGAACCGCGCGGCCTGATCCTGCTGGTCGGCGCCACCGGCTCGGGCAAGTCGACCACGCTGGCGGCCATGCTCGACCACCGCAACTCCAACCGCTCCGGCCACATCCTCACCATCGAGGATCCGATCGAATACCTGCATCGGCACAAGAAATCGGTGATCAATCAACGCGAGGTGGGGCTGGACACGCACAGCTACCACGAGGCGCTGAAGAACGCGATGCGCGAGGCGCCGGACGTGATCATGATCGGCGAGATCCGCGACACCGACACGATGGAGGCGGCCATCTCGTTCTCCGAGACCGGCCACCTGTGCTTGGCCACGCTGCACTCCAACAATGCCGACCAGACGCTCGAGCGCATCCTCAATTTCTTCCCCGAATCGGCGCACAAGAACGTGCTGATGAACCTGGCCATGAACCTCAAGGCCGTCATCAGCCAGCGCCTGGTGATCGGCAAGGACGGCCGCCGCCTGCCTGCCGTGGAGGTACTCATCAACACGCCGCTTATCCGCGACATGATTCGGCGTGGCGAGGTTCACGAGATCAAGGAAGCCATGGACCGCAGCCTGCAGGACGGCATGCAGACCTTCGACCAGTCTCTATACCGGCTGTACAAGGAAGGTCGCATCGAGCTGGAGGAGGCGCTGTCCAAGGCCGATTCGCGCGATGGTCTGGCGCTGAAGATTCGCCTGGCCGAAGGTGGTGGCGCGGAGACCGCGGACCTAGGCAGTGCCGATCCTTACGGAACGGGCATGTACTGATTCCGCAACCCGGCACCCCGCGCGCGATGAAAAGGATGCGCTGCCTCGCGCCATGCAGCCGGCAGGCCATCGGTCACACTTACGTTTCGCCGCCGGACGGGGTAGGTTACGCGGCATGGGCACCTCGCCCGCCACGCCTGCGCGCACCCCATGAACGAGTCGCACCGCGAGCTTGAAAGGACCCCACCCGGCCATCGCGACCTGAGCCCGGAACACACGCATTGCGCCAATTGCGGCACCGAGCTGCTGGGCCCGTTCTGCTACCAGTGCGGACAACCCACCAAGCACATGCTGCGTCATCTGCCAGCGCTGGCGGCGGACGCGACCGACGCGATCTTCAACATCGACGGCCGCATCATGCACACCCTGCCGGCGCTGTATTTTCGACCCGGCTTCCTGCCACGCGAGTATTTTGCCGGACGCCGCACGCGCTACATCCCACCGTTCCGATTGATGTTCTTCCTGAGCGTGCTGGCATTCTTGCTGATCCATCTGGCGCTGATGCTGGACCAGTCGCTGGTCGTCCGCAATCCGGTCCACCTGTCCTCACCCACCGAGGTACATCAGCATCTGCAACGCACGGTGGCGCACATCGACACGGCACGCCAAAAGACCGGCCTGCCCGCCATCGGCACCTTGGCGCTGACGTTGGCGCAACGCGAAGCAGCGGTCCGAGCCGACCACGACCTGCGGCAAATGCACGCCACGCCCCTCGCAGCTGCTTCCATCCCCGCACCGCCATCCACCGCGGCCCTGACCGGCCAACTTGCCGCGATTGTCCATGCGCCCACGCAAGCCACCGTCAACGCCCGCGCCGATGCGCTGTCCGGCACCATCGCACAAAGCCTGTCCCGCATCGGTGATGCAAGCACCGGCGCCACCCTCTGGCTGGGCGCGCTGGACGGCCGCGTGGCCAAGGCCAGACAGCAGGGTCTGGCCCGCCACCAGCCGGGGGCTGCCGCTGATCAGACGCCCATGCCATCCATCCCGCCCGGAACGCTGGCTATCCCCGACCTCGGCGCGCTGCTGGCGGCCCGTGACAACAGCGATCACGTCAACGTGAACCTGCGTGGAGCCAACCACCTGCCGCGCATTCGCTCCGGATGGCTGCCGCAGTTTCTGCGCAACCGCATGAATGCCGGCATCGAGCAGGCGGACGCCAACCTCAGTGCCATGAACAACGGCACGCCCGCATCGCGTCAGCATGCCCGACGTCGCGTGATCCGCAACATGCTGGCGGTGACGCCACAGGCGCTGTTCGTGCTGATTCCGTTGCTGGCCCTGCTGCTGAAAATCCTGTACGTGTTCAAATCGCGCCTGTACATCGAGCACCTGATCATCGCCCTGTACAGTCACGCCTTCATCTTCCTGACCCTGTTTTTGTCGGTACTGCTGGGCCTGATCACCTGGAAGCTGCCCGACTGGGCCAATGTCCCGGCAAGCTGGCTGCAGGCGGCGCTGTGGATCTGGCTGGCCGTGTACCTGTTGCTGATGCAAAAGCGCGTCTACCGCCAAGGCTGGTTTTTCACCGTGGTGAAGTACGGCGTGACCGGCATCTGCTACAACATCATGCTGCTGTTTGCCATCGCCATGGCCGCGCTGATCGGCTTGGCCAGTTGAAACTCGCGCCCCCCATGGCCCCCGTCGCGACGGGTTTTTCACAGCACGGCGACCAAGTCAAGACCCACTTGCGCTCATCTGCACGGGCGCCTGTCCATGACCATCACTTATTTGCAACACATTGATATAAAACAATAAAAATGCCATGGTTATTTTTTGTCCACGTCGTCGGAGGCCGCGGCGCCGCGCGGTCCCGGAGTACCCCTCCCGCACTCATCCACAAAGTTATCCACAGCATTTGTGGATAAGCGACAAATCGCCCGCGCCATGGGCAGTTAGCGATCTTTGCCATCGGATCGCCTGAACAAATGCATGCAGGTCATGGGGGCTGCGAACAACATCCACGACGACACAGCTGACCACTACACTGGACCCATGCACGACATTCTGCGCATCGCCCTGCCGGTCCCGTTGCCGCAGCTGTTCGATTACCTGCCCCCCCGCGACTGCCAGGCCAGACCCGGCTGTTGCGTGCGCGTGCCGTTCGGGCGTGGCCACCAAACCGGCATCGTGATCGAATGCAGCAACGACTCCATGCTGCCCACGGGTCGACTCAAACGCGTCGAGGCCCTGCTCTATGCCGAACCGCTGCTGGATGCCGAATTGATGGCCTCTCTCGCCTGGGCCGTCAATTACTGGCTGGGCACGCCCGGCGAGGTGTTCACGGGGGCACTGCCGGCCACCTTGCGCAACGGTCGCCCGCTGCCCGAAACCGGCATCGAAGCCTGGGCATCGACAGCCTCCGGCGGCACCGCTCGCATCGCGGGGCGACGACGTGGTGCATCCCAAGCCCTGTTGCAACAGCTGGCCCAAGGCATGCGCACGGCACATGTCCTCGATGCCGAGTTGCCCGGCTGGCGTGACGCGGCGCGCCGTCTGGCCAAGGCCGGCTTGATCGAGCGCCACACCCTGACCGCCACCACCTTGCCGCGGGTACCGGTGGCCGGACCGCCACTCAACCCGGAGCAGCAGCGGGCCGTGGCCACCCTCACCGCCGACATGCATGGCTATCATGCCTTCCTGCTGGAAGGCGTGACCGGCAGCGGCAAGACCGAGGTGTATCTGGCTGCGATGGCGCAGGCGCTGGCGCACGGTCGGCAAGTGCTGATGCTGGTGCCGGAGATCAGCCTGACCCCGCAAAGCGGTCAGCGCCTGCGCGAGCGTCTGGGCGTCGACGTCGAGGTCTTGCATTCGGGCCTGGCCGACGGTGAACGCGCGCGCGCCTGGTTGCGTGCACGCAGCGGCGAGGCGCGCGTCATCCTCGGTACCCGTTCGGCGATTTTCACGCCGCTGCCGCGCGCCGGCCTGATCGTGGTTGACGAGGAGCATGACACTTCCTACAAGCAGCAGGACGGCTTCCGTTATCACGCCCGTGACCTTGCCGTGGTGCGTGCACGCGCGCTCGGCGTGCCGCTGGTGCTGGGCTCGGCCACGCCATCACTGGAATCGCTGGCCAACGTCGAGGCCGGTCGCTACACGCGCCTGGTGTTGCCGACGCGCGCCAGCGCCCGGCCGGCTCCGCCGGTGCAGGTGATCGACACGCGCGCGCAACCTCTGCGCCACGGGCTGTCCGCCGATGTCATCACGGCCATCGCCACCACGCTGGCGCGTGACGAGCAGGTACTGGTATTCCGCAATCGCCGTGGTTACGCGCCCGTCCTGACCTGCCATGCCTGCGGCTGGCACGCGCAATGCCCTCGCTGCGACAAACCGATGACCCTGCATGCGGGGCGCCAGCGCCTGGTTTGCCATCACTGCGATCGCGAACAACGCGTTCCCGCCGCCTGCCCGGATTGCAGCCACGGGCCGCTGCATCCGCAAGGCTACGGCACGGAGCGTCTGGAAGAGGCACTGCGCGCACGCTTCCCCGAGGTACCGGTGTTGCGCATCGACAGCGAAACCACGCGCCGCCGCAACGCTCTCGAACAGACGCTCGGCCGACTCGACGACGGCCATGCCGCGATCCTGATCGGCACGCAGATCCTCGCCAAAGGCCACGACCTGGCACACCTGACCCTGGTCGTCATCACCAGCCTGGACGAAGGTTTGTACAGTGTGGACTTTCGCGCCAGCGAGCGTCTCGCGCAGCAAATCGTGCAAGTGGCCGGCCGCGCAGGACGTGCACACAAACCCGGGCGAGTGCTGTTGCAGACGCACCATCCCGACCATCCATTCCTGTGCCATCTGCTGACCGCTGGCTACGCCAGCGTGACCACCAAGCTGCTGGACGAACGCCGCCTGTTGCAACTGCCACCCTGCGCCAGTCAGGCGCTGCTGCGCGCCGAGGCGGGCCGATGCGAGCTGGTCGGTGCCTTCCTCGCGGCCGCACATGCCGCCCTGCCCGACAACCCCGACTTGCGCATCCTTGGCCCGATGCCCGCCCCGATGCCGCTGCGCGCCGGACACCACCGCGGCCAACTGCTGCTCGAATCGGACCGGCGCAAACCCTTGCACGGCATGCTCAAGCCCTGGCGTGACCGCCTCCTGTCCCTGCCCAGTGCACGCAAGGTGCGCTGGTCGATCGACGTCGATCCGGTCGACTTGTATTGAGACATCATCGCGCGCACATGCAAACGGCCCCGACGGGGCCGTTTGTCACGCCAGGTTGCGGATGCCGGCTTACGCCGCGAACAAGCCGCGCATCTTCTTCATCGCATTGGCTTCGATCTGGCGGATGCGCTCGGCGGACACGCCGTACTCGTCGGCCAGATCCTGCAACGTCGCCTTGTTGTCCTCGTCCAGCCAGCGTCGCCGGATGATGTCGCGCGAGCGCGCATCCAGACCCTGCATGGCAGCGCCCAGCGTATCCAGACGATTGTCGGCAAGGTCGGCCTCGGCCACCGCCATGTATGGATCAGCATCGTCATCGCGCAGGAACGCCGCCGGTGCGGGCTTGTCGTCGTCCTCGGCATCGACCGGCGCCTCGAAACCGACATCGCGACCGGACAGGCGCGATTCCATTTCCAGCACGGTCTTTTCCGGCACGTTCAAGTCCGCCGCAACCGCCTTGACCTCGGCGGCATTCAGCCAGCCCAGACGCTTCTTGGACTTGCGCAGATTGAAGAACAGCTTGCGCTGCGCCTTGGTCGTGGCGACCTTGACGATGCGCCAGTTCTTCAAAATGAACTCGTGCATCTCGGCGCGAATCCAGTGCACGGCAAAGCTGACCAGACGCACGCCATGGTCCGGATCGAATCGCTTGACCGCCTTCATCAGGCCGATGTTGCCTTCCTGGATGAGATCGGCCAGCTGCAGGCCGTAACCGGAGTAGCCACGCGCCACGTGCACCACGAAACGCAGGTGCGAGGTGACCAGCTGACGCGCCGCTTCCAGATCATTCTCGGCGCGATAACGCCGCGCCAGCACCTGTTCCTCGTCAGCCGTCAGTACCGGGATGCGATGCACGGCGGAAATGTAGGCATTGAGACTGCCGACCAGGTTCGGGACCGGCAGTTGATTGGCAACCAGGGCCTGTGACATGGGGAAAACCTCCTCGAAGGATGTTCAGGTTAGCACTCACTGACTTGGAGTGCTAATTGTCGCCGAAGTTCCGAATACTTGGTGACACCAATTTAATGAACTAAATAGTACATGAAAAATGATGGCGCGTCCATCCGCGTGTCCTGCATTGCCTTTTCGTCCCCTTCCAAGCCAATCACGGCCATCGCCTATAATGCCGACCACGGCCGGGCCAGCCCCGCCCAAGCCAGCGCAACCCGCCTTGGAGAGCTCTCGTGATCAACTTCATCCGCCCTCTGCTGACCCCCGACGAAGTGCATGCATTGCGCTCGGGGCTGGAAACGGCAACCTGGGTGGACGGCACGACCACGGCCGGAGGCGTGGCACGCAGCCTGAAAAACAACCAACAGGTCGATTACAACCATGCCGGCTATGCGCGCATGGCCGACATCGTGCGCACCGCCTTCTGGCGCAACTCCGACCTGCGCGCAGCCGTGCTGCCGGCTTTCGTTACCCAGGCAATGTTCAATCGATACGGCCCGGGCATGCAGTATGGGCCGCACGTCGACATGCCGCTGATGGGCCACCCCGGCGACATGCTGCGCACCGACGTGGCCATTACCGTGTTCCTGTCGAACCCGGACAGCTACAGCGGGGGCGAACTGACCGTGGTCAACGCCGACGGCACGACGTTCAAGTTCAAGGAAGCGGCCGGTGCCGCCGTGGCCTACCCCGCCAACTCCCTGCACCATGTCACGCCGGTCACGCAAGGCGCACGCTGTGCGGCCATCCTGTGGGTGCAAAGCATGGTCCGCGACCCGGCTCGACGCGAATTGCTCTGGGATCTGGAACAAGCGCGACAAGACATTCGCGCCAGCGAAGGCAACAGCGCCACCTTCGAGGCCGTCAACCGTTCGCACATGAATCTGCTGCGCATGTGGGCCGACGTCTGAGCGACGTGCACGAGCACGTTCGGCTGCCATCTCCCGCGCAGTACCACGAACCGATTCCGAAGCCTCGGTGAGGCAGCCTCAGTCCTGTCACGCGGGTTGAACCGGCAGCGACCAGTCGATTGGCTCGTGTCCTTGTCGTTCAAGATAGGCATTGGCGGCCGAAAAGTGTCCGCAGCCCATGAAGCCGCGATGGGCCGACAGCGGCGACGGATGCGGCGCACGCAGCACCTTGTGCCGGGCTTCGTCGAGCAACCGTCCCTTGGCCTGCGCGTAGCTGCCCCACAGCATGAACACCAATCCTTCGCGCTCGCGATTGAGATGGTCGATGGCGGCATCGGTGAATCCTTCCCAACCCTTGCCGCGATGGGCACCTGCCTGGCCGCGCTCGACCGTGAGCACACTGTTGAGCAACAGCACCCCGCGCCCGGCCCAGGCCGACAGGCAACCATGCCCGGGGCGGGCCACGCCCAGATCGCGTTCGATTTCCTTGAAGATGTTGTCCAGCGAGGGCGGCACCGGCACGCCGGGCAGCACGGAAAAACACAGGCCATGCGCCTGGCCCGGTCCATGGTAGGGATCCTGCCCGAGGATCACCACCTTGACGGCGTCGAACGGCGTGTGCTCGAACGCGGCGAAAATCTGCCGCCCGGTCGGATAGATCTGTTTGCCGGCACGTTTCTCGGTCACCAGAAAATCATGCAGGGCCAGCATGTCCGGGCGCTCGAAGTAGTCACCCAGTCGGGCCTTCCAGGAAGCTTCCAGTTGGAGACGATCTTCACCCATGGTCATGCAAATGGCACGCTCCGATCCAGAGGGCATCATACCCATCCCCGCCGTCCGGCTGTACATGACTCAGGACCTATGCGACGCTGCCCCCGCACGGCCTGCCATCTTGCCGCGCACATGCCGCGCGACGCGCAGCTGGAACAACAATTTGGTAACCAGAAGCTGCTCCTCCACCGGTTTTTCGACCAGGTCATTGGCACCGGCACGGATCAACGCAGCTTGCTTGCCGGGATTGTCGTCACCGGTCATCACCAACGCCGGCAGACAGCCCTTGGAATAGCCCAGCTCGCCGCGAATGCGCAGCAAGAGATCGCCCCCCGTCAATGCGCCTTTCAGAGTGACGTCGGTCAACACCACGTCGGCGCCGATTCGGCCCTGCGCACGAGCCGTCTGCAACAGCGCCAGGGCATCCTCCGCACTGGCGACCTGCAGCACGGTCAATCCGTATTTTTCCATCATGCGCCGCGTGGCCAGGGCCACCACGCGACTGTCTTCGACATACAGCACCTCGCCATCGGCCACGCTCTCGGGACTTACGTAGCCGCGGATGAAATCGGCCAGCGCATGAAAACCCAGCGCCTTGTCGAAATAATCGGTCACGTCATCGCTCAGCGTGCGTTCGCGCAGGCGCTCGTCGACATCGCCGGAAACCACCACGATGGGCACGTAGGTCTGTGCCACGTATTCGCGGATATAGCGCGCCAGTTCCAGACCATCCATGTCCGGCAGACGCAACGCAATGGTGACAAAGTCGACCACGCCGTCGCGCAATGCATCCTGGGCTTCGGCGCCATCCGCACAGGCAACGACCTCCACCCCGGCCAGTTCGGCCTCGAGCACGCGGGCGATCAAACGGCGCACCACCTTCGAGCCGTCCACCACCATCACGCGTGGCGCGGCGCTGGCAACGTGGCGGCCGATACTGGTGTTCATGACTTGCAATCATCCCCCCACAATCGACTTCTTGACACTCATGCCATGCGCCGCAACCAGCGCGCGCTGACCAACCGCGCACCCAACCAACCCAGAAAGGCAGCCAACAGAGGCGCCATCAGCAGCTGCCACCAGGTCAATCCGCCCAGCGCCAGTTGCCCGCCATAACTGGCCGCCAGCCGTCCGAGTGGTCCGGCCAGCGCCATCTCCACGATCGCGACCAGCACGCTGGCCACGACCCCGCTCGCCAAGCCGTACCACAAACCGGCGTACAGGTAAGGGCGCCGCACGAAGGCATGGCTGGCACCGACCAGTTTCAGCACGGCGATCTCCCCGGCGCAGCCGCGAATGTCCTGCCGCACGCTGTTGCCCACCACCAGCAACGCCGCCAGCGCCAGCAACAACGCCAGCACCACCGCGACACGCTGCCCCGCATCCACCAGCGCGTCCAGCCGCTGGCGCCACGTGCCATCATCCTGAACCTGATCGACACCGGGCAACACGCGCAAGGCCGCAATCAAGGCCTGCACTGCGGCCGCTGGCGCGTGCTGCCGCGGTTCAACCACCAGCACGTACGGCAAGGGATTGTAATCAAGCGCAGCGACGGCTTTTGCGAACCCCTGCATGGAAGCAAGCTCGGACAAACCCTGCGCGGGCGTACGGATGCTGACGGCGGCCACATCATCGCGCTGGCGCAGTTCCCCCGCCAACGCGGCGACTGCCTCCGGGCGCGCCTGCGTCTGCATGAACACGTTGATCGCCTGCGTTCGCCCCACTGTTCCGGCCAGATGCTCCAGATTACCCAACACCAGCCAGAACGCCAGCGGCAAAGCCAGGGCAAACCCCATCACCAGCACGGTCAGCGCCGTGCCCAACGGCCGCGCGGCCAGGCGCTGCATGCTAGCCGCGAGACACCACGCATGCTGTTCGCGCCATGTCGCCAGACGCCGCGGACGCGAGCGCATCGTGGTTGACTTGCGTTCCCCCGTCGTCATCACGCCACCTCCACGGCCGGCACATCATCGACCATGCGACCGTGATCGAGTACCACCACGCGCTTTTTCATGCGCTTGATGAGCGCCAGGTCATGGCTGGCCACCAGTATCGTCGTGCCGACTTGCTGAAAGGCCGCAAACAAGCCCATGACTTCTGTGGCCAAATGCGGGTCGAGATTGCCGGTCGGCTCATCAGCCAGCAACACCGTCGGCTTGCCGACGATGGCGCGGGCGATGCCGACCCGTTGCTGCTCGCCGGTGGACAGAGCCTCAGGCGACTTGCCTTCGGTCGCCAGCAGGCCGACTTTTTCCAGCGCCGCACGCACCCGCCGCGCGCGCTCGTCCGCCGCCATGCCGGCAATCACCAGCGGCAGCTCGACATTGGCAAACACGCTGCGATCCATCAGCAGGCGATGATCCTGAAACACCATGCCCAGCTTGCGTCGCAACAACGGCACCGCATGCGGGCCTACCCTCGCCAGATTTTGCCCATCGAGCGAGACACGACCGCGCGAGGGCTTCTCGATCGCGGCCAGCAACTTCAGCAACGTGCTTTTGCCGGCGCCGGAGTGGCCGGTGACAAACACCATCTCGCCCGGCGCCACTTCGAAGGACACCTGCGAAAGCGCCTCCTGGCCGGAAGGGTAATGCTTGCTGACTTGGTCGAAACGGATCACGGCACGGTGCAAATGGGGAACGTGCAGACGAGGATAGCGTGAAGCCACGCGCATGGAATGTGGCCCGGCCCCCGCAAACGCGGGCATCGACACAAAACACGCCTATCAGCGACCGCCAAACAGTCCCCGCGCCAACCGTCGCAGCAAGCCGCCACGCGGCTTGGACTCGCCTGCCGGCGTCGCCTTGACGTGGGTAACCGGTGGCGCCGTGCGCGGTGCCGCCGCGGGCGCATGGTTCCGGCGTCCACCTTGGCCACCTTGGGCCGGACGCCGCGAGCCATGCGGCGCACCATCGTGCTGACGACTGCGGGCCTGGCCACCTTGACCACCCTGGCCACCATGCCGACGGCGCAAATCGCCTTCCGCCCCCGTGGTGGCGGTGCTGGCGGCCGATGCCTGCGCCGCTTCGCCGCCTTGTCCACCGCGATGACGGTTGCGCCCGCCGCGACGGCGCCGACGCCTGGCCGGCGCGACGGCAGCCGCATCGGCGGCGACGGCAGGGTCACTGTTGTGCGTGGCCGCAATGGATGTCTCCGCCGTGACTGCGGCTTCGTGATGCCCGCCATGGTGCTTGTGGCCTCCGGCCTGACCCTGCCCACCACGTCGCTGGCGCTGGCGCGGTGCAGTAGCGGGTTCGGCGTCATCCTCCACCGGCGTCGCCGAGGCGACCGCGCTGGCCGGCGGTGCCTTGGGCATCACCAGCAGCTCCGGATCCAGCGCCGCAACGGGCACCTTCTGTTTGATGTAATCCTCGATGTCCGGCAGGCTCATCGCGTACAGATCGCAGGCAAAGCTGATCGCATCGCCCTCTTCGCCCAGCCGCGCCGTGCGACCGATGCGGTGCACGTAATCCTCGGCATCCTGCGGCAAGTCGTAGTTGAACACGTGGCTGACATGCGGAATGTGCAGGCCACGCGCGGCCACATCGGTGCACACCAGCACGTCGAGCTGGCCATCCTTGAAGCGCTGCAACAGCTTTTGCCGCTTGACCTGGGCCACATCGCCGGACAAGCCGCCGACGCGATAGCCGTAGCGCTTCAGGCGCTCGCTGACGCGCTCGGTGGCGGCGCGCGTGTTGACGAACACGATCGCGCGCTCGGGCTTTTCGCGCGCCAGCAGATTGAGCAGCAGTGGAATCTTTTCTTCCTTGGCCGGGAAGTAGACCAGCTGACGCACCTTGTCGGCGGTGACACTGTCGGTCTCGGCCACCAGCTTTTCGGCATCGTGCATGTGCTCGTAGGCGAGCTCCAGCACGCGCTGACTGAGCGTGGCCGAGTACAGCAGCACCTGACGCTCTTCGCGCACGGGCAGGCGCCGAAAGATGTAGCGCACGTCCTTGATGAAACCCAGGTCGAACATGCGATCGGCCTCGTCGACCACCATCACCTCGACGTTGTCCAGGCTGAACACGTGCTGCTTGTAGTAATCGAGCATGCGCCCCGGCGTGGCGATGATGATGTCGCAACCATCGCGCAGTTCCTGGCGCTGTTTGTCGTAATCCACGCCGCCATAGATCAGCGCGGTCTTCAGACCCGTGCTGGCACCGATGGCACGCGCATCCTTGTCGATCTGGATGGCCAGCTCGCGGGTCGGGGCAATCACCAGCGCGCGCGGATCGTTGTCCTTGCGCGCGGCACGGGCAGACTTAGTCAGCAGGTGGTTCATCACTGCGACCAGGAACGCACACGTCTTGCCGGTGCCGGTCTGGGCCTGACCAGCCACATCGCGCCCGGCCAAGGCCACCGGCAGGGTCAGCGCCTGAATCGGCGTGCAGCGGGTGAAACCGGTATCGGCAAGGCCTTGCACCAGCAGCGGATGCAGGTCAAAACTTTCGAAGAAGGTATCGGTGAGGACGTGATCGGCCATGCATGAGTTACCACGGGTCGCGGCATATGGACCGCAAACCCTGTATCGGGAAAGGATGCGCGCTCTGCCGCGCCCGTCGGCCCTTGCAAAAACGGGCAAGGACCCTCAATTGGGAATCCGGGCACCGCCACGGCGATGCCGGTCGTCCAGCAACAAGGCCCGTGGCCGCGTCCGCGAACGGTGTTGAATCGGAGCGGCGGTTGCGTTGCAATGGTCGCCCATGGACGCCACGGCCAGCGGCGTATCGCCATCCGATGCCAGACAAGACTTTGTAGTGTAAACCATCCCGGCCGGTCATGGCGACACCGGCCACTTTTAATCACGACATACGGAGAAACCCCGTGAGCGAACAGATCACCCATGTCAGCGACGGCGACTTCGACGCCCAGGTGCTGCAATCGGACACCCCCGTGCTGGTGGACTTCTGGGCCACCTGGTGCGGTCCCTGCAAGGCCATGGCACCGGTGTTGGACGACGTGGCCGGCGAATACGCCGGGCGTCTGAAAATCGTCAAGGTCGACGTCGACCTGAACCAGAAAACCGCCATGAATTACGCCATCCGCGGCGTGCCCACGATGATCCTGTTCAAGAACGGCCAGGTTCAGGACACCCAGGTCGGCGCCGTGCCCAAGGGCCGGCTGACCGCCATGCTCGACAAGGCTCTGTGAACCTGCCGCCCGTCGGGCCAACCACCCGGCGGGTGCGCCATCGCGGAAATCGGCCGGCGCGCGCCGCGCTTTACGCCAGCGCGCGACAATGCTAGATTCTGGTTTCCCTGCCGGGCTGTCTGCGCCCGTGCCCTTCGGACATTCTTCCATATTCCTTCCCTTCAACGGCGCCCCGTGAGGTCCGTTCGTGTCTGATATCGAAAATCCCAACATTGCCGAGACCACCCGTCCGGCCGATTCTTCCTTGCCTGCCGAGGGCGCCGCACCGGCCCGCAAGCCTCGCCGGCGTCCGCCAGCCAAATCCGCCGCGCCAGCAGCCGATGGCGTCGAAGCCGCCGCAGTGCCCGCGCCGCGTGGCAACAACGAAAGCGCCGCGCCGGCACCGACCACCGCCGTGGAACCGGCGCCCGCCGCCACCGGCGGAAGCACCACGGCGACACCCGCCGCGCCAGCCGGTGACACTGCCGGCGGTGGCAATGCCGACAACGGCAACAACAATCGCAACAACAACGATCGCAACAACGACCGTCGCGGTCGTCGCCGCCGCCACGAACGCAACGGCAACAACAACAATCGCAACCGCAACAATCCGCGCGGTCTGCCTGTTGACGACGAGAACGCCGACATCGGCAGCGACGACAACGTCATCAATCTGACCCAGCTCAAGCGCAAGCGGCCCGGCGACTTGCTCGCTTTTGCCGAAGAGCTCGGCCTGCGCGAAGGCATCGCGCGCCAGCGCCGCCAGGATGTCATCTTCAACATCCTCAAGGCGCACGCCAAGGCCGGCGGTGGCATCTGGGCCGAAGGCGTGCTGGAAATCCTGGCCGACGGCTTCGGCTTCCTGCGTTCGGCCGACGAAAGCTACCTAGCCGGCCCGGACGACATCTACGTCAGCCCCGGCCAGATTCGGCGCTACAACCTGCGCACCGGCGACTATCTCACCGGACGCGTGCGCCACCCGACCGAGGGCGAACGCTACTTCGCCATGGTGCGCGTGGACGACATCAACGGCGATCCGCCGGAAGCGTCCAAGAACAAGATGCTGTTCGAGAACCTGACGCCGCTGTTCCCGCGCCAGCCCTACCACCTCGAACGCGGCAACGGCTCCACCGAAGACATCACCGGCCGCATCCTTGATTTGATGGCCCCGGTCGGCAAGGGTCAGCGTGGTCTGATCGTCTCCCAGCCCAAGGCCGGCAAGACGATCATGCTGCAGAACGTCGCCCAGGCCATCACCCACAACCATCCCGACGCGCACCTCATCATCCTCTTGATCGACGAGCGCCCGGAAGAGGTGACCGAGCTGGCACGTTCCGTGCGCGCCGAAGTCATCAGTTCCACCTTCGACGAGCCGGCCGTGCGGCACGTGCAGGTGGCCGAAATGGTCATCGAGCGCGCCAAGCGCCTGGTCGAGCACAAGCGCGACGTCATCATCCTGCTCGACTCGATCACGCGTCTGGCACGCGCCTACAACACCGTGGTGCCCAGCTCCGGCAAGGTGCTGACCGGCGGCGTCGACGCCAACGCACTGCAACGCCCGAAGCGCTTCTTCGGTGCCGCGCGCAACGTCGAGGAAGGCGGCAGCCTGACCATCGTCGCCACCGCCCTGATCGACACCGGCAGCAAGATGGACGAGGTGATCTACGAAGAGTTCAAGGGCACCGGCAACATGGAAGTGCATTTGAACCGCCGCATCAGCGAAAAGCGTGTCTACCCGGCCATCGACATCAACCGCTCCGGCACCCGCCGCGAGGATCTGCTGATCCCGCCGGATCTGCTGCAGAAGGTGTGGATCTTGCGCAAGCTGTTGCACCCGATGGACGAACTGGCCGCGATCGAGTTCATGCTCGACAAGATGAAGAACACCAAGACCAACGACGAGTTCTTCAATTCGATGAAGCGCTGAAGGCGTCCTCATCACGCACCACAAAAAGGCCGACCTCGTGTCGGCCTTTTTGATTGGCCTGCCGTCTGGCTACCTGACACCACGCTTCTTGTCGGTTTATGCTCGAACTTGATACACGCTCGCCGTGTGTCGCGTGAAACCCGTGCATGGAGGTGTCTGGTGAACACGAAATGGTTGTGGCTTGGCCTGCTGACCTTGATTTGCGCGACACCGGCGTTCGCAGCGCATACGAACATGCATCAGCTCGACATCAAGACATGCCGAATGTCGGGCCAATCAATTCACGACATGTGGCAGCATCAGCTTTTCGATGCGCCTGCCAACGTGTCTGCCATGATGGTTGCCGCCATGGACGGCCAGACAGGCAAGGTCCAAACCACGTTGGCAACATTGCCCAGAAAAACCATGCGGCGCTGGCGTCACCTGGCACTGAGCATGGCCTTGCTGGGCGGCCAATCGGCCACGGCCAGAGCACTTTTGAGCGATGGTGCTGATCCCAACGACGAAGTGCTCGTCCCTCGACTCAAATCGCGTTTCTACAACCAGATGGTAGGCACGATGACACAAGACCCGCGCTTTGGCGGCGCCAAGGGTGTTCATGCCATGAAAAAGTCAGGCTTGCTGAGCAACGGTGAAAATCGCGGCCCCGTCCCCTTGGTCACTGCCATACAGTGCAATAACGTCGCCGAAACGCGCTTGCTGCTACAGCATGGCGCCGACCCTTTGCGGTACGCACGTCCGCACAATCCGCCGCGCCGGCAAGGCCCCGACCCGTTCATGGTTGCCGTCATGGACGGCAACCCCGCCATTTTGCGTCTGCTGATGTCACACGGCGCGCAACCCTGTCCCGATGATCGCCGCTTGGCCTTCGATTGGAATTTGCAGACCGACCATCGCCGCAAGCAGCCAGCCACCGTTGCCGGAATCGCTCGGCATGCCGGCGTTTCCGGCACCTTGCTGGCTCGCCTGGTTTGTCACCGCCCTTCATCATCTCACTGATCTCGCGCTAAGCTTCCGGGTTCGCACTTCTTAGGGCACCCGCCATGCGCATCTGCGTCTACTGCGCCTCCAGCCAGCAAGCCGACCCCATCTACCGCCAGGCCGCCTTCGAGCTTGGCGAGCTGATCGCACAAGCCGGTCACACGCTGGTGTTCGGTGGCGGCTCGGCCGGCTCGATGGGTGCAGTGGCCGACGGTGCGCTGTCCAAGGGTGGCGAGGTGATCGGCATCATGCCGCACTTCATGGACGAGCTCGAATGGGGCCATCGCGGCATCACGCAGCTGCAACTGGTCGACAGCATGCGTGAGCGCAAACACCGCTTGCTCACCAATTCGGATGCCGTGGTCGCCCTGCCCGGCGGCGTCGGCACGTTCGAGGAGCTGTTCGAAGCCATCAGCCTCAAGCGCCTCGGCCTCTACGTGAACCCCATCATCCTGCTCGACACCAAAAACTTCTACGCGCCACTGGACGCCTTCATGGACCAGGTCATCGCCGAGCACTTTATGAACCCGGAGCACGCATCCATGTGGCAACGCGTGGCCGAACCCGCCGACGTGCTGCCAGCCATCGCCGATGCACCGGCTTGGAGTGCACAAGCCCGCGAACATGCCGTGGCGCGCGGGTGAACACACCACGGGCAAACTCTGCGGATGGGCCGTACCGCGCCTTCAGAACGTCAGGCGCAACCCCGCCTGCCAGCGATTGACCACGCCACGAGCATGGTGATCGGACACGTAACCGACCGCGACATAGGTAAACGGCAGCACGTGAAACAGCGCCGTCGCCGCATACTCGTTGAAGCCGCCATTGCGTTGATAGCGGCCGACAGCGCCTTCGAGCTGCACCAACGGCAACCGCGCACGCAAGCCCACTTCGACATGCGCGCCTCCCGCGCTGTCGCCGGTCACGCGACGGCGTGACCAGCCCAATTCACCGTAGGCCGCCAGGGTATCGGCAAAATCGAACTTGTAACCGGCATCCGCGTGCCAAGCATGCGGATTGGTCAGCGCATCACCGACATGGTTGGCCTGTCGGTACACGCCGGACACGAACCAGCCCCCGGCCGGATTGAAACTGCCCTTGGCCACCCAGCCCCAGCCATCAGTGGCCGACGCATTCACATGCTGCCCACTCAACTGGATGTAATTGAAACTGGGCGTCCCGGCAAACGCGGCCGGTGCCAGCAAGGCAGATGCGAGCAGCGTTGCGCACAGCCATTTTCTCACGATGATGCTCCTCGTCAAAACACGACCCGTCAGTGGACACTGCATCATACCGGAACCGTTCGCACGACCTTGCGCACCCAGCAGCACTCCGAATACCGGCGCACGGCCACGCCCCGCTACAATACGCACATGTCCTTGTTGCAACTCATCAATGTCGACCTGAGTGTCGGCGGCCCGCTCCTGCTTGACCATGTGAACCTCGCCATCGACACGGGCGAGCGCGTGTGCGTGGTCGGCCGCAACGGCGCCGGCAAATCCACCTTGCTGCGCCTGATCGACGGCACCGCCGCACCCGATGACGGCGAGGTGCGCGTGCAGACCGGCATGGTCATCGCGCGCATGACGCAAGAGGTACCGCCCGATGTGGCCGGCAGCGTGTTCGACGTGATCGCCGACGGGCTGGGTGACTTGGGTCACCTGCTGGCGCGCTATCACCACGCGCTGGCCGAAGACGATTTCGACACCATGGGCGACATCCAGCAACACATCGAAGCACATCACGGCTGGGATCTGGACCGCCGTGTCAGCGACGTGATCGAGCAGCTGCAATTGCCCGGCGGCACCGATTTTGCGGCTCTTTCGGGGGGTCTCAAACGGCGTGTGTTGCTGGGGCGCGCCCTGGTGCGCAAGCCCGACATGCTGCTGCTGGACGAGCCGACCAACCATCTGGACATCGAAGCCATCGACTGGCTCGAAGGCTTCCTGAAATCGTTTGCCGGCGCCATCGTGTTCGTCACCCACGATCGCAGCTTCCTCACCGCGCTGGCCACGCGCATCGTCGAGATCGACCGCGGACAACTCACCGACTGGCCCGGTGATTACGCCAACTATCTGCGTCGGCGTGAGGAACGCTTGCATGCCGAAACGCTGGCCAATGCCGCATTCGACAAAAAGCTGGCGCAAGAAGAAGTGTGGATCCGCAAGGGCATCCAGGCCCGCCGCACGCGCAACGAAGGCCGCGTGCGCGCCTTGAAGGCCCTGCGCGTGGAGCGCGGCAAGCGCCGCGAGTTGACGGGTACCGCCAGTATGACGCTGGCCAATGCCAAGGCCTCGGGCAAGAAGGTCATCACGCTCGAACACATCCATCACGGTTATGCCGGCCGCGTGCTGATCGACGATTTCTCCACCACCGTGATGCGCGGCGATCGCATCGGCATCATCGGCCCCAACGGCATCGGCAAGTCGACACTGCTGAAAATCATGTTGGGCCTGCTTGCGCCCGACAGCGGTACCGCCACACCCGGCACCGGTCTGGAGATTGCCTGGTTCGACCAGCATCGCGCGCAACTCAACGAAAACCTGAATGCGCTCGACAACGTCGCCGAAGGCCGCGAGTACATCGAGCTTGACGGTCGCCGCACGCACATCATGGGTTACCTGCAGGATTTCCTGTTCACGCCCGAACGCGCGCGCGCGCCAATCACGCGCCTGTCCGGCGGCGAGCGCAACCGCCTGCTGCTGGCCAAATTGTTCGCCAAACCGGCCAATCTGCTGGTGATGGACGAGCCGACCAACGATCTGGACATGGAAACACTGGAGCTGCTGGAAGACTTGCTCGGCAACTACCAGGGCACCCTGCTGCTGGTCAGCCACGACCGCGCGTTTCTCGACAACGTGGTCACATCCACCCTGGTGCTGGAAGGCGATGGTCGCATCGGCGAATACGTCGGCGGCTATGCCGACTTGCTGCGCCAACGCCGCGGTCCCACGTCCACCGCCAAAGCCACGCAGACGCCAAAGTCGACGTCAAAGTCCGCTCCCGCAAGTGCAAGCGCACCGGTACCGGCACGCCGCAAGCTGAGCTACAAGGATCAGCGCGAGCTGGAACAATTGCCGGCCCGCATCGATGCCCTGGAAACCGAGATCGCCACGCGTACCCAGGCCATGAACAATCCCGCCCTCTACCAGCAAGGCAGCGCCGCCGTGGTCGCCGCCAACGAGGCGCTTGCCGCGCTGCAGACCGAGCTCGATGTCGCCTATGCGCGCTGGACGGAGCTGGACGGCTGAAGTGACGCGCGGCACGCGCGTATCATGGACCGGTTTCTTACAGGACTTGCCCATGTACACGCTTTACTACGCTCCCGGCTCAGCCAATCTGGTGGTGCATCTGGCTCTCGTCGAAGCTGGTGCCGCGCACACGCTCAAGCGCATCGACATTAGCCGGGGCGAACAACGCACGCCCGAATACCTGGCCATCAATCCGCTCGGCGTGGTACCGACATTGGTGTTCGACGGTGCCCCGCACACCGAGTCCTCGGCATTGGCCATGCTGGTGGCCGAGCGCCACCCGGATGCGCATCTGACGCCCGCGGTGGGCAGCGCGCAACGCGCCGATTACCTGCAGTGGATGCTGTATCTGGCCAACAGCCTGCAGCCGATGTTCCGCCAGTGGTTCTATCCCGCTGACCACGTGACCGGCGCCGATGACACGCTGAAAGAGGCATCGCGTATCGCCATCGAAAAATGCTGGGATCACATCGACGCGCACCTCGCCGCACACGGCCCGTACATGCTCGGCGACCGCTTCAGCGTGGTCGACCTGTACGCGCTGATGCTGATGCGCTGGGCCCGCAACATGCCCAAGCCTGCCACGCAATGGACGCACCTCGCCGCCCTGGTCAACCAACTCAAGGCACGGCCGTCATGGAAACAAGTGTGCGACAGCGAAGAATTGGTGGAGTGGGCCTGAGCCATCACCCGCACATGGTTTGATCACGCGCAGCGCAGGCGTGATCAAACCACCTCAGTCGCCACTGACCGCACCCAGCCACAACCGTGCCACGCTGCCGCGCGCACCTTCGCGCGAGGTCAGGCTGACGCCGCCGTCATGGGCCTCGGCGATCTGCCGCACCAAGGCCAGGCCGATGCCGGAGCCACCTGGCTTGGTGGTGAAAAACGGCACGAACAGATTGCCGCTTTTGGGCGGGCCTGGACCATCGTCGATCACCTCGATGACGACCTGCGCGCCTTCGCGATGCCAACACACCGTGACCGTGCCGCCACCATTGGCTTGGACTGCCTCGACGGCATTGGTGACAAGATTGATCAGGGCCTGCTCCAGCTGATCGGGATCGGCCTCCACCGGCAGCGCTTCACGACTCTCGACCTTGATCGCAAGCCGCTGTTCAAGCCGCGCCACTTTGGTCACCAACTCGGCCACGTCCACGCGCCGCCGCACCGGCGGGGGCAGCCGCGCCAACTTGCTGTAGCCGGCCAGGAATCGCGTCAGTGCACCGGCGCGATTGCCGATCACCTCCAGCCCGCTGGCGAAATCCTCGCGCCAGTCCTCGGGCAGCGGCTCGCGCGCCACCAGCATGGCCAGGGTGCCGGCCATCGACTGGATCGGCGCCAGCGAATTGTTGACCTCGTGGCCCAGCACGCGCAGCAAGCGTTGCCAGGCCTGCCGCTCTTCCTCGCGCAGCACCTGGCCGACATCGTTGATCACCAGCAACTGGCCACCGCGACCATCGCGCCGCAACGCCGTGTGACGAATGTCGAAGCGCCCGCTGCGCTGCGGAAACACGTGTTCGCGCACCTGTGCCGACGGACCGTCCAGCAGCGCGGCCAACCCCAGTTCGGCGGCATGCCGCCCGAACAAGCCATGCCGCTCGGCATCCAGCAGGCGTTGCGCGGCCGGATTGAGCAAGCGCAAGCGCCGCTCCGCATCGAACACGAACACCGCACTGTCCAGCGCCGACAAGGTCTTGCCCAGCAAGTGCGCCGATTCCTCGAACTGCACACGCTCGGCCTGCAGCCGCTCGGCCAAGGCATTGATGTCGTAGACCACGTCGCCCAGCACGCTGCCGGCCGCGCCGCGCAGGCTGTAGTCGCCCTGACGCAAGGCTTCGAGCAAACCCGCCAAGGCGTACAACGGAAACACCACGCGCCGGTATTGCCAGCGCGCCAACGCGATCGTGATGATCACCACCGCCACCAGCAGCAGCCATGACCACACGCTCGACAACGGGCCGACCAACAAAACCGTCGCTGTCGCCAACACCGCCGGCAATGCCACCAGCAGACCGCCGTACAACACGCGCCGCTCGAAGCGCGGCACGCGTCCGTGGCGTGCGATGGAGTCAATCGCCATCGCCGCCATCAACGCGCAAGCCATGCTTTTCCAGGCGCCGATACAACGTCTGCCGCGTGATGCCCAGCGCATCGGCAGTACGCTGCAGGTTGCCGTCGCAACGCGCCAGCGCGCGTTCGACCAGCCATGCCTCGGCCTGATCCAGCGTCATCGCGGACAGGTCGACGGCAGCCGATGCCGCCACGGCCGGGCCAAAACTCAAGGCCGCCTCGCCCACCTCGTCATGCTCGGCCAGCAACGCCGCGCGCTCCATCAAATGCTGCAATTCGCGCACGTTGCCGGGCCAGCGCCACGCCATCAACGCACGCTCGGCCGCCGCTGACAGATGCAGGCCATCGCGACCATAACGTCGCGCATGACGTTGCAGGAACGAGCGCGCCAACGGCACGATGTCCTCGCGGCGCTCGCGCAACGGCGGCAAGCGGATTTCCAGCGTGTTCAAGCGGTACAGCAAATCCTTGCGGAACCGTCCCGCCGCCACTTCCGCCTCCAGGTCCGCATTGGTGGCCGACACCAATCGCACGTCCACGTTTTGCGTACGCGATGAACCCAACCGCTCGAACTGACGGTCTTCCAGCACCCGCAGCAGTTTGGGTTGTTGCGACACCGGCACGTTGCCGACTTCATCGAGAAACAGCGTGCCACCATCGGCCAGCTCGAAGCGACCGATGCGCTCGCCCTTGGCGTCAGTGTAAGCCCCTTTGACGTGGCCGAACATTTCCGACTCGAACACGTTCTCGTTGATGCCACCCATGTTGACCTTGACCAACGACGCCGTCGCACGCGGTGACAAGGCATGCAGGCGTTCGGCGATGACCCCCTTGCCGGTGCCGTTCTCGCCCAGCACCAGCACGTTGGCATCAGACGGCGCCACGCGCGCGATGACATCCATGACGCGGCGCATGGCCGGTGCTTCGGCAATGAAATCCGCCGCCACCTCACCACGCAGCAAGGCGTTTTCGGCCACCAGCCGTTGCTCGCGGCGCGCGCCTTGCGCCAGCTTGATCTGCGCATGGAGCACGCGTACCAGGCGCGTGTTGTCCCACGGCTTCTCGATGAAATCGGCGGCGCCCGCCTGCATGGCCTGGACGGCCAAGGGCACGTTGCCCCATGCCGTCATCACCACCACCGGCAACTCCGGCGCCTGCTCGCGCAAGTGGCCGAGCAAGGTCAATCCCTCCTCGCCGGACGTCGTGTCGCGCGTGTAGTTGAGGTCGATCAAGGCACACGCAAACGCGCGCTGGCGCAAGGCCGTCAAGGCCGCTAACGGCGAATCCACCGCCACGCTGGCCATGCCTTCGGCCTTCAGCAACAGGCGCAACGCCTCGCGCACATCGGCCTGATCGTCGGCGATCAAGACGGCGGATTTCGGGTCGGTTCCCATGCTGGCTCCACGTCAACTCATGAAATCATAGCCGGAAGCACGCCAAACCAGACCGTAGCGACGGCAACGTGGTCATGCGACGAGCATGGCCTCGTTGCCCCGTCCTGCCGCATGTCTATTTCGTGACCTTCGCCAGATCATCGCCCGTCAACTTGCGCACCACTTTGCCATGCGCATCGAGAAACTCGATGGACGCCTTGCCGTCCGGCGTGACCATCAAGGCCAGCCGCGGGCGGCCCTTGGCGTCGCGCAACATCACGACCGAGTTGCCAGAAGCGGACCGGCCCGCGAAAAAGCGCGATGCGGAGCCTGCAAAGCGCGCGTGAAAACGCTTGATGGCCGCGGCCCGTGCCTTGCCCTTGGGCATGGCGTTGATTTTCTTGCCCGCTTCGATTTCATCGAGGAATGGCGCATGCGGCACATCATTGACGCGCAAGCCCGAAAAATAATGCCCGTTGCTGTCGAGCCCAACCAATTGCAATTGCTGGTTCTGGTCATAACGATCAAACGTCAGGCTGAGCCCGCTGGCATAACTCGTCTTGCCCGTCTTGTGCCCCGAGAAGATCAACCCGCCCTGCTCGGTACCTTCGTCGTTGTAAAAAAGCATGCCGGCACGCGGGCGCGGATGCGGATACGCCTTGCCGTGAATGATCCAGCCCGGAAAACGCGCCTTGTCGGAAATCACCATGCGCAGCGTGCCATCAGGTTCGCGCACGTTGATGCGTTGCACGTTGAGGGTGCCGAAACTCGCATTGGCGGGCGCGGATTTGGCCCCCATCAACAGCAGCGCGCCGAACGCCGCCGTAAGCACCAGCGCGTACACGCCAAGCCAAGTGTTGGGTCGATTGAGCATGTCGTTCTCTGATTTGATTGGCCCCAGTCAAGACAGCCGGCGCACCTCGGGGCGATGGGTGCAGCCGTTTCATCATTCGTAACGCAACGCCTCGGACGGATCGACGTGCAATGCGCGCATGAGTGGTGCCAGCGCGGCCAGCATGGACACGCCGACCACCAGCAAGCCCACCACCACGAACACGGCCGGATCGTGCGCCTGCGTGCGCATGTCGGGATTGGCCAACAGGTTCGACCACGGCACGGCCAGCGCAAGGCCGATCAGCAAACCCAGCCCGAGCTGCCAGGCCAGCGTGCGTCCGACCGTGCCAACGATGGCGGCACCGCCGGCGCCGATGGCGCGACGGATGCCGATCTCGCGCGTGCGCTGCGCCACCGCGAACGCCAGCACGCCGTACAGTCCGGCGGCCGCCAGCAGCAGCGCGATCAGCCCGAGCGTGGTGAACACTTCGGTCAGGATCGACAGGCCATTGCGACTGCGCGCCATGTCGCGCGACTGGCTGCGCATGGCGTACACCGCGGCTTGCGGATCCACGGCATGCACCGCGTTGGTCAAGGCGTGCGCAAAAGCCATGGCATCGGCGTGCGTGCGCACGGCCAGACCGATGCTGGCCATCTTGTTCAAGCCGCCCGCCTGCGCCAGCGGTCGCAATACGCCGGGCAAGGATTTTTGCAGCATGCCGTCAAGCTGCAACGCCTGCACCACACCGACCACCGTCAAGGTTTGTGCCCACGGATTGCCCGGATACATGACGAACTTGCGGCCAAGCGGGTCCTGATGCGGCCAGAAAGCATTCGCCATTTTCGCGTCGATCACGGCCACGCGCTCACTGCTGGCGCTGTCGCGGGCATCGAAGAAACGCCCTTCGACCAAGTGCACGCCAAAGGTATTCAAGAAATGCGGACCGACGATGCCCATCTGCACGCGTGGCCAGCCATGCAGCGGCTCCGGTCGCCCCGGCAACGACACATCCTCGTGACTGCCGAGCATGGCACTGGGGATCGTGTTGGTCGCCGTGGCATCCACCACCGCCGGATTCCAACGCAAGCGTGCGATCACGCTGTGGAAGAAGCGGATGCGATGCGCATCGTTCTTGTAGACCACCGCCGGCAACACCACATCGGCGGTCAGCACCTGCGGCGCATGTGTAGCACCCACCGCCGGCTGCGCCAGCAACGCATCAAGTCCACGCACGAAGGTGCCGGCACCGACCAGCAACACCACGGTCAGCGCCACCTCGGCCACCACCAGGGTTTTGGCGATGCGCGCAAAGCCGCCGCTGGAACCCTTGCTGCCATCGCGCAAGGCATCCTGCAAGTCGACGCGTGAAGCACGCCACGCGGGAATGCCGCCGGCCAAGCCCGTACACAACACGGCCACCGCGACGCCGAACACCGCCACCCAGCCACCCACACCGTAATGAACGAACGACAGGGCACCGCCCGGATTGTTGGCCGCCCACGTCGTGACGATCCAGTCGATGCCCATCTTGGCCAGCGGAAACGCCACGGCCAATGCGCCCGCGCTCAGCAGCAGACTTTCCGCCAGCGCGCCCATCACCAGCCGCGCGCGACTGCTGCCCAGCGCGCTGCGCAAGGCCATCTCATGCCGCCGCTGCAGGGTTTGCACCAATTGCAGATTGGCGACGTTGATGCACGCCAACAACAGCACCAACAGCGTCGCACCGAACATCAACCACACCCACTGATTGATCTGTCGCGGCACAAAAGCCGAAGCCATCGGCCCGATCGCCAGATGCATGGCCATCTGCCCGGGCATCAACGCACGCGCCAAACGACCCACCCAGGCATGCAATTCGGCACGCGCCTGACCCATCGTTGCCCCCGGCGCCAGCCGGCCGATCGCATGGATGTCACGATGCTGGCCCACCTGCACGCGCAGCGGCAGCCATGCCTGCATGAAAGTCGGAAACGCAAACGTGGCCGGCGCGACGCCAATCACCCTGGCGAACGCGCCATTGACCTTCACCGAGCGCCCGATGATGTGCGGATCGGCACCGAACTGGTGCTGCCACAACGCATCGCTCAGCAAGATCACGCGCGGCGCGCCGGGCACATCGTCCGCCGGCGTGAAACCGCGCCCGAGAATCGGTTCGACACCAAGCAGCTGCATCATCGACGCGGTCAGCCGACTGCCTTTGCAATACGTCGCGCCATGGCCGCTGTCGATGCTCACGCCGACAGCCGCGTATGCGCCCAGCAAATCGACGCTGTGCAACTTGCCGCGCAGTTTCAAATACTGGTCACTGTCGATATGGTCGATGCCGCTGGAGTTCGGTTCACCCACCGCCACCAGCCGCGACGCTTGCGGAAACGGCAAGGGCTGCAGCACCAACGTGTTGACCAGACTGAACACGAACAACACCGCGCCCAGCCCGACACCGAGCACCGCCACCGACAACAACGCGTATCCGGGCCGCTTGCACAACCGCCGCCACGCCTGACGCAACTCACGCAAGATCATCTTCATTCTCCCCGCAACGCATGCATCGGCGCGACGCGCCCGGCGCGCCATGCCGGCAGCAGACACGCCAGCAACCCCGCCACGACCAGCACCATACAGGCGCTGACCAATGCCACCGGATCCACCGCATTGGCGCGCCCGAGCAGCTCGAACAACAGGCGTTTGAGCAGCCCGGACACGCCCAGCACGATGCCGACGCCGATGACCAGCCCGATCACGATCTGCACCAGTCCGCCACGCAGCACCAGACGCACCAACCGCGAAGGCTTCGCACCCAGCGCCATGCGCACGCCAAACTCGCGCTCGCGCGCGGCGACCGCCACCGCCATCACCGCGTACATGCCCGCGCCGGCCAGCAGCAGGGCCAACGCCGCGAAAATGCCGATCAACCACAGCGTCTGGCGCGTATCGGCCGTGGTGGTGGCGACCACCTGATCCATGCTGCGAAAGTTGCTGACCGGCTGACCGGGCGCGACCTGCGCGACGGCCTTGCGCACGGCGGTGCGCCACGACATCGGATCACCATGACCGTGCAGCACGAAGCGCAGCGGAAAGAAATGCCGGAAGATGGCCCAGGCCTGCGTCGGCATCTGCGCCAACGGCACGTACAACATGCCGGTCATCGGCCGCAACGCACCGAACTGCAAGGTGTTGTCCACCACGCCGACGATGCGCACCGACCAGTGCTGCGCGCCGCTGCCGCGCTCGATCGTCTGGCCCAACGCATGCCCGCCAAACATGCGCGCAGCCAGGCTCTGGCTGATGATCGCGACCGGTTGGCCGCCACGCACGTCGTGGCGCGTGAAGGCGCGGCCCTTGATGAGCCGGATGTCGAACAGGTGGAAAAATCCGGGGCCGATACCGCGGTACTGCGTCAGGTAGGACTGGCCACTCGGCTTTTGCACGTTGAGGCGGAATTGTTCCATGAACCCGCCGGTCGGCAGATTCGTCGTCGCCACCGCCTGCGTCACGCCGGGAATCGCTTCAAGCCGTCGTACCAACTGTCGTGACAAGGCATCAACCGACGCGACATCGGGATAGCGCGTCGCGATCGGCTGCAGATCAAAGGCCAGCCGGTGCGCGCTGGCAAATCCCAGCGGCGTGTGTGCGGCCCGATACAAACCGTGCAGCAGCAATCCCGAGCCGCACAACAGCACCGTCGCCAGCACCATCTGCGTCACCACCAGCAGGCGCGCCAACAAGCCACCACGATGGCCAAGGCCACTGCGTCCACCCTCGCGCAAGGCATCGACACGATCGACCCGACGACTGCGCCACACGCCCAGCGCCGCTGCCGATACCGCCACCACCGCGCCAACGCCGATCGCCAGCCAGCCGATGTCCCACGGCACATGCACGCCCGTGGCCGGCCACCAATCCGCCGACAGCGTGCCTTGCAAGGCCGCAAGCCCCAAGGTGGCCAGCAACGCGCCGACCAATCCACTTAGCACGCCGACCAGCAGCCCTTCCGCCAGCGCCGGCAAGGCCAGCCGCCACGTCGAGGCACCCAACGCGCCGCGCACCGCCAGATCGTGCTGACGTGCCAGCGAACGCAACAGCATCAAATTGACCAGATTGACCAGCGCCACCAGCAGCACGAACAACGCGCAGGCCATGAACAGCACCAGCGTGCCGTGTGCATCAGCGTGCTGCGCGGCCGTGATCGGTTCGACACCAAAATGTCGATGCAGCCAGAACGCACGATCGCGCGACGCCGGCATGGCCGCATACATGGCACGCAAGCGCGCGTCGATCTGCGCCGACACGGCTTGCGCGTCAGCGCCTGTCGCCAGCCGCGCCACCGCCTGAAAATTCTGGTTGTCATCGCGCGTCTGCGCCGGCAGGCCGAACGGCAGCACCACGCCACGACCGAAACCGAGCTTGCCGAACGCCGTCGGCAGCACGCCGATGACGGTGTATGCCGTGCCCTTGACGTCGAGCGTCCGGCCCAGCACATCGCGCCGACCGCCATAGCGGCGCTGCCACAGCCCGTAACTGAGCAGCGCCACATGCGCGGCGTGCGGCTGCGTTTCGCCAGCCGTAAAATTGCGCCCAAGCAGCGGATGCAAGCCCAGACTCGGCAACACGCCATGCGTGATGTACGTGGCCTCCACCACCTGCGGTTGCCTGCCACCGGCAATGTTCACCTTCCGCAGCGAATACACCAGACCGCTCGATGCCAGCCCCGGCACCGTCGCGGCGTGCTGATACTGCAGCGGTGAAACCGCCTGGACCTGGCCATCTTCAAGCGGCCCGACCATCATCACGCGCGCTGCCTGCGGCAACGGCAACGGCTGCATCAGCACCTGATCGATCAGCGTGAACACCGCCACGCTGGCGCCGATGCCGAGCGCCAGCACGCCGGCGGCCAGCAACAAGAAGCCGGGACGGCGCACACTCGCCCGCCACGCGCGCCAGATTTCCGTCAGCCAGACATTCATGTTGCAAGCTCCCAGCTCATCACGTCACTCCCCGCGCAGCGCGTGCATCGGCTGCACGCGGCTCGCCCGCAGCGCCGGCAACAGGCAGGCGAGCAGGCCCGCGATGCCGAGTAGCACGCACACGCCAATGAGAGCCACCGGGTCGAACGTGTTGCTACGCGCGACCAGATTCATCAGCAGGCGTTGTAGCAGACTCGACAGCGACAGCATGATGGCGATGCCGATCACCAGGCCTAGCGCGATCTGTCCGAGGCCTCCGCGCAACACCAGCCGGATCAGCCGCGACGGTTGGGCGCCCAACGCCATGCGCACGCCGAACTCGCGCTCGCGCGCGGCGACCGCGACGGCGAGCACGGCATACATGCCGGCCGCGGCGAGCAGCAGCGCCAGTGCCGCGAAGATGCCGACCAACCACATCATTTGCCGTGTGGACGCGAGCGTCGAGGCCACCACATGGCTCATCGTGCGGAAGTCGCTGATCGGCTGCACCGGCGCCACCTGCGCCACGGCCGCTTTCACGGCCGCTTTCCATGCAGCGGGATTGCCATGCCCGCGCAGGACGAAACGCAGCGGGAAGTTGTTACGGAATGCGCGTATTTCATAGGCCGGCATCTGTGCCAGCGGCACGTACACGATGTCGGGCGCATCCTGCAGCGGACCGAACTGGCGCGTGTTGCCGACCACCCCAACGATGCGTGCGGACCATGACGCGCCATCACGCGTCTGCTGGATCAATTTGCCCAGTGCATGCCCGCCGTACATCTGATTGGCCAGCGCCCGATTGACCACCGCGACCGCCGCGCCACCGCGCACGTCATCACGCGTGAAGGCACGACCACGCAGCAGGGAAATGCCGAACAGCTTGAAATACCCGACGCCGATGCCGCGGTATTGCTTGTTGGTCTTCACGCCATCCGGTGCATGCATGCCGCCAGCCATGAACATGCCGTTGCCGTACTGGTCAACCGGCAGATTGGTGGTCACGGTGGCGGCAGTGATGCCGGGGATGGCCGCCAGTCGGCGGGTCAACTGCGTCGTCAGCGTGAGCATGGATTTGGCATCCGGGTACTGCGCAGGCACCGGGGCCAGATCGAACGTCAGCACGTGCGCCGTGTGCGTGATTCCAAGCGGCGCATTTGCCAGCTTGAACATGCCGTGCAACAGCAACCCGGTACCACACAACAACACCGTCGCCAGTACCACCTGCACGACCACGAGCACACGGCCGAGCCAGCGGCTGTGCCGACCCATGCCGCTGCGTCCGCCTTCGCGCAACTCATCGATGGCGCTGGCCGCCTGTGCGCGCCACACGCCGAATGCGGCTGCGAGCACGGCCACGACCACCGCCACCACCAGCGCCAGCAACCAGATCCCCCCGTTTATCGTGATCGGCGTGGTCGGCATCCAGTAGGCCGATAGCGTACCCTGCAGCGCACGCAAGCCCAGCCACGCCAATAGCGTTCCGGCCAGCGCACCAACCACGCCGACCAGCATGCCCTCGGCCAGCGCCGGCCACGCCAGGCGCAGGAAAGTGGCCCCCAGGGCACCGCGCACCGCGCTGTCGTGCGCGCGCGATTGCGAACGCAGCAGCATCAGGTTGGCGAGGTTGACCAGCGCCGTCAGCAGCACGAACAACGCGCAGGCCATGAAGATCGTCAATGAAGACGATATGCCCTGGTTCTGGTACTGCGCCAGCGAGCGCACGGTGAAGCGGCCATGCAGGAAAAAACTGCGCAATTTGCTCTCGGGCAGGGCACCGAACATCGCATGCAGGCGCGTGTTGATTTGCGCGACCACGGCTTGGCGACTGGCCCCATCCGCCAATCGCAGCAAGACGGTGTCGCTGAAATCGCCGGGTTTGGTGACCACGGCCGGCAGCGCCAGCGGCAGCACGAGATCGCCCCCGAACACCTGATCAAATGCCTTGGGCATGACGCCGATGATCGTGTACGCGGTACCGCCAATCTCGAACGTCTTGCCCACGACATCGCGCGCCCCGGCGTATCGATGCAGCCAGAACGCATGGCCGAGCATGACCACATGCGGGCCATGCGGCAGTTCTTCGCGCGCACTGAATGCGCGCCCGAGCGCGGGTTTGAGGCCCAGGGTCGGCAACACGCCATGATCGATATGGACGGCCGACACCAACTCGGGCTGGCCACTGCCCGAAATATCCAACGAGCGCCCGATCGAGCGCATCAGTCCCATCGATGCCACGCCCTGCATGCCGGTGAGGTGCTGGTACTCCAGCGGCGACATGAAGCCAAGCTGGCCGTTACTCTTGACCACGAACCCCGCCACACCCACACGCGAAGCTTGCGGAATCGGCAACGGCTGCAACAGATCCTGATCGATCAGCGTGAACGCCGCCACGCTTGCGCCGATGCCGAGCGTGAGCACGCCCGCCGCCAGCAGCAGGAACCCGGGCTTGCGCAAACTCGCGCGCCATGCCCGCCAGATTTCAGTCAGCCATACATTCATGAGAAAACTCCCGCGATCGAACAACATCTGCTTGCAACCGAAAGGTTCACGTTCTCGTCATTCCCGCGCAGGCGGGAATCCACAGGCGCGTAGAGCAACGAACACTGGATCCCCGCCTGCGCGGGGATGACGACATCTGCATGCATGCCCTTTCGCGCCGTCATCGCGCTATTCCCCGCGCAACGCATGCATCGGCGCCACCCGTGCGGCCCGTATGGCAGGCAGCAGGCACGCCAGCACGCCGGCGATCGCCAGCACCACGCACACGCCCGCCATCACCAACGGGTCCAGCGCGTGGCGGCTTCCGAGCAAGTTCATCAGCAGAACCGACAACGGGCGCGCGGCAAGCACGGCGCCACCCACGCCAATCACCAGCCCCGCCACGACCTGCAGCAAGCCGCCGCGCAACACCAGTCGCAGCAACCGCGATGGCGCCGCGCCCAAGGCCATGCGCACGCCGAACTCGCGCTCGCGTGCCGCCACGGCGACGGCCATCACCGCGTACAAACCGGCCGCTGCCAGCAGTAACGCCAAGGCGGCAAACACACCAATCAGCAACAAATTGAGCCGCGCATCAGCGGTGGTCTTGTGCACGATGCTGCGCATGGAACACAGCTTGGCAATCGGCTGCCCGGGCGCCACTTCGGCCACGACCTTGTGCACGGCGCGACGCCAGTCGGCGGGGTTGCCGTGCCCGCGCAACGCAAAGCGCAACGGCTCGAAGTGTCGAAAAATGGCCATGGTGTTGGCCGGTACCTGCGCCAGCGGCAAATACACCACGGGCTCGACGGGATGCAGCGGACCACGCTGCAAGGTGTTGCCCACCACGCCGACGATGCGCGTCGGCACCGGCGGCGCGTTGCTGACTTCCACACCCACGACCTGACCAAGAGCATGGCCGCCGTAGTAGCGATCGGCCAGACTCTGGCTGACGATGGCCACCGCCGCGCTGCCGTGTTGATCCGCGCGGACAAAGCCGCGCCCCGCGCGCAAGGCGATGCCGAACAAGGCCAGATAATGCGGCCCGACGCCATGCAACTGCGCCACGAACTGCTTGCCTTGCGGCGTATGCATGCCGTTGTTGAACTGGCCGTACAAGTTCGTACTGGTAGGCAAGTTGGTCGTCACCGCGGCATCGGTCACGCCGGGTATCGTGCGCAGCCGATCGACCAAGCGCCGTGACAGCGACACCAAAGATGCCTGATCGGGATAGCGCGCCTTGGTCGGCGACATTTCGAACGTCAACACATGATTGCCGACATAACCGAGCGGCGTGTGCGATGCGACAAAAATGGCGTGCATGAACACGCCGGCAGCACACAGCAGGATCGCGGCCAGCGCCACCTGCGCGGTGACCAGCACGCGACTCAAGCGACCGCTGACGACGCCCATGCCGCTGCGCCCGCCTTCGCGCAAGGCCTCCGTCGCGGCCACGCCACGACTGCGCCACACGCCCAAGGCTGCCGCCATGATGGCGCACACGAGCCCCATGCCGATCGCCAGTACCCATGCCGCCGCCCCGACCTGCACGCTGCCGCCCCACAGCCACAGCGACGGAATGAAACCTTGCAGCACATCCAGCCCGACCACGGCGATAACCATGCCCACCAACGCGCCACAGGCACCGATCAGCCAACCTTCGGCCAGCGCCGGCAGCAACAAGCGACCCAGTGGCGCGCCCAGCGCCTGGCGCACGGCCACGTCATGCTGGCGCTTGAGCGCGCGCAGCAACATCAGGTTGGCCAGATTGACCAGCGCGATCAGCAACACCAAGGCCGCGCAACCCAGAAACAGCAGCAACATCGGCCGCACGTCCTGCTGGAACGCTTCGGCATACGGCTCGGCGCCGAAGCGCGGCTTCTTCCAGTTGCCGCCCATGCCCATGTCGCGAAACATGGTGCGCTCTTGCGCATCGACCTCGTAAGCCGCCGTGGCCATGCTGACACCCGGCTTGAGTCGCCCGATCGCGACTTCTCCGGTGTTGTTGTAGTCGTGACTGACCACCGGCAACTGCATCGGCAAGATCACGTCACCCGGCCCCAGCAACGTGTTGAACGCGGCCGGCAACACGCCCACGATGGTGTGACTGACCCCTTTGACCTTGAGCGTCTGGCCGATGACGTGTGTACTGCCGGCGTAAGCGCGCTGCCACAGGCCGTAGCCGAGCAGGACGGCCGGCGCGCCGTCGGGGCGATCCTCACCGGCATTGAAATTGCGCCCCACGACAAGATGCAGGCCCAACGTCGGCAACGCACTGCGCGTCATGACAATCGCCGGCGCGCGTCGCGGTGTGCCCGCGCCTTCCACGTTCACCGTCATGCCGAAATGCACCAAGGCCATCGACGCAAAACCCGCCGGTGACTTCAGCGACTGGTATTCGTGCGGCGAGATGCCGCCGACATGACCGTTGTCGTGCAGGCCACCCATCACCACCAGGCGATTGGGCTGCGCGACCGGCAACGGCCGCCACAAGGTGTTTTGCACCAGCGCAAACACCGCCACCGTGGAACCGATCCCAAGCGCCAGCACGCCGGTTGCCAGCAACAGGAAGCCGGGCTTGCGCACGCTTGCGCGCCACGCGCGCCAGATTTCCGTCAGCCAGATGTTCATCGAATGATCTCCCCGATCATGGTTTCATTCCCCGCGCAGCGCGCGCATCGGTGGCACGTGGCCCGCACGAAATGCCGGCAACAAACACGCCAGCAACCCGGCCAAGGCCAGTACCACGCACACGCCGGCGATGGCCCACGGATCGAGCGCGCTGTGCCGCCCGATCGTGCTCAGCAAGGCGCGTAAAGTGCCCGACAGCGCCACCGCCGCGCCAATGCCGATGACCAGCCCGATGCCGATCTGCACCATGCCGCCGCGCAACACCTGCCGCATCAGTCGACCCGGCGATGCACCCAACGCCGTGCGCACGCCGAATTCGTGTTCGCGCGCGGCGACGTTCACGGCCATCACCGCGTAGATGCCGGCGCTGGCCAACAACAAAGCCAGGGCCGCGAACAAACCGACCAACAGCAGGATCAGCCAGACGTGGGATACGTGCTTGGCGACGAGGCTCCGCACGGTGTCCATGTGCGCAATCGGCTGCATCGGCGCGACCTCGGCCAGGACGTTTTGGACCGTTTTCCGATACGCATCCGGATCGCCGCGCACGCGCAACGACAGGTACATGGGTGCGCCAGCCAGCATGGCCGGCGCCACCTGCTGCCACGGCACGTACATGATCGGCGCAGCTGCTTCGAACGGCCCGCCGCCGCGCGTGTCACCGACCACACCGACGACGCGCAACGACATTGGCCGCGGCGAGGTCGCCTGAATCGTCTTGCCCAGCGCATCGCCGCCAAAGCGCTTGCGTGCGAATGCCTGATTGACGATCACGACCGGCTCACTGCCCCGCGTGTCCATTCGCGTGAACGCGCGGCCCTTGATGACGGGAATGCCGAACGTCGCAAAATAGTTCGCATCGACACCCGCCCACGCGGAATCAAATGGCTTGCCGCCACCGATGTGGAACCCGAACCGAATGTACGTGCGCGAACTCGGTACCGAGTTGGACACATCGGCCGCAACCACGCCGGGCTGCGCCGCGAGTCGCTCGCGCAGTTGTTTGCCGAGCGCAAGCACCGCATCGCCATTCGGATACTGCGTCGTGAGCGGCGTCAACTGCACGGCCAGCATGCCGCGCGCGTTGAAACCGGGGTTCGTCTGCGCAGCGCCTACCAACGCATGCAGGAACAAACCGGCGCCGGCCAGCAGCACCGTCGCCAACGCCACCTGCACCACGACCAGCGCACGGCCGAGATAGCCCATGCGCGGATCGATGCCGCTGCGACCGCCTTCGTGCAGCTCGACGCCAAGATCCGTGCGGCTTCCCTTCCACAGGCCCAGCAACGTCGCCAGCAACGCACTGACGATGGCGACGACCAGCGCAAACCCCCACGTGATCCCGCTGATGGCAAAGCCGCCGCCCAGCCATGCCGGTGGCACGAAGTGCCGGAACACGGCGAGGCCGACGGCCGCCAGTCCCACACCGAGCACCCCGCCCAGCACGCCAGCCAGCAGGCTTTCGGCGAATGCGGGCAGGTAGCGACGCAGACCGGTCGCACCGAGCGCCGCGCGCACGGCACCATCGCGCTTGCGCGCCAGCGTGCGCAGGAACAAGAGATTCGTGAGATTCACCCACGCGATCAGCAGCACGCACAAAGCACTCGCGGCGAACAGCACAAGCGTGGATTTCGAGCGTGCATGCAAGGCCGACGCAAGCCCGGTCACCTGAAACTGCTGCTTGCGCATGAACTGGCTCGTCGGATCCGTCCCGTTCGCGTACAGCCGACTCATGCGCGCGCGCACCTGCGCCGCAACCGCCGCCGGCGTCGTGCCCGGCGCGAGCCGCGCGATCGCGAGATAGCCGATCGTTCTGGTCGATCCTTCCGGCGTCAGTTGCATTGGCGTGGCAATGTCGCAACCATCGAGGTAGCGCGCGCAGAAGGCCTGAAAGCGCGCCGGCAGCACGCCCACGATCGTGTACACCTTGCCCTTGACGCGCAGCCGCTTGCCGATTGCATCGGGATTACCGCCGTACGCGCGCTGCCAATAACCACGACTGATCATGACTACCGGCGGACCATTGAGCTGATCCTCCTGCGCCGTGAAGTTGTGGCCAAGCAGCGGCTTGAGGCCAAGCGTCGGCAACAGATGGCGGTCGAACTGCAGCACCTGCGCGCGCTGCGGCACGCCCCCGCTAGATACGTTCTCGGCCAACGAGCTGCTGAAGGTCAGCCCCGCGGACACGACGCCCTTGAGATTTTGCAAATGCTGATACTGATGTGTCGACACGATCGGCGCCCCACCCGTGAGCGGCATCCCGATCGTGACCAACCGGCCCGGCTGCGCAAACGGCAAGGGCTGACCCACCACGCGATCGACCAGCGTGAACACCGCCGTGCTGGCGCCGACACCGAGGCCGAGCACGCCCACCGCCAACAGCAGGAAACCGGGGCGACGCACACTTGCCCGCCACGCTTGCCAGATTTCCGTCAGCCACACCGTCATGGCACCATCTCCGCAGGAAGGTTCAGGTCACGCCAAGATCGCTCGCTTCGGGTCTGTCGAAGCATGAGCGACCAAAGATCAGGCCATCCATGGCCATGGTTTTCGTCCTCCTATTCCCCGCGCAGCGCATGCATGGGTTGCACGCGCGCGGCACGCAAGGCCGGCAACAAACACGCCAGCAAGCCGGCCACGGCCAGCACCACGCACACGCCGATGATGTTGACCGGATCAAACAGACTGCGATCGCCCACCGCCTGCACCACCGTACGCACGAAATGCGACAGCAGCAGCGCCGCAACCACACCCAGCGCAAGCCCCATGCCGATCTGCGCCAGACCACCGCGCAGCACCAGCCGCATCAGCCGCCACGGCGACGCACCCAGCGCGGTGCGCACGCCGAACTCGCGTTCACGCGACGCCACTACCGTGGCCATCACCGCATACATGCCGGCGGCCGCCAGCAACAACGCCAGCAAGGCAAACAGGCCGACCAGCACGAGATTGCGCTGCACCGGTCCGGTGATGCCGCGCGCGACATCGGCCAGCGTGCGCATGTCGGCGATCGGCTGTGCCGGTGCCACCGCTGCCACGGCGGCGCGCACGCGATCACCATACGCCGCGGCATCACCATGCACGCGCACGGCAAAGCGCAGCGGCAGGAAGCCGCGGATCATGCCCATGATCTTGTCCGGCACCTGCGCCATCGGCACGTACAGAATGGGCGGCCCGGCCTGCAGGGGGCCGAACTGGCGCGTATCGGCCACCACGCCAACCACCCGCACGACCTGGTTGCCGAAGGCCAGAGTGATCGTCTTGCCCAGGGCATGACCATCCAGATACTGGTGCGCATACGCCTGATTGACGATGGCGACGGACGCCGCGCCGTGCGAGTCCGTGCGCGCAAACGCACGCCCGGCGCGCATGGCAATGCCGTAGCTGGCAAAAAATCCGGGACTGACGCCGCGATACTGCACGGACTGTATCTGTCCACCCGACAAGTGCACCGGCATGTTGAGCTGCCCACCGACCGGCAGGTTGGTCGCCACCGTGGCGGCGATGACACCGGGCTGTTCGCGCAGGCTGGTCAACACCTGCTGATCGAGGCGATGGACCGAGGCCACGTCGGGATAGGTCGCCTTGACCGGCGCCATGGCGAACGTCAGCACGCCACGCGTGGAAAACCCGAGCGAGGTATGTGCCGCGTGATACAGCGTATGCAGAAACAATCCCGCGCCGAACAGCAGCACCGTGGCCAAGGCCACCTGCACCACCACCAACGCCTTGCCAAGTCGGCTGCCGCCGCGACCGATGCCGCTGCGCCCACCTTCGCGCAGCTCGTCAACATGGATCGCCGCCCGACCGCGCCACCAACCCAGCGCGGCGGCCAGCAAGGCGCAGGCAAGACCGATGGCGAAAGCGACGCCCCACGCCGCCACACCCAAGCCGAACGCGCCCTGACCCAACCAAGTGGACGGCACGAAACCACGCAGCAAGCCCAAGACCAGCGCCGCCAGACCGACGCCAACCACGGCACCGGCGAGGCCCACAAGCAAACCCTCGCCCAAGGCCGGCAAAGCCAACCGCAACGTCGGAGCGCCCAGCGCGGCACGTACCGCCGCATCATGCCCGCGTGCCAGCGCGCGCAGCACCATCAAGTTGGCCAGATTGACCAACGCGATCAACAGCACGAACAAGGCGCAAGCCATGAACAGCACCAGCACTTTTTGCGACGACGCATGCATGGCGCTGGCCAACGACGTTGCCACGTAGCGCACGTGCGCGTGCTCCGCTGCGGCCTTGCCGCCCATCGACGCGTACATGGCGCGCATGCGCGCATCGACTTCGGCGCTCAGGCCCGCAACCGTGGTGCCCGGTGCCATGCGCGCGATGGCAAGGTAGTTGGTGCCGCCATCGCGCGAATGTGCCGGCAGCGCCGTCGGCAACAACAGATCGGCCCCACCGAGCAGACCGAAACTGGCCGGCAACACGCCAATGATCGTGTAGCCCTTGCCTTCGAGCTGCATGGCGTGGCCAATCACCTGCGCATTGCCGCCAAAGCGACGCTCCCAGAACCCGTGCGACAGAATCACCGCGCGCGGGCCATTGGGTGTGTCTTCCTGCAGCGTGAAATTGCGTCCCAACGGCAGCGTCACGCCCAGCGTCGGCAACAGGTTGTGGCCAACGTCCAACGCCGTCACCTGCACCGGCTTGCCGCCACCGGTCACGTTGACCGGTACCTGACTGGCCTCGACCACACCGATCGAAGAGACGCCTTGCAGCGCCTGCAGATGCTGATACTGGATCGGCGACACCTGATGCCCGTAAGTCGTGCGCCCGACCACCACCAGCCGCGACGGCTGCGCGTAGGGCAACGGCTGCAATAACACGTGGTCGATCAAGGTGAAAATCGCCACGGTCGAACCAATACCCAGCGCCAGCACACCGGTTGCCAGCAACAGGAACCCGGGGCGACGCAGGCTTGCGCGCCAAGCACGCCATATTTCCGCCAGCCAAACGTTCATGCAGTGATCTCCTGTTTTCCTGTTTTCATGGCGTCACCCTCACTCGTAGCGCAGCGCTTCGGCCGGCGGCACGCGCAAGGCGCGCAGCAACGGCACCAGGGCAGCGATCGCGGAGGCACCGATGACGATCAGCACGACGGGAATGAACACGCCCGGATCATGGGCCTGCGTCTGCAAACCGGGATCGACGAGCAAGCCGGACCAGGGCACGGCCAACACCAGGCCAATGACAAGCCCGAGGCCCAGCTGCCATGCCAAGGTTTTGCCGACGGTGCGTGCGATCGCGCCGTTGCCGGCGCCGATGGCGCGACGGATACCGATCTCGCGCGTGCGTTCGGCGACCGAAAAAGCCAACACGCCATACAGGCCGACGGCGGCCAGCAGCAAGGCAACAAACCCCAGAAAACCGAACGCCTCGGTCAGGACGTTGAGGCCAGCCCGATTGCGGGAAATGACCTGGGCTTGCGTGTAAATGCCGTAAGTCGCCACCGTCGGATCGACCGCATGCACCGCCGCATTCAGCTCGGACACATAGGCCATGGCCGGGCCATGCGTGTGCAACGCCAAGCCGATGGCGTGCAAGCCGGCCAGCCCGGACGATTGCGCCAACGGGATCAGCAATCCCGGTTGCGGCTCATCCATCATGCTGTGACGGTGCAAGGTCTGCACTACGCCGATCACCGTGAGCGTACGCGCATCAGGTTTGCCCGGATCGAGCACCAACTGACGCTGCACGGCATCGCCGTGCGGCCACAAGGTACGTGCCAGACGCTCATCCACCACGGCAACGGGCTGACTGTCGGCGCGGTCACGCGTATCGAAGAAACGCCCGCTGGTGAGATGCAGCCCGAAAGTTGCGAGAAAGTGCGGGCCGACGATGTTGGTTTCATCCACCGGCCAACCCTCGGCTGGCCGTGGATGGCCGGGCAGGCCCACGTGGCCGCCCATGCTGTCGATGGCACTGGGCGCGCCGTACGATGCCGTGGCATCCATCACGCCAGGCGCATGGCGCAGGCGGCGCACGACGTCCTCGAAGAAGCGGATGCGTTGCGCATCGGTCTGGTACACCGCCGCCGGCAAGGCAAGCTGCGCCGTCAATACCTGACTCGCATGCGTCGCACCAACTGCCGGCTGCGTGAGCAATCGATTCAGGGCGCGCACGAAGGTGCCGGCACCAACCAGCAACACCACCGTCAGCGCCACTTCGGCAATGACCAGCCCCTTGGTCACGCGTGCAAAGCCGCCACTGGAACCCTTGTTGCCATCACGCAGGGCGTCATTCAAATTGGCGCGCGACGCACGCCAGGCCGGAATGCCGCCGGCCAGCGCCGTGGTGCACAAGGCCACCGCAATGCCGAAGCCAACAACCCAACCATCGATGCCGTGCTCGTAGGGAATGCTGGACGGATGGATGGACACCCATGCCGCGTTCATCCACTGCATGCAGCCCCACATGATGGCAAAAGCCGGCACCAGCGCCGCCAGGCTGAGCATCAGGCTTTCCATCAAGGCACCTGTCACCAACCGCGCGCGACCACTGCCGAGCGCACTGCGCAAGGCCAACTCATGCTGACGCTTGAGCGTCTGCACCAATTGCAGGTTGGCGACATTGACGCAAGCCAGCAACAACACCAGCATCGCCGCCGCGAACATCAACCAGATCCAGTGGCGCAGGTCGCGCGGCGAAAAGCTGTAGGACATCGGTTCGATGGCCAGCGGCTTGGCTTTCTGATTTGGTGGCAACACCCGTTGCAAAGGGCCTGCCAGGGTGTCGAGTTCCGCGCGCGCCTGCGCCAGCGTCATGCCCGGCGCCAGCCTGGCCACGGCCAGCACGGGTTCGTGTTGTCCCGGTTCGAGTCGCAACGGCAGCCACACCCGTGCCTCGGGCGGAAATTTGAAGGCAGTCGGCACCACGCCAACCACCGTCGCAAACTGTCCATTCACTTTCACGCTGGTGCCGACGATATGCGGGTTGGCATGAAAGGCCTGCTGCCACAGTGATTGGCTGAGCAGCACCACGCGGCGTGCACCGGGTACATCATCGGCCGCGGTAAAACCACGCCCCAGCAGCGGCTGCAGCCCCAGCATCTTGCCCAGCGACGCCGTGATGCGTGCACTGCGATATGACGTCGCGCCACCGCCCTTGCCATCACCCAGATTGACGCGTCCACTGGTGGCCGCGCCCATGGCATCCACGCTTTTGAGTTTGCCGCGCAACGCCAGATACTGGGCGCTGTCGATGTTGCCAACGCCCTCGTTGCCGCGAACCGGCTCGCCTACCGACATCAACCGATTGGCCTGCGGAAACGGGTACGGTTGCAGGATGATGTCGTTGACGGCGCCAAACACGAACAGCGCCACACCCAGCCCGACGCCCAGCACAACGATTGACAACAAGGCATAGCCCGGCCGTTTGATGAGCCGCCGCCATGCTTCCTTGAATTCACGCACGATTGTCATGTCAGTTTTGCCTTGCTGTATGGGCGGGCGACCTGCGCCTGCATCCGATGGGGTTTCAGGCGTCGGCTTCGGTGCCGGTCGCAAGGCGCTGGCCGATCAGCGCATCCAGCCGCGATTCGTCCTCGTGACGCAGGCGCTCGAAAGTTTCCTCGTCGACCACCTGACCGTCGAACAGGCGAATCTTGCGATCGGCCAGCTCCGCATAACGCGCGTCATGGGTGACCATGCAGATGGTCGCGCCAGCCTTGTGCAGTTCGTCGAGCAAGGCCATCACCGCCTCGCCGTTGCGCGAGTCGAGGTTGCCGGTAGGCTCGTCGGCGAGCAGGATCGCGGGCTTGCCAACCAGGGCACGCGCCACCGCGACGCGCTGCTGCTGACCGCCGGACAGCTGCGCCGGATAGTGACGCAGACGATGCGCCATGCCGACCCGTTCCAGCGCCTCGTGCACGCGCGCGCGACGTTCGCTCGCGTCGATGCCGCTGCGGTAGGTCAGCGGCAGTTCGACGTTCTCCTGAATATTCAAGTCGCCGATCAGGTTGAAGGCCTGGAAGATGAAACCGATCTCGGCGTTGCGGATGCGCGCGCGCGCGGCGGCATTGAGCGTGGCCACGTCGTGGCCGTTCAAGTCGTAGCTGCCGGCGCTGGCGGTATCGAGCAGGCCGAGGATCGACAGCAGGGTCGACTTGCCGCAGCCGGATGGCCCGGAGATGGACACGTATTCGCCCTTGGCGATGCTCAGATGCACCTCGCTCAAGGCATGGGTTTCCACCTCATCGGCCTGGAAGATTTTGCGGATGCCCGAGAGAGTGATGACGTTGCTGGTGTCGTTCATGGGTTCACCTTGTTGCCTTGATGGCCTTCTCCCATGGGAGAAGGATTCGAGTTTCATTTCACTTTGATGCGGTTGTAGTTGTCCCATTGGCTGGTGTCGGACAGGATCACCTGGTCGCCGGCTTTGAGGCCGCGCAACACCTGTACGCGATCGACCGAGGTGGCGCCCACACGCACCGGCACGCGGGTCGCGACACCATCGGCGCCGAGGCGAAACAAGCTGATGTCGCTGTCGGCCTTGGCCAGTGCGGGGCGACCAACCGACAACACGTTCTTGAGCAAGGCGATACGGATGCGCCCATCCACCGACAGGTCGGGACGCGCACCGGGCGGCAGTTTGCCGGTCAGGTGCACATCCACCTGCACGCTGCCATTGACCACGGCCGGGTCGATGCGCTCGACCGCGCCCTTGACGATGCCGTTGTGCGTATCGACCGCCACCGGCATGCCCAGCGCCACGTCCTTGGCCTGCACCTCGGGCACCTGCAGGCGCGCGATCAGCACGTCGGGGCGCGCCACTTGCGCCAGATTGGCGCCCTCGGCGACTTGCGCGCCTTCCTGCACCGGTACCGCCTGCAACACGCCGGTAATGCCGGCCTTGACGTTGAGCGCATCGGCCTGACGCTGACGCAATTGCAGGTTGCTTTGCTGCTGGACCAGCTGCGCCTTGACCGCATCCATCTGCGCATGCATGTTGCCGGCGAACGAGTCCACACGCTCCTGCTCGATGGTGACGCTGGATTTGAGCTGACCCAGCGCGATTTGCTCCTGCTGATACTGCACGCGCGGAATCAGGCCCAGCTTGAACGCCTTGGCGTCGGCATCATCCTTGACCTTGGCCGAGGCGTATTGCGATTTGGCCTGGGCCAGCGACGAACGTTCGTCAAGCAGTTGCGATTCCAGCTGCGCACGCTTGGCTGATACTCCGGCCTTGGCTGCGGCGACCTTGGCTTGCGCGTTGCGCAGATTGTCGATGACTTCGGGGTTGCTGAGCGTCATCAGCACCGTATCGGGCTTCACCTTGGTGCCCGGAAAGACCAGGATTTTTTCCACCTGCGCGGCGGTGGCCGCGGAAATCCAGCGCTTGTAGCGCGGCACCAGGGTACCGGTGGCGCGCACCTCGCGCAGCATGTTGCCGCGCTTGACGGTGCCGATCCACAAGCTGGAACGATCAGCCGTCGGCAAGGCCGGCCCGAGCCACAGGACCACCAGCACAATGGCCACGATGACGACGACACCCGCGCCGATCAGCAACAGGCGCTTGCGCTTTTTGCGCAGTTTCAATTGAGGGTTGGCGATATCCATGCGCCAAGTGGAGCAAGCGCCATGCCAAATCAAACAAAGTCTGAAAGTACTTTTTATTCAACACCTTGGCATGGAAGCATCAACGACCCGCCCGCGCCTGTCGTCCGAATCCGTACAGCGCGTCCGCCGCCGTACGGGGACACGCCTCAGCCGGTGTTCTGCAGACCCTGCGAGACGCCATTGACGCAACTGACCAAGGCGCGCAACAAGGCATCATCCTGACTGCCGGCGGCGCGCCAGCGCTTGAGCAGGTCGATTTGCAGCAGGCTCATCGGATCGATGTACGGATTGCGCAGGCGGATCGACTGCGCCAGTCGCGGCTCGCCGGCCAGCAGGCTGTCGCGACCCTTCAGGCGCAGTATCCAGTCGCGGGTGTGCGCAAATTCCTGTTCGATGCGCGGGAAGAACTTGCCGTGCAGATCACCCGACAACTGCGAGAACGCCGCGGCAATGCCAAGGTCGGCCTTGGCCAGCACCATTTCGACGTCATCGAGCAACGTGGACAGGAACGGCCACTCGCGCGCCATCGCGGCCAGCGCTTCCTCGCCGAATTCGGCCACGCCGTGTTCGAGTGCGCTGCCCACGCCGTACCAGCCAGGCAGGATGGTGCGCATCTGCGTCCACGCGAACACCCACGGAATGCAGCGCAGATCTTCCACGCCGCGCATGCTGCGGCGGCTGGCCGGGCGCGAGCCAAGGGTCATGTGTTCGATCACGTCGATCGGCGTGGCGGTGCGGAAATAAGCCACGAAATCGGCGTCGGTGACAAACGCGCGATAGCTGTCGCGACTGGCCTTGGCCAGCACATCCATGCGCACGCACCAGATGTCCTCGCGTGCATCCGGTGCGCGCGGTCGCAACGATGCGCGCAAGGCCGCACCCACGGTCTGTTCGAGATTGCGCAAGGCCAGCGCGCGGATGCCGTATTTGCGATGGATCACCTCGCCCTGCTCGGTCATGCGCAACCGACCGGCGATGCTGCCACGCGGCGAGGCCATCAGCGCCGGCGTGACCTTGCCGCCACCACGGCTGGCCGAACCGCCACGACCGTGGAAGAACGCCAGCTTGATGCCCGCCTCGCGCGCCACCGTCAGCAACTCGGCCTGCACTTTTTGCAAGGCCCAGCGCGCGGCCAGCAAGCCACCGTCCTTGCCGCTGTCGGAGTAACCCAACATGATGAGCTGCTTGTCGCCACGGCTCTTGAGATGCGCGCGATACACCGGATCGACCAGCAAGGCGCGCAGCGTTTGCGCGCCTTGCCGCAAGTCGTCGACTTTTTCGAACAGCGGCGCGATGTCGAGCGGCACCATGTCATCCTCGACCAACCCGCCCAATCGCGCCAGCGCCAGCACCGCCAACACGTCGGCAGCGGACTGCGCCATCGAGATGATGTACGGGCCGGTGGCGTCACTGCCGTAATGTCGACGTGCGGCGGCAAGCGTGGCAAAGACGGCCTTGAGGCGATCGCTGGCTGCATCACCCGCCGCGTCAAAACGGCTCGATCCAGCCGCCAGCGGACGCAGGCGTTCGGCGCGCGCTGCCGCGTCATGCGTGGCCCAGTCGGAGTCGGCCAACAGCACGGCCAGCACGTCGTCGTGCACGCGCGCGTCCTGTCGCACGTCCAGTCGCGCCAGATGAAAACCAAAGGTGCGCACGCGCCAGTCAAGCCGACGCACGGCAAACAGGCCGGCATTTTCGCCCTTGTGCGCGGCCAGGCTGTCGATGATCAGGCCGACATCGGCGGCAAATTCGGCAGCATTGGCATAGCCCTCGGCGGCGCCATCCACGGTCGCCTGCAAACGCGCGCCCATCAACGTCAGCAGGCAGCGATAGGGCATGTTGTGATGGCGCGGACGGATGCGCCCTGCCGCCGCCGGCAACATGCTGATGCAGGCATCCAGGCGTTCACGCAAGGCCGCGGAAACCGTCACGCGGTCATCGGTCTGACTGAGCAGATGCGCCAAGTGCGCGCACTCGCCTTGATAGCGCTCGAGCACCAGCGCACGTTGCGCACGCAGGGTTTCGTCGATGGTGTCCGCGCCCACGGCCGGATTGCCGTCCATGTCGCCGCCCACCCATGAACCAAAGCGCAGCACGCGCGGCAACGCAGGTTCGATGCCATAGATGGCTTTCAGCTCGTGCTGCAGTGATTCGTAGAACGCCGGCAACACGCGATACAACGGTTCGGCCAGATAAAAACTGACGTGCTCGAATTCGTCCTGCACGCTCGGCTTGAGGCTCGATGCCTCGGCGGTCTGCCAGCTGGCGGTCAACGCGGTACGCATGCGTTCTCGGTCGGCCGCGCGCTCTCGCGGCGGGCGCGCAGCATCAAAATCGTTGACCAATGCGCGCACGATGGCCTGCTCTTTTTCCAGCAGCGAGCGACGCACGGCTTCGGTGGGATGGGCGGTGAACACCGGCTCGACATCCAGCCGCGCGATCCATTCAAGCAGCTCGTCGGCACTCACGCCTTGCGCCTTGAGCGTGGTCAATACGTCGGCCAGCGATTCGGGTTGCGAGCCGTCGCCTGCCAGCTGGTAGTCGCACCGACGGCGGATGCGATGCACGCGCTCGGCGATGTTGACACTCTGGAACCAGGTGGAAAACGCGCGCGCGAGACTTTCGGCTTCGGCCGGCTTGGTAGCGGCCAACATCGCCGTCAATGACAACGTGCTGGCGCCCGCGGCACGTCGATGAATGGCGGCGGAGCGCAAGGCCTCGACGCGTTCGAAGAAGGCCTGGCCGCCCTGTTCGGCCAGCATCTTGCCAACCAGGGCACCAAGATTGCGGACATCGTCACGCAGGGGCATGTCCTGCGGCGGGAAAACCACGTCACGCAAGCCATCGGGGTGTTGCATGCTCATGAAAGCCTCCGGGTTCATCGTTTTCATCATACGCAGACCCTCGACGCATCCCGGCTTCCCGGATATGGGGATGTCGCATACCCGCATCACGACATAAGCGCGAACCCCGTCAATTCATCTTTTCATCGCCAACAAGCGATATAATGATTTTTCGTCATCTTTGCCGAGGGGCGTTGCAACCGCATGGCGGTCAGGCTCGGCAATCGAACTGCAACGGCGCCCGCTCTGCCCGTTCGTCGGCAACCCCGGTTCAACGGGTCGCCATCACTTTCAGGAGCCAACGCCCATGAATGCCATCGTTCAAGATTCCGCCACCGAAGATTTCAAGGTTCGCGACCTTGCCCAGGCCGAGCTCGGCCGCCGTCGCATCCGCATGGCCGAAGAGGAAATGCCCGGCCTGATGTCGATCCGCGCCCAATATGCCCCGCAAAAGCCACTCAAGGATGTACGCCTGACCGGTTCACTGCACATGACCAAGGAGACCGCGGTCCTGATCGAAACCCTGGTCGCGCTCGGCGCCAAGGTGCGCTGGGCCTCGTGCAATATCTTTTCCACGCAGGACGACTGCGCCGCCGCCATTGCCAAGGCCGGCATCCCGGTGTTTGCCTGGAAGGGCGAGACGCTGGAGGAATACTGGCAGTGCACGCTCGACGCGCTGACCCATCCCGGCCTCGAAGGCCCGCAGCTGATCGTCGATGACGGCGGTGACGCGACGCTCCTGATCCACAAGGGCGTGGAAATGGAAGACGGCTCGGACTGGGTCGATCAGCCCGGTGCCAATCACGAGGAACAGGTCATCAAGGACCTGCTCAAGGCCTCGCGCAGCGAGCGCCCCGGTTTCTGGAAAAAGGCCGCCGCGGGCTGGAAGGGCGTGTCCGAGGAGACCACCACCGGCGTGCATCGCCTGTATCAGCTGGCCGAGGCCGGCAAGCTGCTGGTGCCGGCGATCAACGTCAACGATTCGGTCACCAAGAGCAAGTTCGACAACCTGTACGGCTGCCGTGAATCGCTGGCCGACGGCATCAAGCGTGCCACTGACCTCATGATCGCCGGCAAGGTCGCGGTGGTGTGCGGCTATGGCGACGTCGGCAAGGGCTGTGCGCATTCGCTGCGTGGCTTCGGCGCACGCGTCAAGGTCACCGAGATCGATCCGATCTGCGCGCTGCAGGCGGCGATGGAAGGCTTCGAGGTCACCACCGTGGAAGACACGCTGGGCGAAGCCGACATCTACGTCACCACCACCGGCAACTGCGACATCATCACCTTCGAGCACATGGCCAAGATGAAGACCCACGCGGTGGTGTGCAACATTGGCCATTTCGACAACGAGATCCAGGTCGAGAAGCTGCAAGCCGCCAAGGACGTGACGCACGAGAACATCAAGCCGCAGGTCGACCGCTACACCTTCGCCGACGGCCACGACATCGTGCTGCTGGCCGAGGGCCGTCTGGTCAACTTGGGCTGTGCGCATGGCCACCCGTCGTTCGTGATGTCCAACAGCTTCTCCAACCAGACGCTGGCGCAGATCGAGCTGTGGAACCATCGTGACGATTACGAAAACACGGTCTATCGTTTGCCCAAGCACCTGGATGAAGAGGTTGCACGCCTGCATCTGGGACAGATCGGCGTCAAGCTCACCACGCTCACGCAAAAGCAGGCCGATTACCTCGGCGTGCCGGTGGAAGGCCCGTACAAGGCCGATCACTACCGGTATTGACCGCCCCGATGCGAGCGCAGGCAGGGCGAAACCGCGTTGCATTTATTCTTCCCGCGTCCGCAGTCCGATCAGCAAAACGCCGCCTCCGGGCGGCGTTTTTGCAACATGGCCGTCATCCACTCGGCAACCGACAAGGGAGACACGCGTGGCAGATACGCCTTTCCGCATCGACCATCTCGACCATCTGGTAATCGCCGTTGCCGATCCCGAGGCCACCGTCGCATTCTATCAGCGCGTGCTCGGCATGCGCCGCATCGAATTCGGCTCCGGCCGCCTCGCGCTCGGCTTCGGCCAGCAGAAAATCAACGTCAAACGCTGGACGCCGGAGCTCGCGACCACGCCTTGCGAAGCCACCCATCCCACGCGTGGCTCGGCCGACCTGTGTTTCATCACGACCGCGCTACTGGAAACCGTGATGGATCACCCCGCTGCTTGTGACGTGCCTCTCGACGGCGCCGCTCCCGTGCTTCGCACCGGCGCCCGTGCCCGCCTGCGCTCACTGTATTTTCGCGACCCGGACGGCAACCTGATCGAGGTATCCAATGAGCTGGATGCCAACCATACACTGACTGCCGTGCAGACGGACGCTGACTCACCGGACTGAATGCCGGCATGGCCGAGGGCACACACGCAAAAACGCCGCTGGAGAGCGGCGTTTTCCGGTCATCGCACGCGTTGCCGCGTGCTCAGAAATCCTGATGGTATTGCACGAAAGGAATGCGCGACTGATCCGGTTTCGGGCCATCCTTGGGCGTGGGCGCCGAACCGGACGTCCACAGGTTCTGGGTGCCGAAGCTCAACGAACCCTGCCACGGCAGCTTCCAGGTGATGCCCAGATCAATGCTGGTCCAGCTGTGGTCGGGGCCGAGGATGTTGGCGTCGATACCCGACTCGGGCTGGATGATGCGCCCGATGATGCGGCCACTGACCGGACCACTGTCCATGCCGAAACTCAGGGATTTCTGGCCCAATGTGTCGATGCCCAGCAGGTTGCCCGGCAACAGGCGAATGCGGCCAACGCTGGCACCCATATCGATGCCAGTACGATCACCCAAGGCGAGACGTCCACTGGCATGCACGCTGGTGCTGTTTTCCAGTGCGGTGAACGGCAAGCCATTGACATTGGTGACCAGCGGCGCATTGGGCACGACCCGCGGCAGCAGCGATTCGGACGCCAGCGGCCGGGTTGCACGAACGCCCATGCCCAGACTGTAGCCGGCACCCTTGAACGTCGCACCGATCTCGCTCTCGAGAAGGTTCGGCGTCAACAAGCCACCGTCGTTGCAATGCGCACGACGGGCGTTGACGTCCGCGGACAGGCAACTGCCCATGCTGGTCGCACCCAGCCACGACTGCTGATGCATGCGTGCATGCGCCACCCAGCGTGGATCGATCGCGTAGTTGAAACCACCACCGCTTTGCTGGGCGAATCCGAGCCCGTGAAAACCGAGCATCGGATCCATCACCGGCGCCCGGCCGCTGCTGCTGGTCAACAACACCCACGACTGGTTGTTGTCGGCCTGCCACAAGGTCAACAGCACGCTGTCGGAAGGCGAGGAGGAGTTCGTGTTCACCGGCCATGTCTGGCTCGGGTTGCCAGGCTGCCCCGAAGTGGTGCCTGTCGCGGCCAAGACCGGCCCTGCCGCCAAAAGCAGCAAAGACAGGATCGCACTGGCACACAAACGACGCACGATGACGCGGCTCCCGAATTCTCCCGCATGACCCGTTTGGGACCATGCCTCATTGGCAGGAGTTCCTCCAAGGGTATCCTGCACCCTTGATTTTACGCTATTTTACCTTTTGCTAACAAGCGACAATCGCGGCATGGATGTGCGCGGATTCACGAATCACGCACGTGATTTGCCGCGGAGCCGTCAAACAGGCGGTTATACTGGTCGGAGGACATCCGCAGGGGCCATGGCGACGATGACATCAGGGCCTTCCACGCGCACATCGGCCACCCCGCATCCACTGCGTGAAGCCGGTGCGCTTGAACGACTGGTGGAACACCTGTTCAAGGCGACCAGCGCGGAAGCGCTGATGACCGCCTGTCAGGTCTATGCCGACGCTTGCGCGCCCGGTACGCGGTTGCGCTGGACGCTGACCGAGAGCGACGCAGGCGCCACGACCACGCGCACCCGTCCGCCCGGCCAAATGTTGGACATTGCCTCCCCGACCGACAGCAGCGAGCCCCTGCCTTGGCCATGGATCCAGCGCTTGGTACGCCAGCGCATGGAGCAACTGGATGACCTGCAAAGCCTGTTCGGCACCGTGTCGCGTCTGGCCCAGGCCGAGCGATTGCAGCGCGCGCTGTACACCATCGCCGACCTCGCCAGTACCGGCCACGACAGCACGGCCATGATGCAGGCACTGCATCGCACCATCGGCACGCTGATGTACGCGGAAAATTTCTATGTCGTCCTGTACGACCACGCGCAGGAAACCATCCGTTTCCCCTACTACGTCGACAGCGTCGACGAGGATGTCCCCGACCCGACCAAAACCGAGCCACTCGAAGCGATCCGCCACAGCATCACTTGGCATCTGATCCGCCAGAACCGCTCCTTCATGGGCAGCCCGGAGGATCTGGCCAGGCAAGTCGATGGCCCGCTGGAAATCCAGGGAGCGCCATGCGTGGACTGGCTTGGCGTGCCGATGCATCACGGCAACACCATCACCGGCGGACTGGTGGTGCAGACCTACGACGCGCGGGCGCACTTCACCGAGGAAGACCGCGAGCTGTTGACCTACGTGGCCCAGCACCTGCAGGCCGCCTTGCACCGCCGCCAGACCACGGCCGAACTGGAAGGCCGGGTCAGCCAGCGCACCCGCGCCCTGCGCGAAGCCAATCGCACCCTGCAGCAGCAGGTGCTCGAACGCCAGCGCGGCGAACGCCTGCAAGCCGCCCTGTTCCGCATCGCCGAGCTGGCCAACGGCGCCGAAAGCCTGGACAAGTTCTACGCCGCCATCCACCGCGTGGTCGGCGCACTGATCTACGCGCGCAATTTCTACATTGCCTTGCTCGACGAGCGCAGCGGAGAACCGATACTCACCTTCCCTTACGCTGCCGACCAAAACCACGAGGTACCCAGCGCTCGGGCACACGGGCACGGCAGTACCGAATATGTGCTGCGCCACGGCAAACCGCTGCTGGCGGATGCACGCGCCATTGACCATCTGGTCGAGGAAGGCGAAATCACGCGCTCGGGCACCCCTTCCGTATGCTGGCTGGGCGTACCCCTGATCTGGGACAACAAGGTCATGGGCGTGCTGACCGTGCAGAGCTATTCGCTCGATCACACTTACGGGCCGCGCGATCAGGAACTGCTGACCTTCGTCAGCTACCACATCGCCAACGCACTGCAACGCCGCCAGGCGAACGAAGAGCTGAAGCTGGCCTACGCCGAGATGGAACGGCGCGTGGTCGAACGCACCCGTGCCTTGGCACTGGCCAATCGCGATCTGCGCAAGCAAGTCATCGAGCGCGAACGCATCGAACGCCGTTTGAAGTACGAGGCCCTGCATGACCCGCTGACCGGCCTGCCCAATCGTGCCTTGTTGTTGCAACGACTGGACACGGCGATGAAGCACTACCATGCCGATCCGACGCAGTTGTTCGCCGTGCTGTTCATCGATCTGGACCGTTTCAAGGTCATCAATGACTCGGTCGGCCACCTGATCGGCGACGAGCTGTTGTTCCAGGTGGGCGGACGCATCCGCGGGTGTCTGAAATCGCGCGATACCGTGGCCCGGCTGGGCGGCGACGAATTCGCGGTGCTGCTGGAATCCATGCGCGCAGCACACGCGGCCCAGCATGTCGCCGAACGCATCATCGCGGCACTCAACGAACCCTTCCAGGTCGGCGTCAAGGAACTCTTCACCTCGGCATCGATCGGCGTCAGCATGGCCTCCTCCGCCTATCGCCACGCCGAAGAACTGCTGCGCGACGCCGATTCGGCCATGTACAGTGCCAAATCCGCCGGTCGTCACCGCGCCGAAACCTTCGACGATCGTCTGCGCCATCAGGCCATCGAAATACTGGAAATCGAGAACGACCTGCGCCGCGGCATCCTGCGCAACGAGTTCGTGCCCTACTACCAGCCCATGGTGGACATGCGCAACAGCCATGTCACCGGCTACGAGGCGCTGCTGCGCTGGCGTCATCCCGACCGTGGCGTGCTGCTGCCTGCCGATTTTCTGCGTGTGGCCGAGGATTCGGGCTGCGTCGAGGACATCGACTGGCAGATCTTCGAGCAAGTCTTCCGGGATGCTGCACGTCTGCTCGGAGAGCATGAGTTCGTCAGCATCAACCTTTCGGCACGTCATTTCCGATCGACGCGCCTCGAAGAACGCCTGACCGAACTCCTTGCTTTCCATTCCGTGTCACCACGGCAATTGCGCATCGAGATCACGGAAGGCACGCTGCTGGACAGCCCGGTGCGCATCAAACGTGCGCTGGAGACGTTCCGCGAGCACGGCATCCGTATCGCCCTGGATGATTTCGGCACCGGCTATTCCTCGCTGAGCTACATGCACCAGTACCCCATCGAAGTGCTGAAGATCGACCAGTCGTTCGTGACCAACCTGGATGAATCGGACGACAACCAGAGCAACGTGGTGGTTCGCGCCATCCTCGTGCTGGCCGATTCGCTGAACATCCAGGTGGTGGCCGAGGGCATCGAAACACCACTGCAGGAACGCGTCCTGCGCGACATGGGCTGCCGCTACGGCCAGGGTTTCCTTTACGCGCGCGCGCAGCCGCTGGATGCCCTGGTCACCACGCCTGACTCGTCAGCCGACACGGCGCTCCCATCGGCCAATACATGAAGCTGTGGCGTCCGCAGCAGCCGGGCCGGCATCCGCGCCTGCGCCGCTGGTTGCGCCTGACCGGTTGGATCGTGCTGGGCTGGATCGCCATCACGTGGCTGCCGGTGCTGATCCTGCGCTTTGTCAATCCGGTCACCAGCGCCTACATGATCGAAGCCCGGACCTTGGCGTGGATCCATCACGAAAAACACTTTCACCTCCATTACCGCTGGGTGCCGTGGTCGCGCATGAGCAAACTCGAGCCGCTGGCCATGGTCGCCAGCGAAGACCAGACCTTCCCGTTCAACCACGGCTTCGACCTGCACTCCATCCATCTGGCCATCGAGCAGCACGAACACGGCGCGCGCCTGCGTGGAGCCAGTACCATCACCCAGCAAACCGCCCGCAACCTGTTCCTGTGGAGCGGCCACAGCTGGGTACGCAAAGGCCTGGAAGCGTATTTCACGGTGCTGATCGACATCACTTGGCCCAAGCGGCGCATCCTCGAGGTGTATGCCAACATCGCGCAAATGGGCAACGGCATCTACGGCGTCGGTGCGGCCAGCCGCATCTATTTCCATGTGGATGCAGCACACCTCACCGAACGCCAGTCTGCCTTGCTGGCGGCGGTCCTGCCCGACCCGGTGCATTGGCATGCCAACCATCCTTCTGCCTACATCGAACACCGCGTGGCATGGATCACCCAGCAGATGCGGCAACTGGGCGGCACGCGCTACGTGACCGACAAGCATCCTCCCAAACCGCGTCCCTGACGCCACCGTTCCGGTTACCATCAAGCCCAGTCAAACCGCACCATCACCATGCCGCAACTGACCGTCGTCGTCCCCGCCTACAACGAAGCTGCCGGTCTGGCCAGCTTCCACCAGCGTCTGGTTGCGGTGCTGGATGGACTGGCCATGGACGCGAGTGTCCTGTACATCGACGACGGCAGCCGTGACGCGACCTGGCCAGCCATCGAAGCCATGGCGGCGGCCGACTCGCGCGTCGAAGCCCTGCGCCTGTCGCGCAATTTCGGCAAGGAAGCCGCCATGACGGCGGGCCTCGACCACACCGATGCCGATGCCGTGATCGTCATCGATGCCGATCTGCAGGACCCACCCGAGCTCATCCCCGAGCTGATAGCGCAGTGGCAAGGCGGTTACGACGTGGTCTATGCCACGCGCGACACCCGCGCCGGCGAAAGCCGTTTCAAGCGCTTCACAGCGGCAGGTTTCTACCGCGCCATGGAACATCTGTCGGACATTCCCATCCCGCGCGACACCGGTGACTTCCGCCTGCTGTCGCGGCGCGCCGTCGATGCCCTGCGCGGACTGCGCGAGCGCCAGCGCTTCATGAAAGGTCTGTTTGCCTGGATCGGTTACCGGCAGACCGCGGTGCATTACCGGCGTCATCCGCGTGAATCCGGCCACAGCAAATGGAGCTACTGGCGATTGTGGAACCTGGCCGTCGAGGGCATCACGTCGTTCTCGGTGGCCCCTCTGAAAATCGCCACATGGCTTGGCCTTGGCACGGCCACGCTGGCCTTCCTGTACGGCGTCTATGTCTTCATCAAGGCCATGATCTGGGGTGACCCGGTGCGTGGCTACCCGACGTTGATGCTGGTGATCCTGCTGCTTGGGGGCGTCCAGCTGCTGGCCCTGGGCGTGATCGGCGAATACCTTGGCCGGCTGTATGCCGAAAGCAAGCAACGACCCCTGTACGTGATCGAACAGCACCACCGCATCGGCCCGTCGGAGTCGATCCCGAGGCGCTCCCCCGCGTCCATCGAGCCGCGCTAAACTGGTCGCGACGGTCGACGCGGGAGGCTGCAGCATGCAACAGGTCAGACATCTGCTTGAAGCCAAGGGTCATGCGGTCCACACCATCACGCCGGATGCCCCGGTGTTGGACGCCATCAAGCGCATGGCCGAAAAACGCATCGGCGCGCTGCTGGTGATGCGCGGCGACGAGCTCGTCGGCATCGTGTCCGAACGCGACTATGCACGCAAGATCATCCTGCAGGGCCGCTCCTCGGCCAGCACCGAGGTGGCCAGCATCATGACCAGCCCCGCGCTCAGCGTCAGCCCGCACACCAGCGTGGCCGAGTGCATGCACTTGTGCACCGAAAGCCGCGTGCGCCATCTGCCGGTGCTGGATGGCAACAAGGTGGTCGGCGTCGTTTCGATCGGTGATCTGGTCAAGGCCATGCTCGACGAGCAGGCGCAGGAAATCGAGCATCTGCAAAACTACATTTCCGGCTAGACGCGTGCCCGATACGGATTTGAATCTGCGTCCGGCCAGCATGGCGGATCGTGAGCTGTTCTGGCGTCTGGCGCAAACGATGCGTGCATACGTCGATGCCACCTGGGGCTGGGATGATGCCGACCAGCAGGCACGCTTCGCCGGCAGCTTCGATCCGGCGGTTTTTCAGGTCATCGAACACGCCGGCATGGCCATCGGTGGCCTGCGCGTCGATCTGACCGGCTCGCCGGTGCGCCTGCTCAACATCCAGGTTCTGCCCGCCTTCCAGCGCCGCGGCTACGGATCAAGGGTGATCAGGCACGTGCTCGTGCAAGCCGGAACGCGCCAGGTCTGGCTGCAGGTGTTGAAGGTCAACCCTGCGCGCGAGCTGTACGAACGTCTGGGATTCACGGTGACCGGCAGTACCACCACTCACTGGCACATGCTGCGTGATCCCTGCGGCGTGATGGGATCGCTTTCGAGACCCGGCGCCGCATCGACGCGGTGACCAAGCCACGCGGCCAGCGCCGAGAAGCCGGTGGCGATGCCGGCAATCACGGCCATGCCGGCACCCAGCGCCTGCAAGCCGTTCAAGCCACTGGTGACTACCAGATCGCCGAAGCGCCACACCGTCGTCTCCACGAAGTTCTTGCCCTTGTAGCGCGCCTCGCGGGCCGCGCGTGAATACAGCGAATCGCTGGCCGGCTTGGTCATGCCGTAGGCCATGCCGCGTGAAACCACCTGCAGCACCAGCAGCAGCGACACGCCCACACCGACGCTGGCCATCGCGCCGGTGCCGAAAACAGCAATGGATGCCAGCAAAACCACGTTGACCAGCGCCGGGATGACCAGCCCCCAGCCCGCACCCCAACGCTTCAGGACCCAGCGCGTCACGGTCAGCTGCACGATCGCACCCAGCACGTTGGTGATGAGATCGATGTCGGCATAGAACGCCGACCGCGCCACGCGCCCGACCTCGTGCGCATGGGCATAGTTGGCCACCAGCGCATAGGCCAGCGTGCCAATGCCGTCACTGAGCAGCATCAACATGGCCATGTAACGCACGAATGGCTGCATGAAGGCTTGCTTCACTCCCGCCCACAGCGAGCCGCCGATGGCCGCATCGGCACGCACCTCGCGCACGCCTTCGTGCCGCGCCGAGAGCCACAGCAACGCCGCCAGAGCCAGCACCAACAGCACGGCCGACACCACCAGCAACGGTGCCACGCCGATCACGTGCAACAGCAGCCGTGTCAACGCCGGCCCGACGATGGCACCCAGCATGCCGCCGAAGGCGATCAGGGGAAACAGGCGGCGCGCCTGCACGCCAGCCCACAGATCTGCCATCAGGCTCCAGAACAATGACACCACGAACAGGTTGAACACGCTCACCCAGGTGAAAAATGCCACGCCGAGGGTGCGTGCACCGATTTCACGCTGCTCCATGAAGGCCGGCACGAAAGCCAGCAGACACACGATGAAAAAACCGTACACCCACACCAGCAGCCGGCGCCGTGCATAACGCGACACCAACCAGCCGAACACCGGCGTCAACACCACCATGGCCGCGAACGTGCCGGCGTAAAACAGCGGCAGCGCCACCGCACCCACGGCGCCACTCAACTGGTCGCGCACCGGGCGGATGACGTAATAGGCGGTGAGGATCAGAAAAAACGCCAGCGCCGACCATGCCAGCGGCGCGGCTTCACCCGGGAGCACATTCTGGCGCCAGTAGGCGCGGATCGCGTTCATGTCGGATTCGGGTCCATGGCGGGCACTCGGGCCCACGCGTTCAGGTCGCGTCGGAAGCGGATGGCTGTGGTTGCGCATGCAACAACGGCAGTGGGCAATGCAGGGAAGCACAGATCACGCGCAACAGCTCGGCTTCCTCGACCGTGACCACGCCATCCTCACTCACCACCACCGTCAGCCCTTCGACCACGAGTTGCTTGTCGCTGGCACGCAAGCTGTCGAGGGCGGACAGGGACTGGTCCATCGCCGCCTGCCAGTCCTCCGGCAATTTGAACTGGCCGCGGTCATTCGGCAACGCATGCTGCATCGCCTGTACCCAGGCTCGCTGTGCGGCTGCCGTGTCGGTATGGCCATGCGCGGCGACGATGGCGCACAAGGCCGAGAAATCATCACGACATTGACGCAGGCGCTTGCCACCGGGAGTAAACCCCGAGGATGGATCAAGCAGATCGTGCAACTGCAAATCAAGCAGTCGCACCAGGCAGTATTCGTGCAGGTCCACGCTGTGATCGACCTGCACCAGCGCACACAAGGTGTCGAGCAGGGCTTCCAGCTCCGCACGTGGCCGCCGGCGCAACGCGGGAAACACCAGCGCTGCCAAGGGCAATCGCTCAATCGGATGCACCTCGGCAAGAAGCGCGAAGGCATGCTCGGCATCCTCGGCACTGTCGCTGCCCATGGCATTGTCGATGGCCAGCAGCTGGGCATCGTGCACCTTGGCATCATCATCCATGGCCAGGGCCAGCAACACGCCCTTGGCACGATGCGGGTCCTTCACGGCGTCATGCAGGGCCGCCGGCAGATGTTGATGCAACACGCCTGCCAAGTCGAACGCCGCTGCGTGCGGCGCACCCACCTGGGCACTGACGGCGGCCGCGGCAAGATCGAGTGGTGCATGTGCGTCCGGCATGACTGCATGCGTCGCCGATACGGCGGACATGCCTTCGACCAGACGCGGCGCGAATCCCGACAACGAGGCCGAGGCATGCGTGGGGTCGCTCGCCCGCAGCGGTTGTTGCCAGGCCTTGGCCAAGGCCTCGATCTCGTTCTCGTCCCATGCCACACCCAACGCCTTCAGGCGCTGCGGCAAAGGCGGATGCGTGGCGAACAGACTGGAAAACGCGTTGCCTTCGCCAAACAGCATGTGCGCAACTTCCTGCTTGTTGTGCGCCTGCAGCACCGAACCTTCTTCCAGCGCGGCAATTTTTTTCAAGGCACCGGCGATGCCGTGGGTCTGACGCGTGAACTGCACGGCCGAGGCATCGGCCAGCGATTCGCGCGATCGTGCCACCGCCGCCTGGATCACGCGACCGAAAAAGTAGCCGATGTAGCCGACCACCAGCACGGCAATGCCGATCAGCGCGAGGTAGGCGGTGTTGCCGCTGCGCGAGCGTACGCTGCCGCCGGAAAACAGCAGGAAGCGCCCGGCGATGCTGAGTGCGAGAATGCCGAACAACAACCCCATCAATCGGATGTTCAGACGCATGTCGCCATTCAGCACGTGGCTGAACTCATGCGCGATGACGCCTTGCAACTCATCGCGCGTCAATCGATCCAGGCAGCCCTGGGTCACGCACACCGCGGCGTCGGATGGCGTGTAACCGGCGGCAAAGGCATTGATCGCCGGCTCACGTTCGAGCACGAAAATCTCCGGCACCGGCACGCCCGAGGCAATGGCAATCTCCTCGATGACGTTGCGCAACCGTTTCCACACCGGATTGGCGGTATCGGCCGGCACCGGGGTTGCGCCCATGCCTTGCGCCACCGTTGCGCCGCCGCCGTGCAGGCTGGCCGAACGGTACAGCGAAGCCAGCACGATCAGCACCAGCACGGCGATGCTGACCGCCACGATCATCGGCCAGTCCAGCGGCCCGAACGAGGCTGCTGCCGCACCCGGCGCACCACTCGCCACGACCATGCCTGCCGGCGCATGCGGTCGACCGTGCAGACCGAAGGCCAGCACCACCACTATGTCCACCGCGACGACGACGGCAATCACCGCCAGCACGAACAACACCACCAGCCAGCGGCTGCTGCGGCGAACCTTGGCCTGTTGGGCAAAAAAGTCCATGCGGGGCGACTACCGGCTTGAGCGGAGGATCAGCTGAAGGACACCTTGGGCACTTCACGTGCAGCCGGGTCTTCCAACTTCAATTGCTCGGCCGACTGGAAGCCGAAGCTGCCGGCCACCACGGACGCCGGGAAAGTCTGGCAGTGATTGTTGTAGCTCATCACGCTGTCGTTGTAGGCCTGGCGCGCGAAGGCGATGCGGTTTTCGGTGGAGGTCAGCTCTTCGGACAACTGCATCATGTTCTGGTTGGCCTTGAGGTCGGGATACGCCTCGGACACGGCGAACAGTCGTCCCAAAGCCTGCGTCAAACCATTCTCCGAACGGCCCAGCTCCTGCATGGCGGCAGCATCGCCGGGTTTTGCCTTGGCGCCAGCCAAACCGGTGACGGCAGCGGCGCGTGCCTGGGTGACCGCCTCCAGCGTCTCGCGCTCGTGCTTGATGTAGCCCTTGGCCGTTTCCACCAGATTGGGAATCAGATCGTGCCGGCGTTCGAGTTGCACGTCGATCTGCGCGAAATTGTTTTTGTAACCGTTGCGTGCACGCACCAAGCCGTTGTAGACGGCAATGAAGTACACCACAATGATGGCGATTATCACGAGAACAACAATCACGGCTGTCATCGATCCATTCTCCCCGGCGCCCGTTGCGCCGTTGCCCGTCCAGAGTACCATGCTCCGCCTTTTCCTTGCCTTTGCGCTGCTGCCCGCCGGCTTCGCCACCGCAGCCATTCCCGCCCACGCGTCGGCCATCCCGCCCCCGGCCGCACATGCAGCGCCGTCCGCCGCCATCCCGGCCAGGCGCATCAAGGCGGCCATCCACGATTACAACGGCTGGCTCAACCAGGTCGCCCGTCGCAACGATGTGGTCGGTCTTGCCACTGCCGTGGTGGTTGGCCCGCACGTGCGTTACGAACGCACGCTGGGTTACGCCGATGCGCTGACCGGTGCCCGGGTCGAACCCACGACCGTGTTCCGCCTGGCATCGCTGTCAAAAGCTTTCGCAACCGCCATGACCGGCTTGCTGGTGCAGCAGGGTCGCCTGTCCTGGAATTCGCGCTTGAAGAGCATCCTGCCGTTTTTCCAGCTCAAGGATCTTCAGGACACGCGCGATGCCACCGTGCGCGACATTGCCGGCCAGCGTCTTGGCCTGCCTCGCAACAGTTTCGATCTGCGCCTCGAAGATGGCGTGCCCTACAACCGGCTGGTACGCGAACTGGATCAGATCACTCCCATCTGCGATGTCGGTTCCTGTTACAGCTACCAGAACATCGCCTTCAGCATGCTCGGCAACGTGGTCCACGCCATGACCGGCGGGTTTTTCGATCGCGAGGTTGCCCAGCACCTGTTTCGTCCACTGGGCATGACCACCGCCAGTTACGGCCGCGGAAATCTGGAGCACAGTCGCAGCTGGGCACGTCCGCATCGTTGGCGTCACGGCCACTGGGTACCCTATCAGCCCAAGCTCGATTACTACCGCGTATCTCCAGCCGCAGGCGTCAACGCCAGCATCCGCGACATGGAGCAGTGGCTGATCGCGCAGATGGGTTATCGCCCCGACGTGCTTTCGCCCGCATTGCTCAAGGTGCTGCACGCTCCCGGCATCAACACCCCCAGCGAAACATGGGTCACACCCTGGCGCCGCGCGCGTGTACACCGTGCCCACTATGCGCTTGGCTGGCGCGTCTATGACTACGCGGGCCACACCATGCTTTTCCACGCCGGCGCCGTGCAGGGTTACCGCGCCGAGATCGGCTTCCTGCCCGAATACCACATCGGTCTGGTGATCCTGTGGAACTGCACCGACCCGGTACCTTCGGGCCTGTTGCCGATGTTCTTCGACCGAGTGCTCGGTTTGCCGCACGTGGACTGGGCGCGTTTGAACGGCAGGCGCCGCCACCGCCGCTGATTCACGCTTGCACACACAAAACGGGAGTGGCCGAAGCCACTCCCGTTGCACTCACGCGACTCCCGACACGCCGCCGACCCGTGCCGGACGAATCCGGACGACTCAACTGTTGCCGAGCGTGAACACGATCCGTTGTTGTTTGACCACCGGCATCGGCCGACCATTGCGCAAGGCTGGTTTGTATTCCCAACGCGACACCGCACGCACGGCAGCACGATCGAACACATGATGCGGCTGCGAATCGACCACATGGGCGTCACTGACCCGACCATCGATTCCCACGGTAAATTGCACGATGACCCAGCCTTGCCGACGCATGCGCCGAGCCGCCGGCGGATAATCCGGCTGGACGCGGCGGACCAGCACGGCATCCTTGATCACCACCTTGGGTGCAGCGGCAGGTTGTGCCGGCGCCTGGGCCAGCGCTTCGGCATTTTGCTGTTTCGCCGCCTGTGCCGCTGCCTGCTGCTGGGCAAGCTGCGCCTTGGCTTCTGCAACCTGCTTCTGTTTGGCCAGTGCATCCGCCTTGGCCTTTTGCACCTTCTGTTGCGCCGCCAGTTGTGCAGCCTGTTGCTGCTGCGCCTGCACCTTGCGCTGTGCATCCAGCTTGGCGCGAAGAATGGTCAGCGTGTAATTGTCCGGCGCAGCCTGCGCAAGCAAGCCGATTTCACGCTGGGCCTCGGTGAAATCGCCCTGATTGATGACCTGCTCGGCGGCATTGGCGGCAATCGGGAACGTCTCGCGCAATGCCTCCTTGGCCGCCGCGTTGTTCGGTTGGCGTTGCAGCACCTTCAAATAGAACTCGAAAGCATTGTTGCCTGCGGGCGCCAACAGACGCTGGTCCTTGATGGCCTTGTTCGCTTCGGCCAGCAGTTCGGACGTGGACATCGCCGAAACATTGACCGGCGGCGGCGCTGATGCCTTGGCCTTCTGCTTGCCGACCTGCACAGCAGGCTGATCAATCTGCATGGCAGCGCGATGCGGCTGAATGATGAGGAACCAGGCCGCCACGGCAATACCCACGATGATCGCGATGGCAACAAGGACGGTAACGATCGATGCACCTTGTGCACGACCACGGGGTGAAACAGTCGTTGGAGTATTCATGGCATTCCGCTTGTGATTCTCGTACACGCACAGGGCGGCTTCGCTCGGCTGCAAGACACCCGATCACGTCGCCCGGAACGGAGTAGCCACCGGCATGCAAACACCTTGCATGACCTCCTGGACTGACCGACGGCAGCCTGGCCGCGGGCATACACGGAACCCCCCGTTAGTCCGTGCGAGCAAACCCATCCACCCGACACGAACAGCCGAAAGGTACCCCGTTCCATGGTCAATGCCAATAGGAAAGGTTCCAACGGGAAACCTGCGCATGCCGGCGGACACAAACGAAACGCCCCGGAAGACCGGGGCGAAATTCGCTTGCCTGATGAACCCCTGCGCTGGGCAACCGCAGGACAAACACCGACAAGGTGACGGCTTGGCCGCCCTTACTTCTTGTGGGAACGGGTCGTGGCCCGGGCCCTTGACGTGCGAGAAGCACGCGCCACTCGCGAAGCCGCAGCCGCCGGCTTCGGTGCTGCCTTCGGGGCAGCCTTGCGTGCCGTCTTCTTGGCGGCAGTCTTCTTTGCAGCCTTCTTGGCGGCCGGTTTCTTTGCAGCCTTCTTGGCTGTCGATTTCCGCGCAGCCTTCTTGGCCGTGGTTTTCTTTGCCGCCTTCTTGGTAGCCTTGCGAGCGGTCTTCTTGACCGCCTTCTTGGTGGCCTTGCGGGCCGCCGTCTTGCGCGTTGCCTTCTTGACCGCCTTCTTCACGGCGGACTTCTTTGCGACTTTCTTGGTCGCCTTTCTGGCGGCCGGTTTCTTTGCAGCTTTCTTTGCAGTAGCCATGGTTCGTCTCAGCTCCTCATCAGTTGGCAGTGGTTGCCCAGTAAAAGCATGCAGGAACGCCTCGCACAAAAGATCACTGTTCGTGGCGTGCCTGAGATTGCTTACCTGACGGCGCGTACGTTCGTTGGAAAGAAGTCGCAACACATGCAACGGGACCGAGACGGTGATCTTGCGGACTGCTCCCGCCTTGTCTCCGTGTTTCACATATGGTTTGACGTACTTCACCATTTCCTCGCGCACACTCCGTCATTGGAGGCAAAAACTATTCCTGAAAAAACGTGGTGTCAATCAATTTGATTGACAATTCACGCGCATCATTTCAGGCCCTGCCCGACAACCTCGGCACCATTTGCCCGTGACGCGCTTCAACGGAAAACATGAATGGACATCCAAACGTCCATACAAAAATTCATTGAATCACGACATGTGCACGCGCAATCCGCACCACGCAAGGATTGCAAGCGCATCTGTCATGCACATCTGTCTTTGTCATGTACGCAATGCTTGTCTCTCGCCGCAATGGCCTCAGCTCGCAAAATCACCGCTGATTCACACTGAACAATCCATCTGCGATTTTCGATCCATTTCGGCCGCGCGCAGCAAAAGGGCCGGCATAGCCGGCCCCCACATGCGCATGATCGGTTCGATCAATGCTCGTCAGACTCGACCTGCTCGGCGTAGGCTTCCGGGTCCAACAAGGCATCCAGATCATTTTTGTCATCCGGCTTGATGACGAACAACCAGCCCTTGCCATAGGCATCTTCGTTGATGAGTTCGGGCTGTTCGGCAAGATCTTCATTGACGGCCACGACTTCGCCGGACACCGGTGGATAGATGTCCGATGCCGCCTTGACGGACTCGACCACCGCCGCGCCGTTCTCGACTTCCACACGCACGCCGACATCCGGCAGCTCCACGTAGACCAAGTCACCCAGCAACTCCTGGGCATGTTCGGAAATGCCCACGCGCACCAGGCCATCGTCTTCCAGACGCGCCCACTCGTGGGTCTTGAGGAATTTCAGATCACCGGGAATGCTGCTCATGGACGTGTCCTTCGGGTCGGGTTCGGATGGGTGGATTCTAACTGCAGCGCTGCCGCCATGGCGCTCGCAGCAGGCGAGCGATTTTTTCACACGCTCGCAGGTTCAGACAATGCCTTCGCGCGGCTTGCCGTCACGGACGAACGGGTATTTCACCACCCGCACCGGCACGTCGCGACCACGGATATCGACGCGCACATCGCCCAGTTCACCGGCCGGCACGCGCGCGAACGCGATGGCCTTGCCCAGCGTCGGCGCAAATACGCCGGAGAGGATTTCGCCTTCGCCGGCAGCAGTCAACACTTTCTGACCGTGTCGAAGCACGCCCTTGGCATCCATGACCAGACCGACCATGCGCCGCGGCACGCCATCGGCTTTCTGCTTTTCCAGCGCGGCACGACCGATGAAGTCTCGGCCTTCGTCCAACGCCACCGTCCAACCCAAGTTGGCTTCCCATGGCGTGATGTCTTCATCCATGTCCTGACCGTACAGGTTCATGCCGGCCTCAAGGCGCAAGGTGTCACGGGCCGCAAGCCCCGCAGGCTTGACGCCGGCATCGGCCAGCGCATGCCACAACGCCTCCGCATGCCCCTGCGGCACCTGGATTTCGAAACCGTCTTCGCCGGTGTAGCCGGTACGCGCGACAAACAGCGGCACGCCATGCAGGCCTTGCGCAGCCGCGGCGCTGAAGCGCCCGAGCACGGCGATGCGTTCGCGATCAACGTCGGCCAGCAGCCCGATCACGATGTCGCGCGCCGCCGGCCCCTGCACCGCGATCATCGCGAAATCGGGGCGCGGTTTGACATCGACATCGAACGCCGCCGCCTGCTGGCGTATCCAGGCAATGTCTTTCGTGGCCGTGGCGGCATTCACCACGGTGCGAAAAAACGTCTCGCCCAGGTCGTACACGATGAGATCATCGATGACGCCGCCACGTTCGTTGAGCATGCACGAATACAGCGCCTTGCCGGTGCCGATCTTGTCGACGCTGTTGGCGATCAGGTGACGCAGGAAATCGCGTACCCGCTCACCGTGCAAGTCCACCACCTGCATGTGCGACACATCGAACATGCCCGCGGCGCGGCGTACCGCATGGTGCTCTTCGATCTGCGAGCCGTAATTGACCGGCATGTCCCAGCCGCCGAAATCGACCATGCG
>DASVGO010000022.1:0-21528 GCA_036379495.1 Rhodanobacteraceae bacterium | reverse complement strand
TGGTACGAACTGGCCTGGGATGTACCAGCGAAAGACCTCACTGAACTGTACGCCATCGTGCAGAAGTGGACCGACCAAGGCATCTCGGCCGACTTCTTCCGCCGCGTGATCGGCGATGCCTCGATCACCTCGACCGAAATGATCGAGAACTACTTGTACCGCGTGAAGCTGGGCCTGAAATCCAAGTACTACATGAACCAGAAAACCTCCGACGGCATGCAACCGTTGACGCAGGCCGCGCCGGCCGAAGCCGATGACAACGCCCAAGCCGACAGCGATTGCGAAGCGTGCATGTTGTGAGCGTTGAATGTCGGGGTTCCTGCGTCACCACCCGCGCGCGTTGATCGTTGGGGTTCCTTCGTCACCCCAACCTACGCGTAGGTTGGCGGTGAGCAACGCGAACCCCAACACCCACCCCGCACACGTAGGTTGGTGGTGAGCGCAGCGAACCCCAACACCGCCACAGCACCCCATCTCCCGAGGCCACACCCATGCCCGACACCGTCTTCAACTACGCCAAATCCGACTACGCCAAACCACCACTGTTCCTGGGCGACAAGCCCGGCCTGTTCGACACCATCAACCACGCCTACCCCGACATCTGGCGTCTGTACAAGGCGCAAAAATCGCTCGACTGGGACGAAAACGAATTCGACTACTCATCCTGCAACGCCGACTTCAAAAATTGTTCGCGCGCCACCTACGACATGATGATCAAGACGCTTGCCTGGCAGTGGGAAGCCGACTCGGTCGCCTCACGCGCCATCGCGCCGGTGCTGGCGCCGTTCATCAGCTCCTCCGAATTGTGGGCAGCATGGCAACGCGTATCCGACAACGAAGTCATCCACGCCGCAACCTACTCCGAAATCGTGCGCAATTCGTTCGACGACTCGACCATCATCATCGACGAAATCCTGCGCGTGGGCGCCGCGCACGCACGCCTCGAACGCGTGGCCAAAGCCTTCGCCGATGTCTTTGATGCCTCGCACCAGTACGCGCTCGGCGGCCGCGACAACGATCAGTCCACCTACAACATCATCTTCATGATGCTGGTGGCGTTGTACTGCATGGAACGCATCCAGTTCATGGCCAGCTTCGCCGTCACCTTCGCCATTTGCGACACCGGTCTGTTCCAGCCGATCGGCAAATCGATCCAGAAAATCGCGCAGGACGAGCTGGAAATCCACGCCGAACTGGACCGCGCGGTACTCGGCATCGAGCTTGCCACGGCGCGCGGCCAGGCGGCCTTCGCGCAATGCCGCGATGCCATCGAGGCACTGATCGGCGAAGTCGTGGCATCGGAACTGGCCTGGGTCGACTACCTGTTTTCCGAAGGCCGCGAACTGGTCGGCATGAATGCACAGCGCCTGTCCGCCTGGACGCTGTACTGCGCGCGCGATGTCTACGCCACCCTCGGCATCGTGCCGAGGCAATACGACCTGCCCGCCACCAACCCGCTCAAGTACATGGAAAAGTGGCTGAACATTTCCAAGACCCAGGCCTCGCCGCAGGAGCAGGACATCGCCGCTTACAAAGTCGGCGTGATGCGTCGCACCGACCAGGACGTCATCTTCGACGCCGATTTTTGACTCCCACCAAGGACCGCCTCATGAAAGTCATCATCTACGGCAAGGACAACTGCCCGAACTGCGCCAAGACCAAAATGCTGTGCCAGATCAAGTCGCTCGACTTCGACTACCAGACCGTTGGCAGCGACATCAGCATCGACGACCTGACCAGCAAGATCGGCCATGCCGCCACCTCGCTGCCGCAAATTTTCCTCGACCGCGACAATGCCATCACCTACGTCGGCGGCTACGACGAGCTGCGTGCCCGTGTGTAAAACCCCGTTGGGGTTCGCTGCGCTCACCACCAACCTACCGCTCCTTGCGTAGGTTGGCGGTGAGCAACGCGAACCCCAACATTCATGCATTCCCAACTCGTGCATCATGCCTCACCAAAACCCCCACCTTGCCCACACGCATCGGGATCACACCCCCAATCGGCCGGCAACACGCCATGCCGTATGTACCGGTGAATGGACGAATACGGCCAAGCCGCCGCCTTTGCCACATACCCGTGCTTCACGGGATTGATGTGCACGTAATCCACGTGACTGGCAAAATCACGCTCATCGCGAATCTGGTGTTCCCAAAATCGTCGTTGCCAGATGCCGCGCTCGCCTTTGCGACGCCGTGACGCCGACACCTCTTCGAGGCGTGGCAGGGCTCGCGAAAAGCCAGCCTTGATCAACATCCAGCGTGTGGAAAAATCCGCGTCGCCCCGCGGCAACGTCCATACGGCATGCAGGTGTTCGGGCAGCACCACCCAGGCGTCGATGGCAAAGGGACGTTCACGTTTCACCTTGCCGACCACCGCACGCAACGTATCCACATGGGCCAGCTGCAAAAGACCAAGAAAGTGATCGGCGGCGTCAGCGAAACTGACCACCGCCACCATACGAACTGATCACGAGCGCCACCTGAGCTGATCAGCATGCCTGCGGGTCAATCGCCATACCGACAGCGTGGGTCACGCGATCGAGATGAACAACGTGGTCGGCCGCAACGGCCCCAAGCGGTTGTAGCGAAAGCCAGAAAGTAGCCGTTACACGGGTCAAGAACGGTCCTTCTCTGATTGACAATCAAGGTTGATGATGATATATCTTTAAGACATGTCTGACAGCAATACAACTCAATACGCCATTCTTGGCATGCTCGCGACCATGCCGATGTCCGGGTACGAAATCGGAAAGCATCTGCGCAATACGCTGGACTTCTTCTGGACCGAGAGCAACGGGCAGATCTATCCAGCCCTTAAACGATTGACCGCACAACGATTGATCGCGCCCGTGGCGACTCCGAACGCTGGAAAGCGTGTGCGCCAGCAGTACACGCCAACTCCCGCCGGAATCCGGAAGCTGGCCGAGTGGCTCGCCGAACCCCCTCGAATCCAGCCGCCCCGCAACGGCCTCATGCTGAAACTCTTCTTGGGCCGCTTCGCGCCTGAGGGCGCTCTGGTGCAACACATTGTGTCCTTCAAGAGGCGGCACGAGCAAACCCTCGACGCGTTCATGAAGCTTCGTGAGAGCGTTCCGAAGGACGACGCCGGGTCTGCCGACCTCAAATATTGGATGCTGTGCCTTGAGCATGGAATCCGGCTCCGGCGGGCGGAAATCGACTGGTGCGGATACGTGCTGGACACGCTTGGTGCGTCCCCTTCGCGAAGCCGGCGAAACCGGAAGCGCTCAGAATGAACGTTGTTTCCCAAGACCCCGCGGTAGCGATGCCCCCGCGCCCAGAGAATCCGCTTCGTCAACGGTCGCTGTGGATCGCGGTCGTGTTATGGGTCATGGGGAGCTTGGTGGTTTTCCCACTCAGCGACGGTCACCTTCCATTTGACTGGCCGCAGCTGGCGCATGCCAGTATGCCTCTGAAGGTCTTGATGCCACAGGGTACCGTGATCGCCTTCATCGTCTTGATCGGCATCGTGTACTGGCTAACCCGCCGCCGTGCAATCCCGGACATGAGCGCCAGGTCGCCGAGCGCAAGTACCGCAAAGCGGGAACTGCTCGTGCTGTGGATCTACATCGGAATCGTCATGGCGGTGGGCCAGATTGTCGGTCGCAAGCTGTTCGGTGAGGGCATCGCGATGCACTTGAACGGCGCGTTGTTCGGCGCAACGCGCGTGCAGCCACCGCCGGAGGTATGGACTTGGGCGATCTTCAATTTCGTTCTTCTCGCTGCGGCTCCCTACGCGGTGTTTCGCCTCCGGGGGTTCTCGCATGAAGCATTGAACCTCAGGTCCACCAATCTCAGGAACGACACCTTGGTGATCGTCGTGGTCCTGGTGTTGAACTCGTTGCCGGTTTACTTCCAACACGTCGGCATCTTCGCGGTTTCCGTGCGTCAGGCAATCATCGGGGGAGGGCTCAGCTTCATCATCAACCTGCTCGGGACATGCCTGCCCGTCATGGTGCTTGTCTACGCCATCATGATGCCGCGCTACGCCAAGCTCACGCACTCGAAGACCACTTTGTGGTTATTGGCCGCGGTGAGCTACCCAACCCTGCATCTGCTCGAATACTGGACTGTCTACAACTCGGTGACTAACGGTCTGCTGTCAGTAATTTTCGTCTACCTGACGCTGTTTCCGGCCGGAATGGTGAAATCCTTCCTTACCCTGCGCACGGGCAACGCTTGGGTGCACGTATGGGCGTTTCATGCGATTTACCCGCATGTGATCGTGGGGACACCGCTCATCGTGAAGGATTTTGGGATTCACACGTAGGGTGCCCGAGGCCGCCGGAGGGTTGACCATGAATCTGCCGTTTGCCATGCGCCACGCATATATCTTTACGGCACTGATGGTAGTGTCGATCTTTATCGCCGGCGGGATTTCGGCCGTGATCCCGGACACCGATCAACCGGAATTGATAGCGGTCATCGTCAGGTGCGGGCTCCTCACGATCCTGATCGCAGTTCTGCTCACCCGATGGGAGTGGTGGCGGCAGGTTGGCTTCAGAACGCCCCGGCGCAATCGTGACCTGTTGTATTTCCTTGTACCGTTTATCCCCGTTGTGCTCAACCTGATCCCGGGTTCGGTGGTCGGCAACCCCGCCGACTTGCTGCAACTGCTGGCAACCGCCTACAGCCACCCGTCCGACCTCTTGCTTGTACTGGTCGCCAGCTTGCTCGTCAGCTTCGCCCAAGAAGGCATCTTCCGTGGCGTGATGCTTCAGGCGATTCTTCCGCATGGCGTTTGGAAAGCGGTGATCATCACGGCGTTGCTTTTCGGACTGATCCACTTTGCGGGATTGTTTCAGCAGAGTGCGACTGCTACGGTCCTGCAAGTGTCTTACTTGCTAGCAACAGGCTTCATGTTCGCGGCGCTCGTGGTGAGGAAAGGGATCATCTGGCCGTTGATCCTGGCCCACTTTCTCACCGATTTCACAGGCTTTCCCAATCCCAACGCAGCCGGAACTGTCGCGAGTATCCCTGTTGATGCTGGCATGATTGCCGTATTTCTTGCCTATGGGTTCTTCGTAATGATGGACGGCGCCCACAAAGTCGAGACACGCGCACCGGTAGTGGGCGTTCGCTGAACAACGCATCTCCACGAGTGGCTGCTTCGGAGCAGGATGACAATCCTGTCCGACCGTCTCCTCAGGGTCGAAAGCAGCCATCGGCGTTGACCTTCACCGGTATGCCTCTGTGGTCGAAAGGCTGGTCGAACTGATCAATTTGGCGGGTGCTGCCGATCAACTCCAATGGCGGCGCTGGTCATTTTAGTTGGCGAAGTGAGGTCAATTTACTGGCGTTTTGCACATCACCGCATCACGCAGGCTGGAGTGACGAAGGAACCCCAACATGGGCCGACAGCCCGCCGGCTGACAACAAGCGCAACCGCCCAACGCAAGGCACTTGACGACACGTGTAGGCAAGGCGTAATGTGCCTACACATGTAGTCAAACAGGTCTTCGACATGTCCCGCAAGCCCACCATCGGCGATCGTGAACTCGCGCTGCTGCAACATTTGTCCGCACACGGCCCGGCCACGGTCGGCGACGTGGCGGCGAGCTTCGGCAAACACGAAGATCTGGCCCGCTCCACCGTGTTGACGATGATGGAACGCCTGCGCACCAAGGGCTATCTCAAACGGCGCAAGGTCGATGGTGTGTATCGCTACGCCATCGCCACCGGGCCGGGTGAAGCCATGCGCGGCGCGGTGGCCAGTTTTGTCGACAAGACCCTGGGTGGCTCGGTGTCGCCGTTCGTCGCCTTTCTGGCCGAGCGCGGCAGCGTCAGCGACGACGAGCTGGCCGAGCTGGAGTCGCTGGTCGCCACCTTGCAATCGCAACGCGAGGAGAGCTGACATGGATACCTTCACCACGCTGTCGAACACGCTGTTGCCGCTGCTGGCCTGGACGTCGCTCCAGGCGATCGTGCTGATCGGCTTGCTGTGGCTCGTTGGCCGCCTGTTTCCGCGCACACCGGCCACGATCCGTTGTGCACTGTGGTGGCTGCTGGGCGCCCAGCTCATTCTTGGCTTGGCTTGGCAAACACCGATCGCCTTGCCGTTGCTGTCACCGACAGCACGCGTCACACAGACGGCCTCAGCCCCGACCAAGCCGGCGGCGCTGGCGGTGCACGCGTCAACGGCCACACCGACAGCAACGGTCATCACCACAAGCCACGGTACGCATCCGCAAGTGACGACTTCAGCCGTGCTGTCGTGGCGCGACATATTGATCGCCTTGTGGCTGGTCGGCCTGCTTGTGCAACTGCCGCTCTTTGCGCGCCAGTGGTGGCACAGCCACCGTATTCGTCATGCCTCGCGCCCGCTGGATGACCCACATCTGGAAGCCTTGTGCCGCCGTCAGGCACAACGTTTGCGTTGGCACCGGTGTCCGTCACTGCGCCAATCCGACGCCATCGACTCGCCGCAAGTCATGGGCCTTGCGCACCCACTGGTGTTGCTGCCAACGCACGCCAAGTTGAACGCCGACGATCAGGCGATGGCGTTGGCTCACGAGCTGGCCCACCTGCAACGCGGCGACCTGTGGCTGGGCTGGGTACCGGCCGTGGCACGCTGGCTGTTTTTCTTCCACCCGCTGGTGCATCTGGCCGTGCGCGAATACGGCCTGACTCGCGAGACCGCCTGCGACAACCTGGCGCTCAAAGTCGAAGGTGCCTCGGCACATGCCTACGGGCAACTGCTGCTCAAGCTCGGCATCGACCGCCCGCTCACGGCCGGCCTCGCCGGTGCCTCACCCTCGTTCCGCAACTTGAAGAGGCGACTGACCATGTTGCAACACGCATCCCCTTCCCTGCCCCGCCTGCGCGACTGGTTGCTGGTAGCCCTGATCGCCGTGGCCTGCGTCGCGCCCTATCGCATCGTTGCGGCCAGCCCGGCTGCACAACAGCAGGTCACCATCCCGCCGCCACCACCACCACCACCGCCACCTGCACCGCCCGTGTCGCCAACAGCACCGCGCGCCCCGTTGCCACTCATGCCGCCGTTGCCGCCACCACCACCACCTGCACCCAACTACGGTTTTCACGCCAGCGTGCAGAATATCGACATCGATTCCAACGCCACCTACGGACTGGCCTTGTTCGATCACGATCACCTGAGCATTCACGGCACGCAAGCTGATCTGCGCACAATCAAGCATCTGGGCAGCAAAGCCGCGCCGCTGGTGTGGTTCCGCGGTCAGGGCGAGACCTGGCAAAGCCGCAACGCCGCCGTCGTGGCGCAAGCCAGGAAAATCTGGGCGCCGGTGACGCAACTGGCGCAGCAACAAGGCGAACTGGCTGGCAAGCAGGGCGAAATCAGCGGTCGCGAAGCCGGCCTTGCCGCACGCGCAGGCGCCATGGCGCAAAGAAACGCCGCTTTGGCGCGACGTGAGGCAGCACTCGCCCGCAGACAAGCCCAACTAGCCACGCGCGTAGTTGCCGCCGCACAACAACAGCATCAAGCCTCGGCACAACTGGTCGCCGACCAGCGCTCCACGCAATCTCGGCAGCAGGCACTGCAGCGCCAACAGGCCAACCTCGAAAAGCAACAGGCCACGCTCGAAACCCAACTCCGTGCCAAACGCGCAGCACTGCAACAACAACGGGCCAACGTTGCCAAACAACAACAGGCCGTGGCCGACCGTCAGCAACAGGCGGCTACCCGCGCCGCGCGCTCCATGCAACAGCTGCTCGAAAATGCCACCGCGCATGGCACGGCCCAACAAGTGCAAGGCCACTGAACCGACCCGACTGCCGGACCATCCCGAGAGAATCCGCATGTTTGATTACTACGTCCAGTTGGCCTTGCGCAGTCTTTGGCGCAACAAAATCCTGACCATCCTGATGGTGGTGGCCATCGGCATCGGCATCGGCGCCTCGATGACCATGCTGACGGTGTTGCACGTGATGACCGGCGATCCGCTGCCGGGACGCAGCGCGCATCTGTACCGGCCGTATCTCAATCCGCTGCCGATCGATTACAAAATGAAACCGGCCGATCTTGCCTCCGGCCCGACCGCGGCGTTGACCTGGCCCGATGCCAAAGCCTTGCTCGATGCGCACAAGGGCGTGCATCAGGCCGCCATCGCGCAAGGCTCCCTGACGGCGCGCTCGCAAGATCCGAACGTGCACCCCGAGTCGGTGCAAGGCAGCTTCACCACGCGCGGTTTCTTCGCCATATTCGGCGTGCCTTTCCTTGCCGGTGGCTCGTGGTCGGCACAAGACGACGCGCAGGGCACACCGGTGGTGGTGCTGTCGCAAAAACTGGCGCAGCACCTGTTCGGCACCACGGCGGCGGTGGGCAAGATCGCGCATCTGAACAAGCAGGCCTTTCAGGTCGTCGGCGTGGTCCAGAACTGGCATCCGGTGCCGGCGTTCTACGCCATCAACGCCGGTTTCAATGATGCCGACCAGTTTTTTCTGCCGGTGTCGACCGCCATCGCCATGCACTTTGACACCAACTGGAGCAATGGCTGGGGTGACGGCGACAACTCGATGACCAGCCCGACCACCAGCTGGCTGCAGTATTGGGTGCAGTTGGACACGCCCGCGCAAGTGACCGCGTATCGCCGCTACCTGGTCAACTACTCCGCCCAGCAAAAATCGCTTGGCCGCTACCAACGCCCCGCCAACGACGCCAGGTTGTACGGCATGCGGCAATGGCTGAACATCGAAGATCTGATACCGAGCGACGTGTACTTGCAAACGTGGCTGGCGGTCGGCTTTTTGATCGTGTGCATGGTCAACATCGTGGCGCTGCTGCTGGCCAAGTTCCTGCGCCGCAGCGGCGAAATCAGCGTGCGCCGCGCACTGGGCGCCAAACGTCGGGACATTTTTCAGCAATTCGGCATCGAGTCGGCGGCGATCGGTCTGACCGGTGGTCTGCTTGGCATCGGCATCGCCGAACTGGGCCTGTGGAGCGTGCGCCAACGACCCAACGATTACGCGCATCTGGCGCACATGGATGTCGGCATGCTGGTGGCAACGGTGGTGTTGGCGATCCTCGTCAGCCTGCTGGCCGGCCTGCTGCCGGCTTGGCGCGCCTGCCACATCGCGCCGGCCATGCAGTTGAAAGTATTTTGACGCGCCAACCTGCTCAAATACCACGGACCACAAGCATGGAAATCCGACCGATCCTCGCCAGTTTGCGCAAGCACAAATTGACGGCCACCTTGCTGGCGCTGCAAGTGGCCTTCACCTGCGCCATCGTGTGCAACGCCGCCTTCCTGATCGTGCAGCGCATCGAGCGCGTCACCACGCCCAGCGGGATGGTCGAGAACACGCTGTCCATCGTCCATATCGACGATCTCGGCGCCGACGCCAATGCGCTCAGTCTGCATCAAGGTGACGTGGCCGCGTTGCGTCAACTGCCGGGCGTGGAGTCAGCCGCCATCATCGACCATGTGCCGTTTGCCAACAGCATGGATTCCACCGGCATCTGCGGCTCACTGACGGCCGTGCATGCGGCCATGAAAGCACGCGCACTGGTGCCGGGCTGCACCATCGCGGACGAATATGCCGGCGGACCCGGCATGCTGGGCACCCTGGGTTTGAAGCTGGTGGCCGGACGCGACTTTCACGCGGATGAATACGTGCCCGGCAAGCAAGGTTCCGGCGGCCACGGCGTGCTGACGGCCGTCGTCATCACGCGTGCATTGGCACGGCGCTTGTTTCCGCACAATCCCGATCATGCCATCGGCCGGGCCGTGTACTTTGGCGCCGGCATGATGCACGGCCAGGGCACGCGCATCGCCGGCGTCATTGCGCAACTGCACCGCGCCAGCATCGGCAAGGCCGACACGGCCTGGCAGTCCATGCTGCTGCCGGTCGAACCCGGCAACAACCGCGTCACCTTCGCACTGCGCAGCAAGCCGGCGGATCGTGTGCGCGTGATGAAGGAAGCCTTGGCCTTGCTCGCCAAACGCAAACCAAATCGGCAGATCTCGGCCGACGATGCACGTACCTACACGCAGATCCGCGCCACGCATTTTGCCCGCGACACCACCATGGTCCGTCTGCTGCTGGCGGCGGCGCTTGGCCTGCTGTTCGTCACCGCGCTGGGCATCGCGGGCCTGGCCAGCTTCTGGGTCGGCCAGCGCACGCGCTCGATCGGCATCCGCCGCGCCATCGGCGCCACCCGGCGCGACATCCTGCGCTATTTCCAGACCGAGAACTTTCTCATCGTCAGCGTCGGCATCGTGGTTGGACTGGCGCTGGCGATCGGCCTCAACCTGCTGCTGATGGACCATTACGAACTGCCGCGCCTGCCGCTCGCGTATCTTGCCGTCGGCGCGGTCGCACTGTGGATACTCGGTCAGCTGGCGGTGTTGCATCCCGCCATGCGCGCGGCCCGCGTGCCACCGGTGGCCGCCACCCGCAGCGCGTAGGTTGGTGGTGAGCGCAAGCGAACCCCAACGGGCGGCGCATCTGACGTTGGGGTTCGTTCCTCACCCCAACCTACGCCTGCTCGGCCAGCTGGCGGTGTTGCAGCCCGCCGTGCGCGCGGCCCGCGTGCCACCGGTGGCCGCCACCCGCAGCGCGTAGGTTGGTGGTGAGCGCAGCGAACCCCAACGGACGACACATCTGACGTTGGGGTTCGTTCCTCACCCCAACCTACGTCATTTCCATGGGTGTACATTGACGGCTCCGCCTTGACGGGGTCGTGGCTTTCCTTGGCTGCCCCGCATGGGCCCATGCACGGGGACTGCCATGTTGAAGTGGATCATCCTGCTGGCCGCGCTGGTTTTCAGCACCTTGGCCTCGGCCGCCGACGCACCGCTGTTGCTGCTGCGTCATCCCTCGATGAACCAGACCAGCATCGCCTTCGAGTACGGCGGCGAGCTGTGGACGGTGCCGCGCACGGGCGGGCAGGCACACGTGCTGGCCAGCGGCATGGACCTCATGGCCATGCCGATCTATTCGCCCAATGGTCAGTGGATCGCCTTTACCGGTACCTTCGATCACAACACCGACGTGTACGTGGTGCCAGCCACCGGTGGCCAACCACGCCGCCTGACCTGGCATCCCGGTCCCGACATCGCGGTCGGCTGGACGCGTGACGGCAAGGCCATTCTGTTCCGTTCGCACCGGCACAGCTTTGCCGATCCCGATCAGCTTTACACCGTGCCACTCGCCGGTGGCTTCCCGCACGAACTGCCGTTGCCGGCCGCCGAATCGGGTTCGTATTCGCCCGACGGCACCCATCTCGCCTACGTGCCGGACTTCCAGTGGGAACCGTTCTGGAAAGGCTACAAGGGTGGCCAGCACACGCAGGTGTGGCTGGCCCGCTTGTCCGATTCGAGCGTCGTGCGCATTCCTGACATGAACGCCAACGAGAACAATCCGATGTGGGTCGGCGGCAACGTGTACTTCCTGTCCGACCGCGATGGGCCGATCACGCTGTACGACTACAACGTGAAAGCCGCCAAGGTCAGCCAGGTCATCGACAACACCGGCTTCGACATCACCGCGGCCTCGGCCGGTCCCGGCGGCATCGTGTATTCGCAATTCGGCCAAATCCACATCTACGACTTCGCCACCGGCAAGACGCACGTCGTGCCGATCACGGTTGACGGCGACCTGCCGCAACGCCGCCCGCGTTACGAAAACGTGGCCAAGCAACTCACCCATGCCGGCATCTCGCCGACCGGCGTGCGCGCGCTGTTCGATGCGCACGGCGACATCCTCACCGTGCCGGTCAAGGACGGCAGCCCGATCAACCTGACAGACAGTCCCGGCGCCATGGACAGGAACCCGGCGTGGTCGCCCAATGGCAAATCAATTGCCTATTTCTCGGACGCCGCCGGCGAGTACGACCTTTACATCCGTGCGCAAAACGGCACCGGCAGCGCACGCCGCATCGCACTCGGCCAGAACGATGCGTTCTACTACGACATCACCTGGTCGCCGGACAGCCAGAAGATCGCCTTTTACGACCAAAAGCTCAACCTGTGGCTGGTCAATCTGACCCAGGCCGATCCCAAGCCGATCAAGGTCAAGACCGGTTACTTCATGCAACGCACGGTGCATGACGTGGCTTGGTCGCCGGACAGCCGCTGGCTCACCTTCACGCAAGTTCAGCCCAATTACCTGCGCGCCGTCGAGATTTATTCGCTGGCCACCGGCAAGATCCACCAGATCACCGACGGCATGAGCGACTGCCTGTCGCCGGTGTTCGATGCCGATGGCAAATACCTGTACTTCATCTCCAGCACCGATACCGCACTCACTTCGGGTTGGCTGAGCATGTCGTCGCTGCAGCACCCGGTCACCTATTCGGTGTACGCCCTGCCATTGACGGCTACCCAGGCCTCGCCGCTGGCTCCCAAGACGGGCGATGATCACGGCGTGAATGGCAAGGCGTCATCCACGCACAAGGGTGGCAAGGCCGCGCCGCACGTGGCGATTGACTTTGCGCACATCCAGGCGCGTGCCGTGGCGCTGCCGATCAAGGCGGCCGATTACGCGGGCATCTACGCCGGCAAAAGCGGCGTGCTGTACCTGCTCAAGGCGCCCGTCATTTACGGCAGCGCCGGTCCCATGTCCGTACTGCGCTTTGATATCAAGTCGAAGAAAACGGAAACGGTCACGCGCGACGTGTCCTATTTCGCGCTGTCGGCCAATGGCGAAAAAATGCTGTATCGCCAGGGCAGCCATTGGTTCATCGCCGATGCCAAGCCGCACAACAAGCCCAAGGCACTCGATACCGGCGACCTGCGCGTGCGCGTCGTGCCCAACCAGTCATGGACACAGATGTACCACGATGCCTGGCGCATCGAGCGCGCCTTCTTCTACAGCCCGATCTTCGATGGCCTGAACATCGCCGCCGCCGAAAAGGAATTCGCGCATTACCTGCCCGGTCTCGCCAGCCGCCAGGGGCTGTCGTTCCTGTTCCGCGAGATGATGAGCTACATGTCGGTCGGCCACATGTTCATCACCGGCGGCTACGTGCCCAAGATGGATGAAGTCAAAGTCGGTCTGCTCGGTGCCAACTACGCGCTGAAGCACGGTCATTACCGCATCACGCGCATCTTCAACGCCGGCGCGTGGAATCCGCATTTGTATGCACCGCTCGCGCAGCCAGGACTCAAGGTGAAAGTCGGCAATTACGTGCTGGCGGTAAATGGCCGGTCGATCGACGGCAAGCAGAGCATCTACCGTGCCTTCGTCGATCTTGCCGGCAAGACGGTGACGCTCACGGTGGGCCCGAATCCGTCCATGCAGGGCGCGCACCAGATCACCGTCAAGACCATCACCAGCGAGCGCCGCCTGCGCCACGTCGCGTGGATGGTGCACAACATGCAGGTCGTCAACCGGCTCAGCCACGGCCAGCTCGCCTACATCTACCTGCCCGACACCGCGATGGGCGGCTTCACCAACTTCAACCGCTACTACTTCGCGCAGGTCGACAAGCACGGCGCCATCATCGACGAGCGCTTCAACCACGGCGGCTACATTTCCGACTACATCATCGATCACCTCATGCGCAAACCGATGAGCTTCGGCGTCACGCGCTGGGGCCAGAAAAAGACCGCCGTCGCGCCACCGATGCAGATCTACGGCCCCAAGGTGATGCTGATAAACCAGTTCGCCGGCTCCGGTGGTGATGCGTTGCCGTGGTACTTCAAGATGGCCAAGGTCGGCACCCTGGTCGGCGAGCGCACCTGGGGCGGCCTGGTCGGCATCGGCGGTTACCCGACGCTGATGGACGGCGGCAGTATCACCGCGCCACGTTACGGCGTGGAAGGTCTCAACGGCACCTTCCCGGTCGAAAACCACGGCATCGCACCCGACGTCACCGTGTGGCAAAACCCCGAACTGGTGCGTCAAGGCCACGACCCGCAACTGGAAGCGGCGGTGAAAATCGCCATGCAGCAACTCAAGGCCAACCCGCCCAAAACCTACCAGCGTCCGGCATGGCGCAACTACCACCCGAAGTTGCCGCCGTTGCCAACCACCGGCGATCACTGAAACCCGCACTCATCGCCCTATCGTTCAAGGAAGAATCCACATGCGCAAGAAGCCTCTGATCATTTGCTCCAGTGTCGACATCGTGATCGCACTGATCGTTGCCACTTTTGCGTGGGGCCGCCTGCGCGGACCGGACGCCGTGCAGGCCCGCGCCATGGCACGGCTGAACGCCGTCCAGCCACCGGCAGGCATGCGCAATGCCTGGCCGTCGCTGTGGCTTATCAACTATGCCGTGCCGCCCAACCAGACCGCGAGCGTGTATGCACACGATCGCCAACGCATGCAGACATGGATTGCTGCACGCATGCACGGATCATTCAAGCCATTCGTTTCCAGCGCCGATGGCCAATACCGCAAACTGCCTGCAGTCAGCGCCAAGCAACATGCCGTGCTGTGCCAACCATGGAGGCCATCCGGTTGTCTCGCATATGTGCGTGCGCACACCAAAGCCGTTGCGGCTGTTGTGGCATCCCAATCCCCACGCCTGGCACGCTTCCAAGCCATGCGCCACGACAATGCGCTGTGGGACACGCTGCCGGTCTCTACCAACGCACCAGTACCGCCACTGGTTCCACTGCAGGGGCTGTGGATGTCTTCCGCTGCACTGACTTTCGTGCGCGGTCAACATGAGCGTGCCTTGACCAGCCTGTGCATCAACGCGCGCATGTTGCGCCATTTGCATGCCCACACCAACTCCATGCTCATGGCCATGGTCATCGGCAGATGGATGCAAGCCAACGAAAGCCTGCTGACGAACATGCTGCAAGCCACACCATCCGGCCAAATGCTTCCCGCCAGCTGCCATCAAGCCTTTGCCCCGGTCGCTCGCGTTGACGTCAACCCGTGTCCGGCCATGCAACGCAGGTACGCCACCATGCGTCACTTGGCTTTGCGCGCTTACCTCGACCAACGTCGGCCGGCCTGGTTGGATTGGCTCTACTTCGATCGACACAAGAACATTGGCACCATGATTGCGCCGACTTTCGTCTGGCCCTGCACGCAGGCCGTACGCAATGCCATGTTCGCCGACCGCCCCGTGGATGCGTACGACGCGCCACAGGCACAATACGGTGCGCTGGACATTTTCACCAATTGGGACGGCGTGCAAGCGGCAGAAGCGACGACGTGGCCTTTGCCTTTTGCCCGCTACCTCAAGCGCAATGAAAACTATGCCGCCAGCCTGCGTCTGACGGCTTGGCTCATCCACATGCATGCCACTCACGCCGCGGCGGTGAACTGGGCCTTGGCCTTGCGCCAGGCACGGCCGGAACTCATGCAAGCCGGCGATCGCAGTTTCACTCTGACAGCCGATGGTCGTCACATTCGCATGACGTGTTATCTGGCTTCTGATGACCATGACGCACTGGTGCTGGCCTTGCCATTGCCATCGACACCAGCCACCGCCTCCAAACCAGCACCAGGATCTGTCACGCCGTAAGCACATGTCGCATGGGCGCTACGCATGGCAACAACTACACCGACGGCGGCGCTGTCGCGACAAAAGGCGGTCGACGCGACAAGGTGGCATGCCAGCGCGCCAACGCCGGATGACTGACGCGCCATTGGCTGCCGAGCGTCCGCGCTTCCAACCCCAGAGCACAGGCGAGCACGATTTGCAGCATGTTCAGCGGTCCGGCGAGCAGCGGATGCTCTGCCAGCTTTTCCCAGACATCCAGCATGCGCGCGGCACGCGCTGCTTCGTGGGCGATGACGGTGGGTGACTGCTCATTGGACGGACCCCGCAATTCGCGTGCCCATACCGCCAGACCTTCAAGCAGACTGTGCGCCATCGCTTCCAGTCGCCGCGCTTCCCATGGATCGGCACCTTGCGGGGTGGTCAGTGCAGGGCAGCCATCGAGCTGATCCAAATACGCGCAGATGACGGCCGAGCCTTCCATGCCGACGCCATCGTCCAGCAGCAGAAACGGCACGCGCCCCGAAGGATTGATCCGGTAATACGGACTGTTCGGCTGCCGGGTTCGCGCGACCACCATCTCGACGCGATCCTGCAGGCCTTTTTCGATGACCACGATGCGCGCCATGCGTGCGTACGGCGAGCCTGGCGTGTAATGAAGTTTCATGCTTTTCCCACGCTCACTGGCCAATAATGCCCATGGCATGCATCCATGCGGTCGCCAAGCGCGGCCATGCCGTGATCGGATACTTCGTTCGGCGCAAGCCGAACGCATGCCCGCCCTTGGCGTAAATGTGCAATGCCGTCGGCACGCCGGCTTTCAGCAATGCCTGGAAATACACCAGCGAGCTTTCGATGCTGTCCTCGGGATCATCCTCGGCCTGCACGATGAACGTGGGTGGCGCGTTGTGCGGAAAATGAATGTGCGGATTGAGCTGGCCTTCGGGGATATGCTCGTGATGCGCAAGATACTGGTGCGTCACCATGTGGCCCGGATAAATCGCCATGGCGAAATCGGGTCGATCGCTTTCCCTGTCGACCGCATCGACCGGCCGGTAGGATGGCTCGCCGAAATCCGCACTGACTTCGCCGACCAGATAGCCGCCGGCGGAAAAACCGATCACGCCGATCTTGTGCGGATTGATGTGCCACTTGGCCGCGTGGTCGCGCAGCAACCGGATGGCACGCTGCGCGTCCTGCAAGGCCGGCGTCGATACCGCGTCGGCGCCGTGGTTGTAACACCGGCAATGCCAGTCGAACGGCGCACTTGGCACGCGGTATTTCAGCAGCGCACAGGTGACGCCGATGGACGTCAGCCAATGACAAACCTCGGTGCCTTCCAGATCAATGGCCAGCACCTGAAAACCGCCGCCCGGAAACACCACGACCGCCGCGCCGGTATTCCTGCCGCGCGGCGCGTACACCGTCAATGTTGGCCGGCTGACGTTGGTCAGCGCATGCCACGGCCGGCCCGCCACGAGATTGCGCGGCGTGACGGTTTCCGCTCCCGGCAACGCTTGTGCATCAGGCGGCGTGCCGGGCCACAGCGGTATTTGCACGTGCCCGGCCGTGGGCTGCCACGTCCGCGTCCGCGCCTGCGCGCCGCCCCACACGAGCAACAAACACACGACCAGCATGCACATCTTCACGGCGCAACCCCGACATCAAATCACCATGTCGCGATCATACCTTGAGCACGTCATTGGGCCGCGCCACCAGCTTGTACAGTGCCGGCACCACGAAGATGCCGATCACCAGGCGCGAGATCATGCCGGCCACGATCACCAGCGCGAACGGTCGCTGCGAATCGGTACCGACGCCATAAGCGATGGCCGCCGGCAGCAGACCCAGCGCCGATACCACCGCCGTCATCACGATCGGGCGCAGACGCAACACCGCCGCCTCGTGCGCGGCGCGGGCAATGTCCATGCCGCCGATGCGCAACTCGTTGACGCACGAGATGTACACCACACCGGTCAGCACCGACACGCCGAACAGCACGATGAAGCCGATGTCGGACGACACCGAGAACGGCGTGCCGGTCAGCCACATCGCCAGGATCGCGCCGAACGGTGCCGACAGCAGCACGCCGACGATGGTGATGAACGGAAACTTGAAGTTGCCGTACAGCACGAACAGCAAGGCGAAGATCAGCGCCACCGTGAGCGGCAGGATCACTTCCATCTGCTTGATCGAGGCGGTGTAGTCCTTGTATTCGCCGCCCCACACAAGGTGGTAGCCCTGCGGCAATTTCACGTCCTTGTTGACCACGGCGATGGCTTGGCCGACGGCATCGGACAGCGAGCGGCCACGTACCGCGTACTGCACGCCGATGTAACGCGAGCCGTTCTCGCGATAAACGAACGACACGCCATTTTCGACCGAGATGGTGGCCAGATCCTTGAGCGGAATTTCCTGCCCGCCCGGTGTCGCCACCGGGATGTTGCCAATGGCCTGCGGATTGTCACGGAAGCGCTTTTGCAGGCGTACCACCAGATCGAACTGCCGCTCGCCCTGGGATACCTCGGTGGCCACCTCGCCGCCGACCGCGGCATTGATGAGATTGTTGATGTCCGACACGTTCAAACCGTAACGCGCGATCTTGGCACGATTGATCTTGATCGCGAGATTGGGCTGGCCCAGCTCGTGCACCAGCGTCAGGTCGGTCAAACCCGGCACCTTGGTCATCGCGGCCTTGACCGCCACGGCTTCCTTCTGCAGCACGTGCAAGTCCGGACCGTAAATCTTGACGGCCAGCGAACTCTTCAGCCCCGTTTCGGCCTCGTCGACCGCGTCCTCCGCCGGCTGCGTGTAGTTGAACTGCACGCCGGGCAACGTGTGCAGCTTCGCATTCATCGCCGCGATCAATTCGGGCTTGGTGCGAATCTTGCCATGCCACGTCGAATACGGTTTCAGCCCGACAAAGAATTCGTCGTTGTAGAACCCGGTGGAGTCGGTGCCGTCATCCGGCCGCCCCAGCTCCGAGCTCACGGTGGTGACCATCGGGAACGAACGCAGGATCTTGCGGATCTGCGGCGAGATGGCCGAGGCTTCCTTGAAGGACACCGTGTACGGCATCGTCGCGCGCACCCACAGCGAGCCTTCGTCCAGCGTCGGCATGAACTCGGCGCCGATGCCGCGCATCATCACCAACGTCGCGATCAGCAAGGCAATGGTGATGCCGGTGACACCCCACGGCACGCGCATGGCACGCACGAGCACACGGTCATACCAGCGCTTGAACCACTCGTAGGCCGGATTGCGTTTTTCGCGCACGCCATGGCGCATGAAAAACCCGCACAACACCGGCACCAGCGCCAGCGTGAACAGCAAGGACCCGACCAGCGCGAACACCATGGTGTCGGCCATCGGTTTGAACAGCGTGCCGGACGGGCCGGATAGAAAATAGATCGGCACGAAGCTGGCGATGATGACCGCGATCGCGTACACCAACGGGCGGTCGATTTCGGCTGCCGCGGACACGATCACGTCCTTGACCGAATAGTCGCTGCCGTGACGGTCGGCCAACTCGCGGAAGATGTTTTCGACCATGAAGATCGCGCCATCCACGAGGATGCCGAAATCCACCGCGCCGATCGACAGCAAATTGGCCGAAGCACTCTTGACGTAAATGCACAGGAACGCGAACAGCAAGGCCAGCGGCACCGTGACCGCCGCGATCAGGCCCGCACGCAGGTTGTACAAGAAGAACACCAGCACCACCACCACCAGCAACAAGCCGATGCTGAGGTTGTGCATCACCACGTGCCGGGTCTCGTGGGTCAGCTTGGTCTGGTCGTAGAACGGGTGCACCTTGACGTCCGGCGGCAACACATCCTTGTTGAGATGCGCGGTCATCGCCTCGACGCGTTTCAACACGTCCTGCGTCTTCGACCCGGTGCGTGCGAGGATCACGCCCTCGACCGCGTCATTCAAGTTCATGTAACCGAACTCGCCCAGGCGCGGCGCAATGCCGATCTTGACCTTGGCCACGTCCTTGACCAGCACCGGTGCGCCATCGTGCACGGTCAACACGATGTTGCCGATGTCCTTGAGCGTCTTGATGCGCCCCAGACCGCGCACGTAGAAAAACTGTCCGCCCTGCTGGTAGAAGCCGCCACCGGAATTGGCGTTGTTGGCGGCCAGCGCGGATTGCACTTGCGCCACCGTGAGACCCAGCGCGGCAATCTTCACCGGGTTGAGCAACACCTGATACTGCATGTTGCCGCCGCCGAAGGACGAGTCATCGGCCACGCCCGGAATCGAGATGTACGCCGGCCGCACCACCCAGTCTTCGAGCGTCTTCAGATCCATAGGCGAGCGATCGGAACTGAGCAACACGTAGCGATAGACCAGACCGGATGGCGGCGACATCGGCGAGATCGACGGCGTGACGCCATCGGGCAGGCTGATACCGGGCAGGCGATTCAGGATGCGCTGGCGCGCGAAGTACGGGCTGACCTTGTCGGAGAAGGTCAGGGTGACGTCCGACAAGCCGAACAGCGAGATCGAGCGCTTGCTGACCAGCCCGGGAATCGCGCTCATCGCACGCTCGGTCGGAATGGTGATCTGGCGCTCGATGTCCTTGGCCGAATGCCCCTGCCACTGGCTGACGATGTCGATGATCGGCGGCGACAGGTTCGGGTAGGCGTTCATCGGCAGCACGCTGTACGCCCACACGCCGGCGGCGGTGAGCGCGGCCGCGAACAGCACGATCAACAGGCGCTGGCTGAGCGCAAATCCAACAATGCGATTGATGAGCGAAGGCCGGCGTTCCGGCTCGTTGGGGGAGAGTTCGGTGCTCATTGGGTCTGGATGAAGTGCAGGAAGATGCTGCCTTCCACGACCACGGTGTCACTGGCGTGGAGCCCCTGGGAAATCACGAAGCGGTTGCCGACTCGCGGGCCGAGCACGACCCGGCGCCGCGCGTAACCGCCATGCTTCGTCACCACGTAAACGAACGGCAGGTTCTGGCCGTTGCGCAGCACCGCCGACGCGGGCACCAGCAAGCCGCTGTGCAGCGCGTGCGAGTCAATACGCACGCTCACGTACATGCCTTTCTTCAGACGGCCCTGCGGGTTGGCCACGCTGACGCGCGCATTGACCGAGCGTGTGGCCGGATCGATCACCGCGCCGACGTTGGTCACCGTGCCGGTCAAGGTGCCGGCGCCATCGCCCGTGTCGATGGTGACGGCATCGCCGGCCTGCACCTTGCCGATGTCGGCACCGAATACTTGCGCCATCACCCACATCTTCGCCGTGTCGGCGATGGTGAAGCATGGCGTCGCGCCCGCCGCCAGCGTCTGTCCCGGCGCGACGGATTTTTCGACCACGGTGCCCGTGATCGGTGCGCGGATCACGCCCTGCCCGTGCGCCGTGGTTTTGCCGGCAGCGATCGCGGCAATGGCGCCGGCATTCATGTGCAAGGCGACCAACGCCTGCAAGGCCGCCGCGCGGTCGGCATCCGCCCCGGCCGCGTCGGCCTGTGCCTGCGCATTTTCGCGCGCGGAAATGGCCTTGTGCGCGTACAGGTCACGATCGTTGCTGGCGACCGCATCGGCCGCGCGCGCGGCCAGCACGGCCTTGCGATAGGCGCCCGCTGCCGCCGCAAAATCCGGCGAATCCACCGTCGCCAACGGCTGCCCCTCGTGCACCTTGGTGCCCAGCGTCACCAGCACCTTGCTGACCGCGCCCGAGAATGGCGCCAGCACTTGCGCGGCACGGTTGCGATCGAAGTCCACCGCGCCGGTGGCGTCGACCGTGGTGTGATAACCCATCGGCTGCACGGTCAGCACTTTCAGGTGCCGCCGTTGCGCGCGGGTCAAAGTGACATCGTGCGGCGTGCTGGCCGCGGCCTGTTGCGAGGCCGGCTGGCCGGACGAGCAGCCCGTCAGCGCGACGGCCACGACAATGGCGGCACACAGCACGACGGGCCGCCTTGCGCCGCGACACCCATGGGCAAGGAATGTCCGTGACAACGGACGCTGCAAGGGAAGATTCATGGTCAGTTCTTCGTGAATGACGGGGCATGCCACCAGCCGCCACCGAGCGCCTGATACAAGGCGGCGGTGTCGGCAAAACGAGTGGCCTGGGCCTGGACAAGAGCGAGTTTCGCCTGCTGGTACG
>DASVGO010000021.1:0-2573 GCA_036379495.1 Rhodanobacteraceae bacterium | reverse complement strand
GCCCACTTCGAGCCGGCATTCCCGTACGGTCGCGTCGATCGCCGACGATGGCGATGCCCGCACCTTCTGCTCGACCTGTGCCTTTTCCAGTGCCTGTGTGGCCGCCGGTTACCGCAAGGACGACATGGCCGAACTGGAATGCCTGATCGAGCATGTCGGGCCGTTCGAACGCGGTGATTACGTGTTCCGCACGGGCGATGCGTTCCGCGCCATCTACGCGGTGCGCTCCGGCGTGGTCAAGACCGTGCTGGTCGATGCCGAGGGGCAGGAACAGGTGTTGGGTTTCTACTTGCCGGGCGAGGTGGTGGGGCTCAATGCCATCTACCCGGAGCATTATCCGTGTGATGCGGTGGCCCTGGACACGACTGAGTTCTGCCGTTTCTCGTTTCCGGCCATGAGCGCCTTGGCGGCGCGCGTGCCGACCGTGCAGCAGCACCTGTTTCGGCTGCTCAGCAAGGAGTTGGGAACGGCATCCCTGCTGGCCGGCGACCACAGCGCCGACGAACGCATGGCGGCGTTCCTGCTTGATCTGGGCGAGCGCTTCGCCCATCGCGGCTACTCGGCGACGGCGTTCCACCTGAGCATGTCGCGCGCCGACATCGCCAATTATTTGCGCTTGGCACCGGAAACCGTCAGTCGCGTGCTGGGCCGTTTTCGCATGCAGGGACTGGTGCACATCGAGGGACGCGCGGTCGAGCTGCTGGATCTCAAGCAGTTGAGTCAACTGGCGCGTTGCGTGTTGAATCGGTAGGGACGAGTCGCGCGCGGCGTCTGACTTGGGTCATGATCCTTGCCGCGGGATTGACCGACCATGCCAGCTCATCCTGCCAGCCTTGCACGATCATGAGCGTTGTTCTCGATTCCGAACGATCCACCCTTGCCGAGCTGCCGCGTTTGTTGGCGGCGGCGCCGCATCGGCCGCTGTTTCTGGCCGGGACGGTGGCGGTGCTGCTGACCATGTTGTGGTGGACGCTGGAGTTGGCGTCGCTGCGTTTTGGCTGGACGCACTGGCCGCAGCCGGGCATCAACATGGGTTGGGCGCACGCGATGGCGATCCAGTACGGCTTGTTTCCGCTGTTCATGTTCGGCTTTCTGATGACCACATTCCCGCGCTGGATGGATGGCCCGGCGGTGCCGCCATGGCGTTATCTGCCGGTCGCAGGCGGGGTGTTGCTGGGCTACATCTTGGTCAACGTCGGCTATCTGGGCATGTTGTGGTTGTCGAAGATCGGCTTCGTGCTGATGCTGGCCGGATACGTGGTTGGCGTGGTCACGCTGGCCGGTGTGTTGCGACATGCGCGCAACCCGAACAAGCATGGCCGTTCGGCGCTGCTGGCCTTTGGCGTGGGCACGCTGGGGCTGGCGGCATTCACGGTCTGGTTGTTGTTCGGCACTTCCACGGCGTGGGCGACGTTTGCGGTCAAGCTGGGCACGTACTGTTTTCTGTTGCCGATCTACTTCACCGTGTGCCACCGCATGCTGCCGTTCTTCACCCGCAACATCCTCCAGAAGGCCGGCGGCGACTATGCGATGTGGCGGCCCGAATGGAGCCTGCCGGTGGTGTGGCTGCTGCTGGTCGCGCACTTCGCACTGGAGTGGCGCGGCCTGCTGGCATGGCGTGCGCTGACCGACATCCCGCTGACCGCGGTGCTTGGTCTGCACTGGCTGAAGTGGCAGCCGTGGCGCGCGACCAGACCGGGCCTGCTGGCCGTGCTGCATGTCGCGTTTGCGTGGCTGCCAGTGGCGTTCGTGCTGTTTTCGGTGCAGGACGTGGTGCTGGCCACGAGTGGCCGTGAGGTACTCGGGCGCGCGCCGCTGCATGCGCTGGCGATCGGCTTTTTCGGCTCGATGCTGGTGGCGATGGTGACGCGCGTCACCCACGGACACTCGGGGCGGCCGCTTGCCATGGGCGCCGTGCCGTGGCTGTGCTTTGCGATCCTGCAGGCGGTGGTGCTGACGCGCATTGCCGCCGAGGTGGTGCCGGGCCAGTATTTGCTGCTGGTCGTCATCGCCGGCGCCGGCTGGTTGCTGGCATTCACGCCGTGGGTGCTGCATGCGGCGTGGATCTACCTCACGCCGCGCGCGGACGGGCGGCCAGGGTGAACGTGCTGGCGCCGTGGTTCGTACCGATCCTGTACACGCACATCACTTGCGTGGTGCTGTCGGGCAGCTTGTTTTTGACGCGCGGGGGCATGCTGCTGGCGGGCTTGCAGGTCGCCAATCACAAGGTGGTGAAGCGGGTGTCGTATCTGATCGACAGCATGCTTCTGGCGGCTGCCATCGCGCTCACCACCATCATTCACCAGTACCCGTTCGTCGATGCGTGGCTGACGGTGAAGGTGGTGCTGCTGGTGGTCTACATCGTGCTGGGCGTGTTCGCCTTGCGGCGTGGCCGGTCGCGTGCCGTGCGTGCCGGCTGTTTTGTCGCGGCGCTGGCGGTGTTCCTGTTCATCGTCAGCGTGGCGGTGACGATGGATCCGTACGGGGCGCTGGTCTGGGTGAGCTGACGCGACGGCTTCAGCGCGTGCCCTTGACCACGATGGTCTTGCCGGACACGTCGATCATGCCTTGCT
>DASVGO010000020.1:0-7697 GCA_036379495.1 Rhodanobacteraceae bacterium | reverse complement strand
AAATGAGCTTGCGGTAGCGATCGCGGGTACGCAGTTCCAGCGAGTTTTCGGTTTCGCGGGTGGCGCGTTCGGCTTCATCGCCGACGTCACGCACCTCGCCACGCAGGTGGTCCATGGTCTGGCGCGACTCTTCCACCAGCTGGTCGCGCCAGTCGCGCAGCTTCTCGCGGAAATACGCCAGGTGACGCGGGCCCATGTACTCTTCCTTGTCGGAGGGGTGGTAGCCCTTGGGCAGGTCGATATCGACAGTGGCGGGCAGCGCGTAGCGCCCGTCTTCCTTGGTGACGCCGGGTTCGTTGTGGGGTGCGACGATGGCCATGCGGGGACTGGTGGTCTCGTGTTTTCTGGAGGGTGGAGTGGGAATTGCGGCGCGCGGGGTTGATGTTGCGGCCCGCCCGCTCGCGGTTTTTGTCTTGCTGGCGCTCTTGATCGGCGCCGCTGGTTTTTTCGCGATGGCCGGCGACCGACTGGCCGCGGCACGTTTCGTCACGCCGACCTTCGCCTTTGGCGTCACGCCGGATTTGCGGGCAACAGGCTTGCCGACTCCGACTTTCTTGACGGAGGGCTTGCCGGCTGCGGTTTTCTTGATGCCGGATTTGCTGGTTGCGGTTTTCCTGACCACCGGCTTGCCGGCCTTCGCCTTCTTGACAACCGGCTTGCGTGCCACCGGCTTTTTCTTCGCTGCCGCAGCGGCTTTCCGCGCCGCTGCCTTGACGGGCGCAGCCTTGCGCGTCACGGACTTCTTCACGGCAGACTTTTTGGCGACACTCTTGCCGGTAGCGACCTTGCGGGATGCCGCCGACTTGCCCGCTGTCGTCGGCCTGGCGACCGGCTTCTTGCCACTGCTGGCCTTGCGGGCGGCCCCCGCCGTCTTGGTGCGACCAGGGGACTTTGATGCTGCCACTTTCCTGGCGGGCTTCGCTTTCGAAGCGGCAGCGGGTTTCTTGGTCTTGGCAGCATGTGTCTTGGCCACGGTCTGTCTCCTCTCCCGACGGCTGTAGGGTGCGCCTGCGCAGCGACAATGCATCATTGTCGGCCTGCGGCCAGCTGTTATAGCCTGTAACTCCGATATCGGCAACCCTTGCCCGCGACACCTTCACCGCCGCCACAGCAGGCGCTTTGCATATCCTCCCATGACTCGATTGATCCTGTTTCTGCTGACCTGCTACAAGTGGTTGCTGAGCCCGCTGCTGGGACGGCAATGCCGCTTCCAGCCGACGTGCTCCAGCTATGCCCGCGTGGCCGTGGTGCGCTTCGGGCCTTGGCGCGGCGGTGTGCTGACGCTGTGGCGACTGCTGCGCTGCCAGCCTTTCTGCAGCGGCGGCTACGACCCGGTACCGGAGACCTTCATGCTGGTGCGCTGCCAATCGCCCCACCGGCATTCGCACGATTGATGGCTGACACGCCAGCGAAGATCAACCACGGGGCGATCGGACATTCCCCAACCGCTGACACCCCTGACCATCCACCCTTGAGAGCAAGTCGGCCACGCGACCCTGCCCCGGCACCTCGACATCGGCCGCGATGTCCGCCAACGGCAGCAGCACGAACGCACGTTCGGCCAGTCGCGGGTGCGGCACCTGCAAGCCGGCGTCATGCAGGCATTGATGACCATACAGCAACAGGTCCAGATCGAGCGGACGCGGCCCATTGCGTGTCCCGTCGCGCACCCGACCGGCCTGCGTTTCCAGCTCATGCAGACGGGCCAGCAGTGCATGCGGCATCAGCGAAGTGTCGACGGCAACCACTGCGTTGATGAAGGGCGGCTGGTCGACCACACCCCAGGGCGGCGTGAGATACAGGCTGGAGCTAGCGATGACGCGAGTCCCGTCCATGCTGTCCAGCGCAGCGATGGCTGCACGCACCTGCGCCTGTGGGTCACCGATGTTGGCACCCAGGGCAACGTAGGCCCGCACCATGTTCAGCCACCTGCCGGCGATTTCTTGCGCCGTCGCCGCGAGCTGCGCCGGCGCTTGCCGGAACTCGCCCTGCCGGTATCGTCCGCAGCGTCATCCGTTTTTGCGACGACCGAGCCGGCGGCACTGCCCAGCTCGCTCGCCAACGCCTCGGGCGCCATGGCCTGCGCGCGTTCCCACCATTGCCCGAGTTCGCGCACCTCGGCGGATTCATTGGCGCGCAGCAGGAGAAAATCGAAAGCCGCGCGAAAACGCGGATGTTCGAGCAGGCGGAACGTGCGCTTGCGCGTATGTCGCGCGAGACGCGGCTGCAGGATCCAGATTTCCTCCATGACCTGGGTGAAACGGCGCGGAATGGCGATATGTTGCATCGCGTCGGCCACCACGCGATGACTGGCACGCTGCCAAGCCAGCGATGGCTCCAATCCCTGGCCAATCAAGGCATCGACTTGCCGACACGCCTCGCCCCACAGCAACACCGCAAACAGGAACGCCGGGGTCACGCGACGCCCGTCGTTCACGCGCGCATCGGTATTGGCCAACCCCTGGTCGATCATGCCTTGCAGCAGCGGATGCCCGCGGTCCAGGGATTTCGCCGTGGCCGGAAACAGCACGCGCAGCAAGCCCAACTGCCGCAACACGCGAAAGCTGTCCGTGGCGCGCCCGGCCATGAACAGCTTCAGCGACTCATCGAACAGGCGCGCCGGAGCGGCCTCGGCCAGCAAACCCGACAGCTCGTGCATGGGCGCCACCGCTGCCGCATCGATGGCAAAACCGAGCTTGGCCGACAACCGAGCCGCCCGCAGCATGCGCACCGGGTCCTCGCGATAGCGTTTGGCGGGATCGCCGATCATGCGCAGCACGCGGTCTTCGAGATCCTGCATGCCGCCGACGTAATCGATCACGCTGAAATCGGCAATGTCGTAGTACAGGGCATTGACGCGAAAGTCGCGTCGGAACGCGTCTTCCTCGATCGAGCCCCAGACATTGTCGCGCACCAGCCGACCATCGACGATGCGCCGCTCGTCATCGCCGTCGCCCTCGCCGAAGCCGCGAAATGTCGCCACCTCGACAATCTCCGGCCCGAACAGCACATGCGCCAGACGGAAGCGGCGCCCGATCAGACGACAGTTGCGAAACAATCGCTTCACTTCTTCGGGCGTGGCATCGGTGGCCACGTCGAAATCCTTGGGCGTCAGGCCAAGCAGCAGGTCGCGCACGGCGCCGCCGACGAGACAAGCGCGAAAGCCTGCCTCATGCAGCCGATAAAGCACGCGCAGCGCGCCCTTGCTGATGTTCTTGCGTGAAATGGTATGCCGGTCACGCGGAATGATGCGGGGCTCCGGCCGGGAGTCGACTATCCCTGAGTGCTGATTCAAACGGATGGATCCTTCGGGTTGAATGCCACTGGCAAAACGCACGCACAGGCATTGCCGCGCATGACAATTCCGCTATACTACCGCGCCTCTTCCGAGCATGCTCCCTTCGTCTAGTGGTCAGGACATCGCCCTCTCAAGGCGGTAACACGAGTTCGAGTCTCGTAGGGAGCGCCATCGGTCTTCACGGAACATCTCCGCCATTCGGACAAGAGGTTCGCGGGACATGACCTTCGTCGTCACCGACAACTGCATCAAGTGCAAGTACACCGACTGCGTCGAGGTATGTCCGGTCGATGCCTTCCACGAAGGTCCGAACTTTCTCGCCATTGATCCGGACGAGTGCATCGACTGCACGCTGTGCGAACCCGAGTGCCCGGCCAACGCCATTTTCCCGGAAGACGACGTGCCTGCTGGCCAGGAGCACTTCACGCCGCTGAACGCCGAACTGGCCAAGGCCTGGCCGGTCATCACCGAGCGCAAGGACGCCCCGTCGGATGCCACCGAATGGGATGGCAAGCCGGACAAACTGCCTCTGCTGGAACGCTGAAACCGTCATCTGCACACGCCACACCCCTTGCGCAAAAACGCCGCCATCAGGCGGCGTTTTCGTTGGCATGACGGGACCGGATCATCCGCCCAGACGGCTGCTCAGCACACTGATCACATGCACGGCCTGCTGTGGATCGCCCGCGGCACTGACGGTACTGCCACCACCTTGCGCCGGCGTGACGGTGAGGATCACCGTGACCGCATGCTGACCCGCCCCGGATGCGTCCTGGCTTGCATCCGTCGACTGATGGTTGATGTTGCTGAAATGCTTCTGCAGGAAACTCGGCGACGCGGTGAGTTTCGGACTGGCCGAGATGCTCAGTCGGTAGCTGTGATGGGCGGCATCCTGCGCCGCCACCGTGCCCAGATCACCACTTTGCAAGGCCAGGCCGACGCGCTTGTAGGCCGTGGCCACATCACCCGGCAGATGCATGCTGGTGGCGTTGGCGCGCAGCACCGGCGCCGGCTTGGCAGCCACCTGCGTATTGCCTGGCGGCGGAATGGTCAACGCCGCCGTGGTGGAGGGCTGGTCAAGGCCCGGCGGAATCTGCAGCGGATTTTCCTGCTTGGCCACTTTCCAGGCATGGCCCGAACGGAACAGGCCACATCCGGACAGCACCAGCGTCGACAGGATCAGGGTGATGAGTAGTTTTTTCATGAAGACAAGTGTATCCGCAAAGGAGAGGGAATTATGCCGTGATCGCATCCGGCAACAATGCTGCCAGGATCGCCTGCAGCCGGTCGCGCTCGGCACCTTTGGCCAGTTCGACCAAAGGTTGGCGCAGGCTGCCGTCACCGAATCCGAGCATGGCCAGACCCGCCTTGAGCGGAATCGGATTCGGCGCACAGGTCAGTGCCTGCAACAACGGCGACAACGCGCGCCGATGCGCATGCATGGCCCGTGCATCGCCAGCCCGTGCGACATCGCACAACGCGCGGAAGTGCCGTGGCACCAGATTGGCCACCACCGACACCGTGCCACCGGCACCCGCCAGCATGGCCTCGCCAGCGCTGTAGTCGTCGCCCGAGAGATAGACGAAATCCGGACCGACAAGTTCCGCAAGGGCATGAATCCGTGCCACGTCGCTGACAGCTTCCTTGATCGCGACAATTCCCGGATGGGTGCGCAAGGCGGCCACCGTGGCCGGCTGCATGTCGCAAGCCGTGCGAGAAGGCACGTTGTAGGCCACCACCGGCAAACCACCTTCGTCGGCCACCGTCAGGTAATGCCGGCGCAGACCTTCCTGGGTCGGACGCACGTAATACGGCGCCACCACCAGTGCCGCATCGGCGCCCAGTGATGCGGCATGCCGGGTCATGGCCACGGTCTTGGTCGTGCCTGCCTCGCCCGTGCCGACCACCACCGGCACCCTGCCGGCCACGCGGCCAACGGCAAACTCCACCAGGCGCGTGAACTCGTCATGCGTCAGAAAATGCGCTTCGCCCGTGGAACCAGCCACCACCAGCACCTCGGTACCACCATCGATCTGGTAATCGATCAGACGACCGAAGGCGTCAAGGTCAAGCGCGCCGCCCGCGACAAACGGGGTGGCGATCGCGCACATGCTTCCAGTCAGTGTCAAGGCAGCCTCGAAAACGACACACGGGGACAAGTCGCCAACTTTAGCAGCCCTGACCACCCGGCAACCAGCACAAGTCAGGCTTGCAGGTTTCCGGCGCCGACCAGTAAGCTGGAACCATGCAGCCGCGAATGTGCGCACGGCCGCCCGACAACCAGCATCACCTGACGGAACCCGGGTCCCACCACTTTGAACCAGCCATCTTCGCAACGCCCCGGTACCGACAACCACCTGCTTGTCCAGAGCCTGTCCCCGGCCACGCAATCCCCCTTGCTGCCGCTGACCCGTCGCATCGCCGACTGTGGCTGCAACTTGGCCGATGCGCGCGTGTCCACGCTGGGCGACGACATTTCGCTGGTACTGCTGGCGCGCGGCCCGTGGGATGCCATCGCCAAGCTGGAATCGGCACTGTCGCGCATGGCGCAGGACACTTCGTTGCATCTGGCCTGGTACCGCAGCCAGCCGCGCGCGCCGCAAAGCCATTTGTTGCCATACATGGTCGAGGTCATCTCCGCCGACCGCAATGGCGTGCTCGCCGAGGTGGTGGAGTTCTTCTCGCGCCGCGGCATCAGCGTCGAGCAACTCACCTCGATGCGCTATCAGGCCATGCAGACCGGCGCCGAGATGTTCCAGGCGCAAATCACCATCGGCATCCCGTCCAACAACCACATCGCCGCCTTGCGCGACGATTTTCTCGAACTGTGCGACAGCCTCAATCTGGACGCCATCATGGACCCGGTGAAGTTTTGAAGTCGGCCGCCAAGCCAGGTGCAGCATGATCGACATCGGCCAACCCGTTCCCCACCTCGTCGGCACCGTCACCGACGGCAGCACATTGTCACTCGAAACGTTGCGCGGCCAATGGGTGGTGGTGTACTTCTACCCCAAGGACGCCACGCCCGGTTGCACCATGGAAGCCAAGGATTTTCGCGACCTTGCGCCCGCGTTCGCCAAGCGCCACGCCGTCATCATCGGCGTCTCGCGCGACTCGCTCAAATCACACGACAAGTTCACCTGCAAGCACGCACTGCCGTTTGCGCTGGTGTCCGACACCGACGAGAGCTGGTGCAAGGCCTTCGACGTGATCCGCGACAAATTGCTCTACGGCCGAACCTTCCTCGGCATCGTGCGGTCCACCTTTTTGATCGACCCGGACGGCAAGCTTGTGGCCGAATGGCGCAAGGTCAAAGTCAGCGGCCACGCCCAAGCCGTACTGGAGGCCATCCCCGCCTGATCACACCCGGCTCCCGGGCCGACCCATTCGTGCCGGCCCGAATTGTCTCAACTGCAAGAGAGGCTCTGCGCATGACTCCACGAGGCGACGGCAAACGCACTTACGCCCTTGACACCAACGTCCTGCTGCACGATCCGACCAGCGTGTTCCGCTTCGAGGAACACGACGTTTTCATTCCGATGAAAGTGCTGGAAGAACTGGACGAGAAAAAGAGCGGCATCTCCGAAGTCGCGCGCAATGCCCGCCAGGTCAGCCGTTTTCTCAACGAACTGATTGAACGCGCCAACAGCCACGGCATCGACGACGGGCTGGAACTCGTCGACCCCACCGGCCTCAACCTGCATCGCGAAGGCCGCAGCGGCCGACTGTACTTCCAGCCACGCAGCAGCAACGGCCACGGCAAGGCCGACAACCAGATTCTCGCCGCCGTGATTGAGTATCGCGACCAGCATCCCGACACGGCCGTCATTCTGGTCAGCAAGGACATCAACCTGCGCATCAAGGCCACCATTGATGGTCTGGTGGCCGAGGACTACGAAAACGACCGTGCGCTCGATGATTTCACCCTGCTGTTCACCGGCGCCACGGAATTGCCGGCCAACTTCTGGGACCATCATCCGAACGTGCGCTCGTGGAATGAGCACGGCCATACCTGGTACGAACTGGCGCCCGGCGCAGACGAGCATTGGTACCCCAACCAATGCCTGTACCTGCCCGGCGAAAACAGTGTGGAACTGCGCGTGGCCGAGGTCGCCGAGGGCAAGGCCAAACTGGTGCTGCTGGATGACCACACGCACGCCAACCGCAACGTCTGGGGCATCACCGCGCGCAACCGCGAACAGAACTTCGCGCTCAACATGCTGCTTGATCCGGACATCGACTTCGTCACCCTGATGGGCACCGCCGGCACCGGCAAGACCCTGCTGACGCTGGCCGCCGGGCTCACCCAGGTGATGGACGACCGTCGCTACCGCGAAATCATCATGACCCGCGCCACCGTCTCGGTCGGCGAGGACATCGGCTTCCTGCCCGGCACCGA
>DASVGO010000019.1:0-25507 GCA_036379495.1 Rhodanobacteraceae bacterium | reverse complement strand
GATCCCGGAGCCTGCGAGTGCCGCGGCGATCGCATCCATCTGCGCCTCATCGAGGTCCGGCGCGATCTTCAGCAGGATCGGTTTGCGCGCGCCGTGTTGCGTGGCAAGTTTCTCGCGTGCCTCCATCAGCGTTGCGATCAGTCGTTGCAGCGAATCGCCCTGCTGAAGGTCGCGCAACCCGGGCGTGTTGGGCGAGGATACGTTGACGGTGACATAGCCCGCCAGCGGGTACACGCGTTCCAGGCACGTCAGGTAATCGTCGGCGGCGCGCTCGTTGGGGGTGTCCTTGTTCTTGCCGATGTTGATGCCCAGCACGCCGCGCCAGTGGGCCTTTTCGACGTTGCGCACCAGCGCATCGACGCCGCCGTTGTTGAAGCCCATGCGATTGATGATGGCTTCGTGCTCGGGCAGGCGGAACAGGCGCGGACGTGGGTTGCCCGCTTGCGGACGTGGCGTGACCGTGCCCACTTCGATGAAGCCGAAACCCAGCGCGCCAAGCGCGTCGATCTGCGCGCCGTTCTTGTCCAGCCCGGCGGCCAGTCCTACCGGGTTGGGGAAATCGATGCCGAAGGCACGGGTTGGCAGATCGGCAGGCGGCGCGGCGATGAGGTGCGCGAAGCCGCTGCGCTGCGCCACGCCCAGACCGTACAGGGTGAGATGGTGTGCGGTTTCAGCGTCCAGTTTGAAGAGTGCGGGACGCAGGGTGTCATAGATGACCATGGGGCAGGATCAGATGACCCAGTACAGGATGACCAAGGCGCCGATGATGCCGGCGATCACGAACAACCCGATGCCGCAGCACACCAGCAAGGTGCGCCACAGCGCACGCTTGAGGACCGAGTCGGGGGCGATGGATTCGTCAGTGGTGTTCATGGGCACGATGGCTGCCGGGAATGGCCGTCATGATCGCATGAACGGGGCCATTTTGCTGTCGTGCGCAGCAGGCATCAGCCATTCAGCGACTGGCCACCATCCACGCACAATGTCTGTCCGGTGATCCAGCCGGCCAGTGGTGAAGCGAGGAACAGGGCTACATGGGCCACTTCCTCGACAGTGCCGTAGCGATTGAAGGGGATGTTGGCCAGCGTGGAGGCATACAGTTCGGGGTCATCGTGCTTGCGTTGATCCCAGATGCCGCCGGCAAATTCGATCGAGCCGGGTGCGATGGCGTTGGCGCGGATGCCGTGCCTGGCCAGGCGCAGCGCTTGCGAGGTGGTGAAGTGGCTGAGCGCGGCCTTCATGGCGGCATACGATGGCCCGCCGGGACGCGGCGCCAGCGCGGCGATCGAGCTGGTGTGCACGATGCTGGCGTGCTTCGAATGCTTCAACCACGGCATGGCCGCGCGCGAGGCGCGCACCGGCGCCATCAGGTCGACGCGGAAATTGGCTTCCCAATCTTCGTCGGCATCACGAAAGCCGTAGCCGCTGGCATTGTTGATGAGCACATCGATGCCACCCAAGGCGGCCGCGGCGCTGTCGATGTAAGCGGCGATGGCTTCGGCTTCGGCTAGATCGCACGTTTGCGTGTGTGCGCAGCTCCCGGTGGCCTCGATGGCCGCATGGACTTCGGCAAGTGCGTCCGCGCCGCGTGCACACACCGAGACGGCGGCGCCGGCGTTGGCGAAGGCCAAGGCCATGGCACGACCGATGCCCTTGCTGCCGCCGGTGATGGCAACACGATAGCCACTGAAATCGAGCGTCGGAATATGGGGCATGTCAGTTCGCTTGTTGCTGAGGGCACTAACACCAGGGGCGGGGTTGTTGGCCCCGCCCCTGACATTTTTGCATGGCGGCCTGTGCCGTCAGATATCGAACTTGATGCCCTGTGCCAGCGGCAGGTTGTCCGAGTAATTGATGGTGTTGGTCTGGCGGCGCATGTAGGCACGCCAGGCATCGGAGCCTGATTCGCGACCGCCGCCGGTTTCCTTTTCGCCACCGAAGGCGCCACCGATCTCGGCGCCCGAGGTGCCGATGTTGACGTTGGCGATGCCGCAGTCCGAGCCGGCCACCGACAGGTATTGCTCGGCGGCTTTCAGGTTTTGCGTGAAGATCGCGCTGGACAGGCCCTGCGCTACGCCGTTCTGCATGTCGATGGCGTCGTCCAGGCTCTTGAACGGGATCACGTACAGGATCGGCGCAAAGGTCTCGGCCTGCACGATTTCGGCATCGTTGGCCAGACCGGTGACAATGGTCGGCAGCACAAAGTTGCCAGGACGATCGATGACCTTGCCACCGGTGCGGATGCTGCCGCCCGCGGCCTTGATCATGTCGATGGCGGCGAGGTAGGCCTTGACCGCATCCTCGCTGTTGAGCGGGCCCATCAACGTCTTCGCGTCGGTCGGGTCGCCTATCTTGCCCTCGACCTGCTTGTAGGCGGCGACCAGCTTGTCGGTGACTTCGGCGGCGATGGACTCGTGCACCAGCAAACGGCGCGTCGAAGTGCAACGCTGGCCGGCGGTGCCGACGGCACCGAACACGATGGCCGGGATGGCCAGTTTCTGCTCGGCGCTCGCGTCCATGATGATGGCATTGTTGCCACCCAGTTCCAGCAGCGACTTGCCCATGCGGCGGGCCACGGATTCGCCGACGTGACGGCCAACCTTGGTCGAGCCGGTGAAGCTCACCAGGGCAATGCGCTTGTCGTCGACAAACTGCTGCGCCAGCTCCGCGCCGGCATCCTGGAACAAGAAGAAAATGTCCGGGAAGCCGCCGGCCTTGAGCGCCTCGTTGCAGATCTTCGTGACGGCGATCGAGGTCAACGGGACCTTCGGCGACGGTTTCCAGATGCACACGTCGCCACAGGCCGCCGCCAGCATGGCATTCCACGCCCACACCGCGACCGGGAAGTTGAATGCACTGATGATGCCGACCAAGCCGAGCGGATGATACTGCTCGTACATGCGGTGGCCGGGGCGCTCCGAGTGCATGGTATAGCCGTGCAGCATGCGGCTCTGGCCGACGGCGAAGTCGGCGATGTCGATCATTTCCTGCACTTCGCCGTCGCCTTCGGGTTTGATCTTGCCCATTTCCAGCGATACCAGCGAACCCAGGGCATCCTTGTGCTTGCGCAATGCTTCGCCGCACAGGCGCACGGCTTCGCCACGCACCGGCGCCGGCGTGGCACGCCAGATCTTGAAAGCCGCTTGGGCACGCTGGACGATGGTTTCGTAATCAGTCGCGGACGAAGCGTGCACCTTGGCGATGATCTCGCCGGTCGCGGGATTTTTCGGTTCCAGGGTGCCGGCATGGGTGGTTGTCGACCACTCGCCGTTGCCGAGATATGTGCCGGAATTGACGTCGGAAAGGCCCAGGGCCGAAAGAATTGCGTGGGACATGAAAGCTCCTGCGGTGCGATGCACGCCGGTCTGCGTGCGCAATCGCCCATTTTAGCAGATGGCTTTATGACATTCAGTCATGCCTGGCGTCGGAACCATGGGTGATGAGGCGCGAAGGGTTCCGGCATCAATGATGCCAGGCTGGTGTCCGATCGTATCCGGCCCGTGGTGCGGCCGGTCCTGCCTGAACCATGTTTCCCGTGTTTTGATCCTGGCCGAGCGCGGTTTGCAGGCGAATGACCAGCTGGTCGCATGAAGGAGGGTATGAACAGGCAACTTGGGTTGTCATCTCGCGTCAGCAGTGTGGTCAACTGGCGTGCAATCACCTGACGGGGGCTTCATCGCGGAAGCGCGTACGGTCCCGGTTGGAGGAATTGGGGCGGCGGCTCTATACCAACAACCCGTGTTGACCTGAAACACGTTGGCCATCCCTCGTGGCCCAAGGTCGTTATTCTTTCATCCGCGAGTCTGACGGCATACCCACCAAGTGTGGCAGCCGTGAAATTGAAATGGGTTACCAGCTCACACCTTGTCATCACATGCAGGTAGCAAGCTTCTTTGATATTTCAGGATGTGCTGGCTGACGGGGTACACATTTCAGTTCACAAAGCGACCGACTCTCGCCAGGACGTAACTACCCAAATGAAATGAAGGGGAGATTCCAAGCAAGTCCTCGCAGCGTCTGATACCCGGCAATGGTGACCCCGACAGGATTCGAACCTGTGACCTGCCGCTTAGGAGGCGGCTGTTCTATCCAGCTGAACTACGGGGCCGTCGATGTGCTGTTGTCAAAGCGAGGGGACTGCGAGGATGTGCAAGGTATTCGCGTACTGGCCGGAGGAGTGGCCATGGTCCGCGCAACATCCGCCTATTGTGGCATGAAGCCGCGCCGACTCGCACCACCAAAGTGATGACATGGTCCCATGCCATGTGACATCGTGTTTGCCCTGCCGCAGGTTCGCCGCAAGAACCGGTCGAGCATCGTCGCTGCGCACTCGTCGCCCGCGATTCATTTGGAGGAACGCCCATGACCCGGTTTGCCTGTCGTACATTCAAACGTATCGCGGTGATGATTGCGATCGTGTTGCTGGCGGGCTGCGCAGGCGTGCGGCCGGCGCCGGCTTTGCGCTATCGCATCGTTGGATACGACACGGCGACGCGGCATGCGGAGGTGCTGGATGCTGGCAAGCTCGATGTGCTGATTTTCGCATTCGCCAGGGTCCGGCAAGACAAGGTGGTGCTGAGTCCCGATGCGGCGACGCGACTGCAGAAGTTGATTGCGCTCAAGGCAACGCATCCCGGGCTGAAGGTGACCATCTCGGTGGGAGGCTGGGGCGCCGGTGGTTTTTCGGGGGCGGCGGCGACGGCGGCGAGCCGGCGCACGTTTGCCGACAGTGCCGCGCAGCTGGTGGCCAGTCAGCACGCCGACGGTCTGGACGTGGATTGGGAGTATCCGGGAAGCAGCCTGTCGGGCATCAAGTCCAGCCCGCAGGACCGGGTGCACTTCACGGCCTTGATCCAGGCATTGCGTGCGGCGCTAGACAAGATGGGGGCAGGCAATGGCCATGTGGGAGCGCATCATTATTTGTTGACGATTGCCTCGGCTGACAGTCGCTACGTCAAGGGCATTGATCTTGCCGCGGTGGCGCCGTATCTGGATTGGTTCAACGTGATGACCTACGACTTCAACAATTCGTTGACGGCGTTGACGGGCAATCACACCGGCTTGCATGCTTCGGCAGTGGCGCCGCCGGATGCGCGCACCACGGCACGGGCGGTGCGCGAATACCTTGCCGCGGGTGTGCCGGCCGACAAGATCGTCATTGGCGCGGCGTTCTATGGACTGCGTTTCGATGGCGTGCACCCGGCCGATCATGGCCTGTACCAGCATTACGCCCGCTTTGGCGGTTCATACCCGTGGTTCGTGCTCAAGCAAAAGTTCATCAATCGCGACGGCTATGTGCGTCACTGGGATGCGCGCGCCGATGCGCCGTATTTGTGGAACGCGACGACGCACAGCTTCATCAGCTACGACGATCCGCAGTCGATTGCGGCCAAGGTGGCCTTCGTCAAGGCGCACCATCTTGGCGGCATCATGTTCTGGGAAGCCTCGGGAGACGATCACAACGAGCTGCTCGACTCGATCTGGTCCGGCCTCCGATAGTTGTCGTCACCGGGCATGACTGGTGACGGGGCTTTGCCGGATACCGGCAGGGCTTCCGATTGAGAAACGAGGATGAAGATAGTATAAATGGCGTGCTGACAGCAGGCAGGTGCTGTGCAAGGCAATGTTTTTCCAAAGTGTGCAGCTGGACAGGCGGGAGCATATCGCATGGAAAATTCGGTTTTGGCCCTCTTCGTGCCTTTTGCGGCTCCAGGTGAACCGTGGGTCGTGCGGCGTGCCCGCACGGTGATCGAGACTTTCTCCAGTCGCGAGGAAGCCGTCATGGGTGCCTTCGGTCTGGCTTCCGATCTGAGCAGCCGCATGGGGACGGATGTACGCATCGAGGTGCAGGAACCCGATGGCGGCTGGCGTGCGCTGTCGCCCGTGCACGCGCGCAAGAGCGCGCGCTCGTATGCTTCCCTGCATCGGGAGACGGCTGCAGGTGCTTCCCGATCGGGAGGCCAAAGCGCCTGACCCTGGCCGCTATCCGGCTGACGTGTAGGCAATGTACCGCTCGGCCGTGAAGTGCGGACGATCGGTGTTTCGTGCTTGATGCCGTGTGTCAGAACAACAGTGATGTCATGCGTCGCCGGTAGTTGCTGACCAGCGCGGCATCATCGAGCATCCCGAAGGCGACGAGCAGACGTTTCTTCGCCTGGCCGTCGTTCCAGTCGGGCGCATGTTCCAGCACATGCAGGAATTGCTCGAGTCCGGTGTCTGGTTCGGGTCCGAGCAGCAAGCGCACGCCGAGAAGGTCGTGTGCTTCCCAGTCGTCTGGGTGCATGCTGATGCGATGCTGCAAGGTATCGGTGTCTGGGGCGTCCAGCAACGTCCGCGCCCATTCGAGCTGGCTGCGCAGGGTCGTGGCGCGTGCATCGGTGGCAAGTTCGGCGGGCAGGGTGGCAAGTTCGCTGTCGACGGCATCGATTTGGCCGTCTTGCAGCAGGGCACGGGCCAGTTCCAGACGCAGATCCGACGACTCGGGCTGCTCGGTGATCTCTCCACGCAGTCGTTCGATCTTGTGTTCGAGCGACTCGCTGGCGGCAGGTTCATCCAGCACGGCGGCCTGACCAGCAGGTTCGACATTGGCCAGCGCGGGCTCCAGATGTCGCGCGAGAAATTCGCGCACTTCGCCTTCCGGCAGTGCACCCGCAAAGCCATCCACGGGCTTGCCACCCATGACCAGCATGACCGTGGGAATGCTGCGGATGCCGAACATGCCGGCCAGCTCCTGTTCGGCATCCACATCGATCTTGCCCAGCCGGAATGCACCCTGATAAACCTCGGCCAGTTTTTCCAGCACCGGACCCAGCGCCTTGCACGGGCCGCACCAGCTGGCCCAGAAATCGATCAGCACGGGGGTTTCGAGGGATGCCCGCAGGACATCGGTTTCGAAGTTGTCCCGAGTGACGTCAAAGATGCGCGCGGGCGGCGTGGGCAGATTCATGCGGGTTTCATCAGGTGGGCTTGGCGGGCAAGCATAGCAAGCGTACAGCTGAAGTCATGCATGCTTGGGCCACATTGGCGATAATGCAACAGGTGGCGGCAGGCCGGAGAACGTGCCCGTGCATGTGGATACGTCAGCACTGGTGGTTTGCGAGCATTGCGATGCGGTGTATCACCGACGTCGGCTGGTGCGTGGCGAAAAGGCTTGTTGCCTGCGTTGCGGCGCCGTGCTTTATCGCCACCAATGGTTGAGCGTGGAGGTTGTGCTGGCCTTGTCCGTGGCCGGGCTGATCGTGATGCTGATCGCCAACCTTTGCCCGGTGGTCAGCATCGGCGCGAGCGGGGTGTCCAGTGCAACGACCCTGTGGGGCGCCATCATCGCGGCCTGGCATGAACACATACGGGTGGTTGCGGCGATCGCCGCCGTGGCCTTGTTCGTGGCGCCGTTGTTCCAGTTGTCATTACTGACCTGGGCCTGCGCGTTCGTGCGGCTGGGCAGGCGGCCACCCGGACTGATCCAGGTGGTGCGCGGTCTGAAGTGGCTGTATCCGTGGAGCATGATCGAGGTCCTGATGCTCGGTATCCTCGTGGCCGTGGTCAAGCTGCATACCGTATTCGAGGTGACGCCCGGCGTCGGGCTGTGGGCCTTCGCCGCGCTAATGGTGCTGATCACGCTGGTAGCCGAATGGGATACGCATCAATTGTGGGATGCCGTGCCGGAGCCGCGCCCATGAGCATGACCCGCCCCGCACCACCGACGGCAACCGCACTGGGATTGATCGGCTGCCATGTCTGCGGACTGGTGTGCCAAAGCCATGAGGTCGGCCGCGTGGGTGCCTGCCCGCGTTGTGGTGCCAGCCTGCATCGGCGCAGGCCGGACAGCCTTGCCCGCACGTGGGCATTGTTGATTGCCGCGGTCATTCTCTATCTGCCGGCCAATATTGTGCCGGTGATGCGTACGGTGAGCTTGTTTTCGTCCACCGACAACACCATTCTCAGCGGCATCGTGGAATTGTGGCGGGTGGGTTCGCCGGATCTTGCCGCGATCGTGTTTTTTGCCTCGATCATGGTGCCGGTGCTCAAGTTCATTGCGCTTGGCTGGTTGCTCATCAGCGTGCAGCGGCGGCATGCCCATTGGCCGCAGCGGCAACGCTCGAGGCTGTACCGGCTGGTGGAGAACATGGGCTACTGGTCGATGCTGGACGTGTTCGTGGTGACGCTGCTGACCGGTGCCGTGCAGTTGGCGCCGTTCGCACAGGTGGTGCCGCTGCCGGGGATCATCTGGTTTGCCCTGGTGGTGGTGTTGACGATGTTGGCGTCGATGAGCTTTGACCCGCGCCTGATCTGGGATCGTGGTTCGGCAATGGATGGGAAACGTGATGACTGATGCCAATCCTCCGCAGGCTCCGTCAGGTCCCGGCGGCGATCTGCCCGAGCCGGTGGCCATACGCCGGCATCGCTGGACCATTTCGCTGATCTGGTTGGTGCCGTTGATCGCTGCCTTGATCGGCGTGTCGCTGGTGGTCACGGCTTGGCTTTCGGCCGGTCCGCAAATCGTCATCAGCTTCCAGACCGCACAGGGCCTCACCGCCGGCAAGACCGAGGTGAAATACAAGAATGTGGTCATCGGCAAGGTGCATCGCATCGATCTCAGTCAAGATCGCACCAAGGTGCTGGTGACCGTCGATCTGGAAAAGAAGGCGGAAGGCTTTGCAACCGTGGGCAGTCGGTTCTGGGTGGTGCGCCCGCGCATTGGCTTGGGCGGCATATCGGGGTTGGGCACATTGTTTTCCGGTGCCTACATCGGCGCCGACACGGGGGGGTCGGATGAGGAGCAAACCCGTTTCAATGGACTGGAAACACCGCCGCCATTGACCCACAGCGAATCCGGTCGAAGTTTCCTGTTGACGAGTGATGATCTGGGTTCACTGGATATCGGCTCGCCGGTGTATTACCGCCGCATCCAGGTGGGACGTGTGGTGGCCTACCACCTGAACAAGGATGGCGCCGGCGTGACGGTGCAGGTGTTCGTCAAGGCGCCGGCCGATCGCTTCGTCACCACCGATACGCGTTTCTGGAACGCCAGTGGCGTGGACGTGTCGCTTGGCGCGGGTGGGCTCAAGGTCAATACCGAGTCGTTGGCCACGGTGATCTCGGGCGGCATTGCCTTCCTTGCGCCTGCCGGTGACGCGCCTGCGTCGAGTGCACCGGCCGATGCACGGTTCCGTTTGTTTGACGACAAGACTTCGGCGATGCGCCCGCCGGATGGGCCACCCGTGGCCTTGCAGATGCACTTCCATCAGTCGGTGCGGGGATTGAAGGCGGGGGCGCCGGTGGATTTCCTTGGCATCGATCTCGGCAAGGTGACATCAGTGACGCTGGATTTCGATCCCAAGACCAAGCATTTCCCCGCCGATGTCACCGCAGTCATCTACCCGGATCGCATCGGCAAAGCCAACCAGCGTTTCGAGAAACGCACCGGCAACACCAATCCGGGGGCACTGCTGGGCATTCTGGTCAAGCATGGCCTGCGTGCACAGTTGCGCACCGGAAACCTTCTCACCGGGCAGCTGTACGTGGCGCTGGACTTCTTCCCGAAGGCACCCAAAGTGGCTTATGACCCGAAGCTCAAGCCGCTGGTCGTGCCCACCATGCAGGGAACGTTCGGACGCATGCAGCAGCAGCTGGCCGACATTGTCGACAAGGTGCACAAGATTCCGTTCGACCAGATCGGCCTGCGTCTTGATGACAACCTGGGCAAACTGGACGCCGTGCTCGGACAACTGCACACCAAGGTCATGCCGGAGGCAACGTCGACCCTGCGACAGGCGAAGCAAACTCTGGGAGCCGCAGGCAAGACCATGCATGTGGCCAATCATGCGCTGTCCAACGATTCGCCGCTGATGCAAAACCTCGACCAGACCCTGGTTGAACTGCGACGTGCCGCGCGGTCCTTGCGGGTACTTGCCAGTTATCTGTCGTTGCACCCCGAGTCGTTGCTGCGAGGTCGACGCAACGACGCGCCATCGGTGCCACCCGGCACGCATTCGCCAACTTCCCCACCGACGAGGAGCCAGCCATGAGGCGACTTGTTGCCTGTCTGTCTGCCGCGTGCATCTGTCTGGCCTTGGCTGCCTGCAGTTCCGCACCCGTGCGTTTTTACACCTTGATGCCGCAGACTCTGGCTCCCGCGTCGGGCCACTACCAGCCTTTGCGGCACACGCAGGTGCGCTACATCGCGGTGCTTCCGGTGACCATCCCGGCCCAGGTTGATCGGCCGCAGATGGTGGTGCGGGAAGGTGACAGCGGCGTTGCGCTGCTCGATGGCGAGCGCTGGATCGCGCCCGTGGGAGACGAAATCCGCCGTGCCTTGTCGGCCGAACTGACACAGGCGTTGGGTGTGCCCGACGTGTACGGTCTGGCACCTCCCGCAGGACAATCGGTGTATCGCATCAAGGTGAACGTGACACGGTTCGAGTCGGTGCCCGGGCAATACACCTTGCTGGTGGCCACGTGGAGCGTGGATGCCGGATCGGGCGCGCAATCACGTGCGCAATGCAGCAGCAGCATTCGCGAACCCGTGGGACAGGGCTATGCCGCGTTGGCGGCAGGGCAGCAGCGCGGCGTGCAGGCACTTGCGCAAGCCATCGCGGCAACACTGGCCACCATGGGCCACAGCGCGCCACCCTCGTGCACTGTCTCGACCGGCTAGGACTTGCCGTGTTGGTTGTCGGGCATCGATGGGCGATCGGCACGTTCGTCGTCGCTCCCGAGGGGAGGCGGTGACATGTTGACCCTGGCTGCCACCGCACTGATCTTGTGGTTGATCGTGCTGGCGTTGCCGTGGCGGCCATGCAGTTGTCGGGAAGGACTGGAGCCGAGTGATGGCGATTCATCACCGGTCGGGGATGTCACGGTATTGATGCCAGCCCGCAACGAGGCGGTGGTCATCAGGGAAACCCTGCGCGCACTCGCCGTCATGTCACCCGATGTGCCGGTGGTTCTCGTTGACGATCAGTCCAGTGATGGTACGGCCGATCTGGCGTGCGCTTGCGGTCTGCATCATCTGGATGTATTGGCCGGTACGTCACCACCGGCAGGATGGACAGGCAAGTTGTGGGCCATGGAGCAGGGCCTGGCGCATGTCGCGACACCGTGGGTGTTGCTGCTCGATGCCGACATTCGTCTGGCTCCCGGCATGTTGGCTGTTTTGCAGCACAAGGCTGCCGAAGGTTACGCGCTGGTTTCGTTGTGTGCCGAACCATGCTGGAAGGGGCTGGCAGCACGCTGGTTGATGCCGGCCTTCGTGTATTTCTTCAAGCTGCTTTACCCGTTCGCGCTGGCCAACCGAGAAGGCTCGCGCGTGGCTGCCGCTGCCGGTGGAGTCATTCTCATCAAGCGCGAGGTACTGATCGGCATCGGTGGGTTCGCTGCATGGCACGACGAAATCATCGACGATTGCACGCTGGCAGCCCACGTCAAGCGCGCCGGATATCTCTGTTTTCTTGGCTTGACCCATGGTGCCGTCAGCTTGCGACAGACCGGTTTGCGCGGCGTGATTCACATGATTGCGCGTACCGCCTTCGTGCAATTGGGCGAGTCCTGGTTGTTGCTGTGGCTGGTCTCGTTGTTGATGGGGCTGGCGTTCTGCGTGCCTGTCATTGCGGCATGCACCGATAATGGCCTCATTGCGACGCTTGGCATTTTGGCGTGGCTTGCATCGGCGGCCTGTTTCATGCCCACGTTGCACTACTACCGACGCAACCCTCTGGCCGCCGTCATGTTGCCTTTGACGGCAGCGATTTTTCTGGCAGCGACGTGGTACTCGGCATTGCGTGCGCTGGGTGGCACGCGTTCGGCGTGGAAAGGACGGCGCTACGGGCAGCATGCCGGCGAATGATGGGTCGATTGCGCGGCATGTGCCGTTTGTCCTTGCGTGACCCTCGATGAATTCAGTGATTGTTGCAGATGTTGGCGCCCTCGCTGCCGGCGCTCATCCCGCTTGCACTGGTGATGACGACACTGTGACCGCCAAGTTCCCGACTGTCCGAATCAAAGCAAGTGGTTCGTATCGCTTGATTGGTGTTGCTGAAGATATCCTCTTTTTCGAGGCCCTTCTTGCCGTTCTTGAGGGTTACCCAATGCCAACGGCCAAGCGCAAGCGGTTTTGCGGAGAGGTAGGCGAACCGGGCCCGGTATTGACCATCGGCCGAAAGGGAGGATTTGAGTGCCAGTGTGATGATGAACTGGCTGGCGGTGGGGTGACCATGCGCATCGTGGGCGGGCTTGGTGATCATCTGGCTCAAGGTGCGCTGAAGCAGGGTTTGCAACGAGGAGTCCAGTCGAATCTCGGGGGCGATCTTGGTGACCTTGCCGTGCTTGTCCACTTGCACGAAGACGGGCAGGACCTTGGCGTCGCTTTTCGTTGTCTGGGCAGGAGTGGATGACGCCATGGCTTGGCAAGCCATGGCCAGCAGTAGTGCGGCGATGAACGGTGGGCAAAATTTCAGGGGCATCATGGACAAGCTCCATTCTGTGGGGAGTCGCATGGTGCAAGACCATCGAGGTCGGGCATGCAGTGATGGTCGGATTGACCACCGGCAAGTCAGACGCTGCGGGAAGCGCCATGCAATAGAATGTGGGGCAGGTATTTGATTATGTCCTGTAGTTATAGCAGAACTTATTTACGTGAACCAGTTCACGTAATGGGCAGCATTTCTGCGTTGCCACAGTGGGATAAAGGCCGCCCTGCGGCCCCATACAGGCAACTGCGCGCGACGAGGATGCGCGATGGCGATCGCCTTGCCATGGATGGTGTCGGGCGTCAATCCGGCTCGTAATCGAGATTGGCCGCCAGCCAGCGTTCGGCCTCGGGCTGGGTCCAGCCTTTGCGCTGCGCGTAGTCGGCCACCTGCTCGCGCGAGAGTTTGCCGACCACAAAATACTGGCTGTCGGGGTGGCTGAAATACCAGCCGGAGACGGCCGCCGCCGGGTACATGGAAAAGCCTTCGGTCAGCTCGATGCCGGTGTTGGCGGTAACATCGAGCAGCTTGAACAACGTGGACTTTTCGGTGTGGTCCGGGCAGGCCGGGTAGCCGGGCGCCGGGCGGATGCCGCGATACTTTTCTGCGATCAGCGCGTCGTTGTCGAGATCTTCGTCGGGCACGTAGCCCCAGAACTCGCGACGCACACGTTTGTGCATGTGCTCGGCGAAGGCTTCGGCCAGACGGTCGGCCATGGCTTCGAGGATGATCGCCGAGTAGTCGTCGTTGTCGGCGCGGAAACGCTGCAAGTGTTCCTCGATGCCGTGCCCGGCGGTGACGGCAAAGCCGCCGACCCAGTCGCGCTTGCCGCTGTCCTTGGGCGCGACGAAATCCGACAGCACAAGGTTGGGACGCTCGACCGGCTTGTCGGCCTGCTGGCGCAGGTGGTGCAAGGTGGTCAGCACGTGGCCGGCATCGTCGTACAACTCGATGTCGTCGCCGACGCGATTGGCCGGCCAGAAACCGATCACGGCGCGCGCGGTCAGCCAGTGCTCGTTGACGATCTTGTCCATGATCGCCTGGGCATCGGCGAACAGCTCCGTCGCCTGCGCGCCGACCACTTCGTCGGTGAGGATTTCGGGGTAGTGGCCGTGCAACTCCCACGCTTGGAAAAACGGCGTCCAGTCGATGGTGTCGCGCAGGACTTTCAAGTCGTAGTGATCGAAAACGTGGATGCCGGGCTTGTGTGGTGCGGGCGGATCGTAGAGCGCCCAGTCGCGACGAAAACCATTGGCGCGGGCGGCTTCCAGCGTGACCAACCGCTTTTGCGGGCCGCGATTGGCGCGACGCTCGCGAATGTCGACATATTCGTCGTGGATTTTCTGCAGGAAGTCGTCGACCTTTTCCTTGTTGACCAGCGTCTGCGCGACGCCGACCGCGCGCGAAGCATCCTTGACCCACACGGTGCGCACGCCGTAGTTGGGTTCGATCTTGATGGCGGTGTGCGCGCGCGAGGTGGTGGCGCCGCCGATCAGCAACGGCAGGTCCATGTTGCGCCGCTTCATCTCGCTGGCGACGTGGCACATTTCTTCCAGTGACGGGGTGATGAGTCCGGACACGCCGACCATGTCGGCATTTTCGGCCACGGCGGTATCGAGGATCTTTTCCGCCGGCACCATCACGCCCAGATCGATCACCTCGAAGTTGTTGCAGGCCAGCACCACGCCGACGATGTTCTTGCCGATGTCATGCACATCGCCCTTGACCGTGGCCATCACGATCTTGCCATTGGATTTGGCGGTGCTGCCGGAAAGTTTTTTCTCTTCTTCCATGAACGGCAGCAGGTAGGCCACGGCCTTTTTCATCACGCGCGCGGACTTGACCACCTGCGGCAGAAACATCTTGCCGGCGCCGAACAGGTCGCCGACCACGTTCATGCCGTCCATCAACGGACCTTCGATCACCTCAAGGCATTTGTCGACGGTCTGGCGCACTTCCTCGGTGTCTTCGACCACGAAGGCATCGATGCCATGCACCAGTGCGTATTCCAGCCGCTTGGCCACGGCTTGCTCGCGCCATGCCAGTTTGTCGCCCTGATCGGCTTCGCTGTTCTCGCCGCCCTTGTACTTGCCGGCGATCTCCATCAGGCGTTCGGTGGCGTCGGCGCGGCGATTCAATACCACGTCTTCGACGCGCTCGCGCAATTCCGCATCAAGTTCGTCGTAAATGGCCAGCTGACCGGCGTTGACGATGCCCATGTCCATGCCGGCTTTGATGGCGTGATAAAGGAAAACACTGTGGATCGCCTCGCGCACCGGGTTGTTGCCGCGAAACGAGAACGACACGTTGGAGACGCCGCCGGAGATGTGCGACAGCGGAAAACGTTGCTTGAGGATCTTGGTGGCCTCGATGAAGTTGACCGCGTTGTCGGCGTGCTCCTCGATGCCGGTGGCGATGGGGAAAATGTTGGAATCGAAGAAGATGTCTTCGGGCGGGAAGTCGAGCTTTTCGGTGAGCAGTTGGTACGAGCGTTCGCAGATGGCCACGCGTTCCTCGATGCTGCTGGCCTGGCCGTTCTCGTCGAACGCCATGACCACGGCGGCGGCGCCGTAGCGCAGCACGGTGCGCGCGTGATCGAGAAACTCGGCTTCGCCTTCCTTGAGCGAGATGGAGTTGACCACGCCCTTGCCCTGCAGGCAGCGCAGGCCGGCTTCGACCACGCTCCATTTGGACGAATCGACCATCACCGGAATCCTGGCGATGTCCGGTTCGGCGGCGATCAGGTTCAAGAACTTCACCATGCACGCTTCGGAATCGAGCAGGCCCTCGTCCATGTTGACGTCAAGGATCTGCGCGCCGCTTTCGACTTGCTGACGGGCGACTTCCACGGCCTCGTCGAAGCGTTCTTCCTTGATCAGGCGCTTGAATTTGGCCGAGCCGGTGACATTGGTGCGTTCGCCAACGTTGATGAACAAGGTGTCGGGCGTGATGACCAACGGTTCGAGGCCGGACAGGCGGGTGTAGCGGTTCATGGCGTGGTTGTCTCGATCAAAACAGGCGTGCAACGGAAGACTGGCGCGGCATCAGGCAGCGACGGAGCGGCTGTCGGGCGGCTTGCGCGGGGCGTGTTTGCGCATGCTGGTGGCAATGGCCTCGATGTGCGCGGGCGTGGTGCCGCAGCAGCCGCCGACGATGTTGACCAGACCCTCATCGGCAAATTCGCCGACGATGCCGGCCATGTGCTCGGGCGTCTCGTCGTATTCGGCCAGTTCGTTGGGCAGGCCGGCGTTGGGGTGCGTGCTGATGCGGCACTCGGCCACGCGCGCCAGGTCCTGGATGTGCGGGCGCAGCTCTTCGGCGCCGAGCGCGCAATTGAGACCTATCGACAGCGGCCTGGCGTGCTTGAGCGAGTAGTAGAACGCCTCGGCGGTTTGGCCTGACAGCGTGCGTCCGGATTTGTCGGTGATGGTGCCCGAGATCATTACCGGCAGGCGTGCGCCAAGGTGCGCGTAGACCTTGTCGATGGCGAACAGCGCAGCCTTGGCATTGAGCGTGTCGAAGATGGTTTCGACCATCAGGATGTCGGCGCCGCCGGCGATGAGGTTCTCGGCGCACTCGGTGTAATTGTCGACCAGTTCTTCGAAACTCACGTTGCGAAAGCCCGGGTCGTTGACGTTGGGCGAAATCGACGCCGTGCGGCTGGTCGGCCCGATCACGCCGATGGCAAAGCGCGGACGCGTGGGGTCCTTGCGTTCGGCGGCATCGCAGGCGGCACGCGCGAGACTGGCGCCGGCCCGGTTGAGCTCGCCGGCCAGGTGGTCGAGGTGGTAATCCGATTGCGACAGGCGCGTGGCGTTGAAGGTGTTGGTTTCGACCAGATCGGCGCCCGCATCGAGATAGGCCGCATGCACGTCGCGGATGATATCCGGTTGGCTCAGCGACAGCAGGTCGTTGTCGCCCTTCAGATCGTATTCGCAAGCCCCGTCGTGGCGATGGTCATGCGCATGCTGATGATCGCAGCCGTGCGCGAAGCGGGTGCCGCGAAAGCCGGCCTCGTCCAGCCGGTGGCCTTGCAGCATGGTGCCCATGGCGCCATCGAGGATGAGAATGCGTTGGTCGAGCGCGTCGAGCAGTTTTTGCGCGCGCACGGGGTTGTGCCAGGGCAGGGCGGAGGTGGTCATGGTCAAATCCGGAGTGGGTTCGATTACAACAGGGGTTTGCTGGCCAGCAGGCTCAGCACTTCGAAATGGGGTGGTTTGCGCTCGCGCGAAACGACGCCGCATTGCACGACGTTCAGTCCGGCCTTGTTGGCCAGCCCGGCAAGGTCTTCGCGACGGAAGCCGAGATTGCGATGATCAAACGGCGCCACCGCCGCCTTGTGGCCGTGGCGCGCCAAGGTGACGGCGAGCAGGCGACCACCGGGCTTGAGCACGCGCGCGGCTTCGGCGATGGCCTTGGCAGGTTTTTCGGCGTAGGTCAGGGCGTGCAGCATCAGCACCAGATCAAAGTGCCGGTCAGCGAGATTCAGCGCGTGCATGTCGCCTTGTTGCACGCTCACGTTGCGGAATGGTTTGAGGCGTTCGCGCGCGGCGGCGGTGACGCGCTCGCCGGCATCCACGCACACGATCGAATGCGCGTGCGGCGCCAGCAACTCGGCGGTGACGCCGTCGCCGGAGGCAATGTCGAGCACATCGCCGGTGGCGAGCAGTTGCAGTAGCGCGCGGGCCAGCGTTTCCCAAGTGCGACCGGGCGAGTAATGGCGCTCCATGTCGCCGGCCACGGCATCGGCCCAGCCCTGCTCACCGGCGCGATGGGCCAGCACGGCAGGCAGGCGTTCGCTGTCGGCTTCGAGCAGCGCATCATCGACAGCTTCGCGCAAAGTGGTCATCAGTGCGGTCTGGCCCGCGTCCACATCCGTGTTGAAGCGGTAGTAGGCAGACACACCGGCGCGGCGATCACGCACCAGACCGGCCTCCTTGAGTTTGGCCAGATGCGTGGAGACGCGCGGTTGTGCCAATTGCAGGATCGCCGCCAGCTCGGCCACGGTCAGCTCTTCCTGTTCCAGCAGCGCCAGCAAGCGCACGCGCGTGGCGTCCGCGAGCAGGCGCAGCAAGGTGGAGGCTGAAGCCAAGTCCATCAATACATCCTTTTATCGCGATGCAAGGATGTTGAGAGTAGAAGGATTGCCGGGTAGCGTCAAGGCATGGGTCAGGCCGGCAAGCCATGCCCATGGGGAGTGGCTTGCCTTCGCGGCTGCGCGTAAGAGGTCAATGCTCAGGATGTGATGTCGGCTGCGAAACCTGCTGTAGCGGCCCAACCGTGACGGTGCCGCCCCATCCGGCAAAATAGCGGCTGGCCAATTGCCGGGTCACGTGGTGTTGCATCTGGATCGTGACGCACACGCCGGATCGGGCAATTTCGTATTGCCGAATCTCTTTTTTGGCTTTCATCAGATTTTTGGCAGAATCACCCATGACGGAGATCACAGTATATGGGTGCAGTGCAGTTTGAATGGCCAGCGGCGGCTCCCCGGCCAAACCCATGCGGCGTGCGGCGATGGCCGCCGGCCCGTGCAGTCGGACACACCCCGAGTTGAAATCGCTGTGACGACTGCGCCAGTGTTGCAATCGCTGCCAGGCGCGTGTGGCAGCCACCTTGTCACTGTAGGTGCTTTGCATCTGGTGAACCAGCCGTGTGGCCTGTTGCCGCTGGGCAGGCGTAACCCACAGGGATGCCGAGTGCTGCACTTGGGCAATTTGTGCATCGTCGTGGCGTTCGTTGGCAAGTGTCAGCCAAGCCAGGCCCAAGGCGGGGTTGGCCGGAACGTGATGACCGCCATAATAAATCAGGCCCAAGGTGTATTGCGCGTTCTTGTTGCCCCAGCCGGCAGCCAATTTGAGAAAACTCAGTCCACCGTCGTAGTGGCCCTGGTTCCAGTCACGCATACCCAGGCAATAATCCAGCTTGCCAGGCAGCGGGCCTGAGAACAAGGCCCCAAAGCAGATTTTGGGCGTCTTGCTGGATACCGGTGCTGGTGTACGTGGTGGCGGTGGCGCCGCGGCAGCGGGAGCCGTCAAGACCAAAACTGCCGGCCAAGCCAGCAGACTGCTCCGCAGGATCGTCACGAACTTGTGCATGGGGGGCTTCTTGACCATGTCAGCGTCAGCACGCGCATCACCGCGGAGTCGTTGTGAAGATTTGCGTGTACTTTGGCAGGTGGTCTTGGACTTACTGCAAATTTGCAAAAATTTCAATAGGTAGCCCGTCATCCGATTTGGCTGTGTGTGGGGGTGGGGCAAGCGAGGGCATTGGCACGTGCTACGGCGCACACGGTAAAATGGCGGTTTCCCGTGGCGCCATCGAGCCGCCATGGCGTATTCGATCAACCCACGCCGTTCACGCGGCGCAGGAGGACGCATGGATTTCAATTTTACCGACGACCAGCTCGCGATCCAGTCGATCGCCCGTGACTTTGCGCAAAAGCGCATCGCGCCGGTGGCGGCCGAATTCGACGCTTCCGGCGAGTTTCCGCTGGAGAACATCCAGGAAATGGGCAAGCTGGGCCTGATGGGCATCGAGGTGCCGGTCGAGTACGGCGGTGCCGGCATGGACCCGATTGCCTATGTGCTGGCGATGATCGAAATTGCCGCCGCAGACACGGCTACTTCCACCATCATGAGCGTGAACAATTCGCTGTTTTGTCACGGCATCCTTGCTCATGGCAGCGAACAGCAAAAACAGACCTTCGTGCGCGCCATTGCTTCGGGCGAGGCGATCGGTGCGTATGCGCTGACCGAGCCGCAGTCGGGTTCGGATGCCTCCAACATGCGCACGCGCGCGGTGAAAAATGCCGATGGCGACTGGGTCATCAACGGCAAGAAAATGTGGATCACCTCGGGCACCGTGGCGCGTTACATCGTGCTGTTCGCCATGACCGATCCGGACAAGGGTGCCAAGGGCGTGTCGGCCTTCATCATCGACACGCAAAAGCCGGGTTTCAAGCCGGGCAAGAAGGAGCCCAAGTTGGGTATTCGCGCTTCGGCCACCTGCGAGATCGAACTCACCGATTACGTGTGCGCGCAGGAAAACATGCTGGGCGAGGAAGGTACGGGCTTCAAGATCGCCATGGGCGTACTCGATGCGGGTCGCATCGGCATTGCCTCGCAGGCCGTGGGCTTGGGCCGCGCCGCGTATGAAGCCACCTTGGCGTGGGCGCGCGAACGCAAAGCGTTTGGTCAGCCGATCGGCAGCTTCCAGATGACCCAGACCAAGATTGCCGACATGAAGTGCAAGTGGGAGTCGGGCTACCTGCTGACGCTGCGCGCGGCATGGGCCAAGGAGCAAGCCAAGACCAATGGCAAACGCTTTTCCACCGAGGCGGCGTGCGCGAAGCTCACGGCTTCGGAGGCGGCGATGTGGATCACCCATCAGGCGGTGCAGATTCACGGCGGCATGGGTTACTCGCGCGAGATGCCGTTGGAGCGCTACTTCCGCGACGCCAAGATCACCGAGATCTACGAAGGCACCAGTGAAATCCAGCGCATGGTGATTGCGCGCAACGAGACCGGTTTGCGCTGAGCATCGTGCAGGTTCGACAAGTGCAAGGGCGGCCACTGGTCGCCCTTCATTTTTGCGCCTGTTCCAGCATCTTGCGTGCGTGCACGCGGGTTTCGCGAGTGATGTCGATGCCGCCGAGCATGCGTGCCAGTTCCTCGTGGCGCTGCGTGGTGTTCAGTGACGCGAGGGTGGTGACGGTGGTGTCGCCGTCGTTGCGTTTTTCGACTTTGAGGTGGGTGTGGCCTTGCGCCGCCACTTGCGGCAGATGGGTGACGCACAGCACCTGCCGGTGTTCGCCCAGGGCGCGCAATTTTTGCCCGACCACTTCGGCCACGGCGCCGCCGATGCCGGCATCAACCTCATCGAAGACCATGCTGCCGACCGTGTCCAGGCCCAGCGCCGCCACCTCGATGGCCAGACTGATGCGTGCCAGTTCGCCGCCAGAGGCGACTTTGCGCAAGGCGCGTGGTGGTTGCCCGGGGTTGGCGCTGACCAGAAACTCGCAACGCTCGCGGCCTTGCGGATCGGGATCGGCACCGACTTGCGCGGTCAGCTCGACCTCGAAACTGCCCCCTGCCATGCCCAGTTCCTGCATCAAGACGCTGACTTTTTCGCCCAGCTGCTTGCCGGCCTTGCGACGCGCCTTGCTGAGCGTGTCTGCCGCACGGGCGTAGTCGGCCGCGAGGCGCGTGCGCTCGGTGGCGAGTTTGGCAAGCGTGGCGCCGGAGTTTTCCAGTTCGTCAAGTTCGGTACGTAACGTGTCAGCCTGCGCTTGCAGGTTTTCGACCGGGGTGCGGTGACGGCGTGACAGTTCGTGCAGGTGGCCGAGATGGGTGTCGAGTTCGGCGTAGCGGTCCGGATCCAGATCAAGGTCCTGGGCGAAGCGCGACAGCGTCTGTTCGGCTTCTTCGATCTGGATGTCGGCATTGCCCAGCAGCTCCGTGATCGGCGCGAGCCGCGGATCCAGTTCGGCCAGTGGTTCCAGTTCGGCACGCGCCCGTCCGAGCAGGCGTTTCACGGTGTAGTCGCCGTCGCCGTCGAGCAGTTCGTCGACACCACGGCTGCCGTCGAGCAGGCGGCCGGCATTGGCCAGGCGTTTGTGGTCGTTGTTCAACTCGGCCAGGGCATCGGGTGGCAGCGCCCAGCGCTCCAGATCGGTCAGTTCATGACGCAGCAGTTCGATGCGCGCGGCCGGGTCGTCGCTGCCGGCCAGTGCCTTCTGACGAACACCCAGCTCGCGCCATTGCCGGGCCTGTGCGCGTACCTGATCGAGCGTGTCATCGACGTCGGCAAAAGCGTCCAGCAGGGACAGCTGGTGCGGGCGTGACAGCAGCGCCTGATGTTCGTGCTGGCCATGGATTTCCACCAGCAACGGCGCCAGTTCGCTCAGTTGGGCGAGCGTGGCCGGTCGACCGTTGATCCAGGCACGCGAGCTGCCTTCGGCCTTGAGCACGCGACGCAGCTGACAGGCGCCGTCTTCGTCCATGGCCGCTTCCTGCAGCCAGTCACGCGCGGCGGGCAGGTGTGTCAGGTCGAAGCTGGCGGAAAGCTCGGCGCGCTCGCAACCGGCGCGGATCATGCCGCTGTCGGCGCGCGCACCCGACAGCAACAGCAGGGCGTCGACCAGCAGCGATTTGCCGGCGCCGGTTTCGCCGGTGACCACGGCAAGGCCGGGGCCCAGCTCGATGTTGATGGCCTCGACGACGGCAAAGTGGCGGACGGACAGGGCGGTGAGCATGGACGGACGATACCCGAAAGCGGTGGTGGCGGCGTGTGATGTCGTATTCTGCCATCGGTACGGACTTGATCGGAAAGTCCCGAGCCACCATTGATGGGCTGCAGGCCTTATATTTGCAAACCGATGAACACGTCTTTCAATCCTGATCTCGATGCTCGCTCGCGGCGCCTGCTGCGCTCGTTGATCGCGCAGTACCTGGCCGATGGCGAACCGGTCGGCTCGCGTACCCTGGCCCGATCGTCGGGGCTGGACGTGAGCCCGGCCACCATTCGCAACATCATGGCCGATCTCGAAGAAGTGGGGCTGGTGACCTCGCCGCACACCTCGGCCGGGCGCATTCCGACGCCGCGCGGCTTGCGTCTGTTCGTGGACAGCCTGGTCGAGTTGCATCCGCTGCCGCAGGCGCAGCGCGCGCATTTGCAGCGCGAGTTGTCGCAACAACAGGCGACGGCGCGGGACATCATGTCCAGCACTTCGGCCCTGTTGTCGGCGGTGACGCACTTCGTCGGCGTGGTCACGGTGCCGGGGCAGGCGGATTTTCCGCTGCGCCACATCGATTTTGTGGCGCTGCCGGAGGCACGCGTGTTGGTGATCCTGGTGTTTGCCGACAACCAGGTGCAGAACCGCGTAGTGCAGTTGAGCGGGCCGTTGTCGGCCTCGGCGCTGGAGCCGGCAGCCAATTATCTCAATGCCCACTTTGGTGGCTTGCGGCTGGATGCCATTCGCAGCCAGCTGCTGGGCGAGTTGCGCGAGGCTGGCAGCGAGCTCAACCGCGTGTTGAGCGAAGCGGTGGAACTGGCCTCGGCCACGTTCGCGCCGATGGCCGGCGAGGGTGATGTGCTGGTCAGTGGCCAGATCAACCTCATGGATTGCCAGGAGATGGCCGACATCGGCCGCCTGCGTGATCTGTTCGAAACTTTTCAGCGCAAGCGTGATCTGCTGCAGCTGATGGACATGTGCGCGCATGCTCAGGGCGTGCAGCTGTTCATTGGCGAGGAATCCGGGTTTGCCGCGCTGGATGGCTGCAGCGTGGTCACGGCCACGTACGGCTCGGGCAACCGCGTGCTCGGCTCGGTTGGCGTGATCGGGCCCACGCGCATGGCCTACGAACGAGTCATTCCGGTGGTCCAGACCACGGCCGAACTGCTCAGCGATGCCTTGACTCGCGTCGCTGCCGGCGTTTGATCGCGCCACCCTTGAATCACGTCGGGCTGCCCTCATAAACCGCCTTGGGAGGCGGACAGTCCGCATTCGTATTCATTCAGGTCGGCCATCGACGCCGGCCCCCTTGTTGATGCCTGGAGCCATGATGGAAGACACCCGACCCGACGCCACTGAATCGGCCAGTGATGCATCTGCCGAGATGGGCAACCTCACCACGGCCGAGATCGAAGCCTTGTCCATGCAGCTGGGTGAGGCGGAAAAGACCATCGCCGCGCTGAAGGACAGCATGTTGCGCGAGCGTGCCGAGATCGAGAACCAGCGTCGCCGTCTGCAGCGCGAGCTGGAACAGTCGCGCAAATTTGCCAACGAAGGGCTGCTGCGCGAACTGGTGGCCGTGTGCGACAACCTCGAACATGGCCTGGCGACCGAGACCGACAATGCCGCCGCCTTGCGCGAAGGCATGCAGCTGACCTTGAAGTCGCTGCTCAAGGTGGTGACCGAGCATGGTTTGACCGTGCTCAACCCGGTCGGTGAAGCGTTCAATCCGGAGCAACATCAGGCCATGAGCATGGTGGCCAGTGCCGAGCAGCCGCCCGACACCGTCGTTGCCGTCATGCAGAAGGGCTACGTCCTCAATGACCGATTGCTGCGTCCCGCGCTGGTCATGGTGGCCAAGGCGCCGGGTGCGTGAACGGCCGGCAGCAGTGTCACGCAACGACTTGAATCGGCATTCATCCACCCCATTTTTCAAACATCGGCGGCCGCGGGTCGCGCAACATTTCGGAGCACACAGTCATGGGTAAGATCATCGGCATTGACCTGGGTACCACCAATTCCTGCGTGGCAGTGATGGAAGGTACTTCGGCGCGCGTCATCGAGAATTCCGAGGGCGATCGCACCACGCCGTCCATCGTCGCCTTCAGCAAGGATGGCGAGGTTCTCGTCGGCGCGCCAGCCAAGCGCCAAGCCGTCACCAATCCGGCCAACACTTTCTACGCGGTCAAGCGCCTGATCGGTCGCAAGTTCACCGACGCCGAGGTGCAGAAGGACGTCGGCATGGTGTCTTACCAGATCATCAAGCACGACAACGGCGACGCTTGGGTCGAAACTTCCGACAGCAAGAAAATGGCGCCACAGGAAGTGTCGGCCAAGGTGCTGATGAAGATGAAGAAGACCGCCGAGGATTTTCTTGGCGAGGAAGTCACGCAGGCCGTGATCACGGTGCCGGCGTACTTCAACGATTCGCAGCGGCAGGCGACCAAGGATGCCGGCAAGATCGCGGGTCTGGAGGTCAAACGCATCATCAACGAGCCGACCGCGGCCGCGTTGGCCTATGGCCTGGACAAGAAGGGCGGCGACCGCAAGATTGCCGTGTACGATCTGGGTGGCGGCACCTTCGACGTGTCCATCATCGAGATTGCCGATGTCGATGGCGAGAAGCAGTTCGAAGTTCTGGCCACCAACGGCGATACCTTCCTGGGTGGCGAGGATTTCGATCGCCGCATCATTGATTACCTCGTCGACGAGTTCAAGAAGGATCAGGGCGTGGATCTGTCCAAGGATCCGTTGGCCCTGCAGCGCCTGAAGGATGCCGCCGAGCGCGCCAAGATCGAGTTGTCGTCCAGCCATCAGACTGAAGTGAACCTGCCGTACGTGACGGCCGACGCTTCCGGTCCCAAGCATCTCAACATCAAGCTCACCCGCGCCAAGCTCGAAGCGTTGGTCGAGGACCTCGTCAAGCGCACCATCGAGCCGTGCCGCACCGCGTTGAACGATGCTGGTTTGCGTGTGGCCGACGTGCACGAAGTGATTCTGGTCGGTGGCCAGACGCGCATGCCCAAGGTGCAGGAAGCGGTCAAGGATTTCTTCGGCAAGGAGCCGCGCAAGGACGTCAATCCGGACGAGGCCGTGGCGGTCGGTGCGGCCATCCAGGGCGGCGTGCTCGGCGGTGACGTCAAGGACGTGCTGCTGCTGGATGTGACCCCCCTGAGCCTCGGCATCGAGACCATGGGCGGCGTGTTCACCAAGCTGATCGAAAAGAACACCACCATTCCGACCAAGGCATCACAGGTGTTCTCCACTGCCGAGAACAACCAGACGGCGGTGACCGTGCACGTGTTGCAGGGCGAGCGCGAGCAGGCGGTCTACAACAAGTCGCTGGCCAAGTTCGACCTGGCCGGCATCCGTGCCGCGCCGCGTGGCACGCCGCAGATCGAGGTCAGCTTCGACATCGACGCCAACGGCATCTTGCATGTCAGCGCCAAGGACAAGGACACCGGCAAGGAGCAGAAGGTCGAGGTCAAGGCCGGTTCGGGTCTGTCCGATGACGAGATCCAGCGCATGGTGGCCGATGCCGAAAACCATCGCGAAGAAGACAAGAAGTTCCAGGAACTGGTCAGCGTGCGCAACAAGGCCGACCAGCTGCTGCATGCCACGGAGTCGGCGCTCAAGGAGCACGGCGACAAGGCCGGCAGCGCCATCGGCGCCATCGAGGAAGCGGTGGCCGAGTTGAAGAAGGTCAAGGACGGTGACGACAAGGATGCCATCGAGTCGAAAACACAGAAGCTGGAGCAGGCCGCCCAGGCACTGTTCGCCGCGGCGCAGCAGGCCGGCAGCGCGC
>DASVGO010000018.1:0-2778 GCA_036379495.1 Rhodanobacteraceae bacterium | reverse complement strand
CGGCGGCGACGACCTGACACGGTTTCACGAGGTGGCCGATTTCGTGCGCCGTATCGAGCAGACCCTGGGGCGACGTGATCCGGTGTTTTCGGTCGAACCCAAACTCGACGGCCTGGCCATGAGCCTGCGTTACGAGCATGGCGAACTGGTGCGTGGCGCCACCCGCGGGGATGGCACCACCGGCGAGGACGTCACCGCCAACGTGCGCACCATTCGCGCCATCCCGTTGACTTTGCGTGGCAGCGGCTGGCCGCAGGTGCTGGAAGTGCGCGGTGAGGTCATCATGCTGCACAAGGATTTTGCGGCTTACAACGAACACGCCCTGGCGCATGGCGACAAGCCGTTGGCCAATCCACGCAATGGCGCGGCCGGTTCGCTGCGGCAGCTGGACCCGGCGGTGACGGCGCGGCGCAAGCTGAGTTTCTTTGCCTATGCCGTGGGCGTGGTCGAGGGCGGGCTGTTGCCGGATACACATTCGGCCACGCTCGCGGCGCTGCGCGGCTGGGGCTTTCCGGTGTCGCCGCTGGTCGGCACGGCCCATGGCTTTGACGGCTTGATCGCGTACTTCCGACGCATTGGCGGCGAACGTGCGGTCTTGCCGTACGACATCGACGGCGTGGTCTACAAGCTCGACGACTACGCCGGCCAGCATTCCATGGGCTTCGTCGCGCGTGCGCCGCGCTGGGCCATCGCGCACAAGTTTCCGGCCGAGGAACAGGCCACGCACGTGGTCGCCATCGACATTCAGATCGGTCGCACCGGAGCGGCCACGCCGGTAGCGCGCTTGCAGCCCGTGCAAGTGGCTGGCGTCGTGGTCACCAATGCCACGTTGCACAATGCCGATCAGGTGGCGCGGTTGGACGTGCGCGTGGGCGACAGTGTCATCGTGCGGCGTGCCGGCGACGTCATCCCCGAGGTGGTGCGCGTCATTCCCGAGCGGCGCCCTGAGGCTACTCAGGTCTGGCACATGCCCTTGAACTGCCCGGTATGCGGCTCGGCGCTTCTGCGCGAGGAGGGCGCCGCGGCTTATCGCTGCTCCGGCGGCTTGGTGTGTGCCGCGCAGCGGCGAGAGGCGCTGATCCATTTTGCTTCGCGCAAGGCCATGGACATCGACGGCCTGGGCACGCGGCTGATCGAGGATCTGGATGAGTTCGGCATGGTGAAATCGCCGGCCGACCTGTATCGGTTGACCTTGGACCAAATGCTGGCATGCAAGCGTCTTGCCGACGAGCGTGACGGCACCACGCCGCAGACCGCGCGCGAGGGCAAGGTGGCCACCCATTGGGCCGAAAAACTGCTGACCGCGATTGACGCCAGCAAGCACACGCAACTGGCGCGGTTCCTGTATGCGTTGGGTATCATGCACATTGGCGAAACAACTGCAAAAACATTGCACAAATGGCTGGGATCATTGGTATTGATCCGTTCCATGCCGGCCGGCATATTGTGTCAATTGCCTGACATCGGCGACGAAGTGGGGTGCTCCATCGCCACCTTTTTTCGACAGCCCGGCAATCGTGCCGTCGTCGATGACTTGCTGGCTGAAGGCATCGTGTGCACCGATGAGGCCACTCCGACGCCGCAGTTGCGCAAGCGGCTGGATTTGCGGCATCTGCTCGATGGCGCCGGCATCGACAAACTCGGACCTACCAACGCGGCGCGCCTGGCCGCGTCATTCCCGACGCTGGATGCCGTCATCGCTGCAGGCCCCGGGCAGTGGGCCGCCGCCGGCTTGTCCACGGCAGCAGTCGGTGGGCTGGAAGTGTTTCTCGCCGATGCCGATGCGGTCGCGCGTCTGCGCGGATCCGAAGCCGCCATGCGCAGTCTGCTCGACGCCATCGAGGATCATCCGGGCGAGGCGGCATCGCTGCCGCTGGATGGCGCCACCGTGGTGCTGACAGGCACGCTGACGTCGATGACGCGCGACGAGGCCAGGGAAAAACTCGAAGCCCTGGGCGCCAAAGTGGCGGGCAGCGTGTCGAAGAAAACCACGTTCGTGGTTGCCGGTGAGGCGGCTGGTTCCAAATTGACCAAGGCCAGGGAACTTGGCGTCGACGTCTGGGACGATGCGCGTCTGCATGCCTATCTTGAGGAGCATGCGTGAGCTGCCTCGAACGCCACGACGTCTTGCGTCTGCGCGCGCGGTTGTATGGCGTGATCCGGCAATTCCTCGCCGAGCGCCGTGTACTGGAAGTGGAGACACCGATCCTGTCCGCCGCCGGCAACACCGAGCCCAACATCGAAAGTTTCCGCACGCGCTTCACGGGCCATGTCGATGCCGGTCGCCCTGAGCGCTATCTGCGCACGTCGGCCGAATTTCCGCTCAAACGGTTGTTGGCGCAGGGCCTGGGCGATTGCTACGAGCTGGGTCGCGTGTTCCGCAACGGCGAGGCCGGGCGCCATCACAACCCCGAATTCACGATGCTGGAGTGGTACCGCGTCGGCATGGATCATTACCAGTTGGCCGAAGAGACCGTGGCCTTGATCCACGCCGCGCAGCGTCTGGCTGGACAAGACGAAAGCGCGGTGCGCACCACAACCTACCGCGACCTGTTTCGCGAGACGCTGGGCCTTGATCCGTTCACGGCAGATGTGGCCGCCTTGCGTGCGCCGCTGGCTGAATTCGGCATTGCGCCGGATGGGTTGACGCGCGACGACTGGCTGGATTTGCTGATGACTCACCGCCTCCAGCCCGCATTTCCGCAGCACACCATCACCGTCATCCACGACTGGCCGGCCACGCAATGCGCGCTGGCGCGCATTCGCCAAGACGAGCAT
>DASVGO010000017.1:0-8248 GCA_036379495.1 Rhodanobacteraceae bacterium | reverse complement strand
TCGTTCGTGGATGATCTGGGCGCCGATTCGCTGGACACCGTCGAACTGGTCATGGCTCTGGAAGAAGAGTTCGAGACCGAGATTCCCGACGAGGATGCGGAAAAGATCACCACCGTCCAGCAGGCAGTCGATTACATCAAGGCCCATACCGAGGCCTGAGGCGACCGGTTCAGGGCTCCGGCCGGCACGTCCGCCGTGGCCTTGCGCCATTTGTCACCGCACATGCAAACTGCGCCTTCCGGCGCAGTTTGCGTTTCTGTGATTCGCAACCTTCGTGGCAGTATGGTTGCGGTCAATACTTGACGGAAGATAAGCATGAGCAAGCGACGCGTGGTAGTCACCGGCATGGGACTCGTCAGCCCCGTGGGCAATGACGTGGCCACGGCCTGGGCCAGCATCACCGCCGGCAAGAGCGGCATCGGGCAAATCACCCATTTCGATGCCACCGATTTTCCCACCCGCATTTCGGGTGAGGTGCGCGACTTTGATCCGGCCGATTACGTCGCGCCGAAAGACATCAAGAAGATGGACCCGTTCATCCACTACGGCATTGCCGCCGGCAAGCAGGCGATCGCGGATGCGGGACTCGAAGTCACCGAGGCCAATGCCGACCGCATCGGCGTGGCCGTGGGCGCGGGCATCGGCGGCCTGCACACCATCGAGCGTACCAGCATCGACTATCACGAGCGCGGTCCGCGCCGCATCTCGCCGTTCTTTGTGCCCAGCTCCATCGTCAACATGGCGGCCGGGCAGCTGTCGATCATGCTGGGTTTGAAAGGCCCGAACATCGCCTGCGTCACGGCCTGTACCACGGCCACGCACAACATCGGTCTGGCCATGCGCATGATCCAGTACGGCGACGCCGATGCCATGCTGGCCGGTGGTGCGGAATTCGCGACCACGGGTACTGCCGTGGGCGGCTTCTGCTCGGCCAAGGCCCTGTCCACGCGCAACGACGAGCCGCTCAAGGCCAGTCGACCGTGGGATCGTGATCGCGACGGATTCGTGCTGTCCGATGGTGCCGGCGTGCTGATGCTGGAAGAGTACGAGCATGCCAAGGCGCGTGGCGCGAACATCTACGCCGAGCTGGTCGGCTTCGGCATGAGTGGCGACGCCCACCACATGACCGGCCCCAGCCCGGGTGGCGAAGGTCCTGGCCGTTGCATGCAGCACGCACTGAACGACGCCGGGGTGAACCCGACCGATGTCCAGTACGTCAATGCTCATGGCACGTCCACGCCGCTGGGCGACGTGGCCGAAGTGCTGGCCGCCAAGACCGTGTTTGGCGATTACGCCTACAAGTTGATGATGAGCTCCACCAAGTCCATGACCGGGCACCTGCTGGGTGCGGCGGGTGGCGTGGAGGCCATCTTCTCGATCCTGGCCATCCGCGACGGCATCGTGCCGCCGACCATCAATCTGGACAATCCCAGCGAGGATTGCGACCTGGATTTCGTGCCGCATGTGGCGCGTGACGTGAAGCTGGACATCGTCGTGTCCAACTCGTTCGGCTTCGGCGGCACCAACGGCTCGCTGGTTTTCCGTCGCGCCTGATGGCTGCCGCCATGACGGCTTGCGTGTCGCCAGCGGTGGTGCGCAGGCTGCCGGGTCGGCATGACCTGTTGCCCCTCGCGGCCGCTGATCCGGCACGTTACCCGTGCCTGCTGGAAAGCGTGGCGCACGGCACGCCGACCTCGCGTTGGGACATGTTGATGGCTTGCCCGCGGACGACATTGTGCCTGCAGTCCGACGGTGTCTTGACCTTGGATGGGCAGGTGCAGGACAGCGCGGGTTTTCTGTCGGCACTGGATGCGCTGTGGCTGGCCGAGCGTGCCGATGCCACCGTCGATGACTTGCCGTTCCATGGTGGCTGGGCGTTGTATCTTGCCTATGAACTGGCGGGGCAGATCGAGCCTCGCCTGCACCTGCCGTCATGCCCGGATGCCACACCGCTGGCCATGGCCGTGCGTTGTCCGGCAGCCATCGCTTGCGATCACGAAAACGACTGCACCTGGCTGGTGGCCGAGTCCGGGCATGGCGATTTGCTTGATGTACTGGCTGACGATCTGGCGCATGCCGTGCCGTGTGCCGATCCGTTGCCGGATCCGGCGATGCTGGACGAGGATTCGCCACAGAAGTTTCTCGATGGCGTGGCACGTGTCCACGACTATCTTGCCGCCGGCGACACGTTTCAGGTCAACCTGTCGCGCGCATGGCGGGCGCGGTTTGATGATGCGCCATCGGCGGCGGCGATCCATGCGGCCTTGCGCAAGGCCAATCCGGCACCGTTTGCCGCGCTTTGGCAACAACCCGATTGGGCCGTGGCCAGTTCCTCGCCCGAGCGGCTGGTTGCAGTGCGCGATGGCATTATCCAGACGCGCCCGATCGCTGGCACCCGGCCGCGTCTGGCCGGCGACGATGACACCGCGCGCACCCGCGAATTGATCGGCCATGCCAAGGAGCGCGCCGAGCACGTCATGTTGGTGGATCTGGAACGCAATGACCTGGGGCGCGTGTGCCAGATCGGCAGCGTGCGTGTCGACGAATGGATGACGGTGGAAAGCCATGCCCATGTGCATCACATCGTTTCCAACATTCGCGGGGAGTTGCGCACCGGCGTCACACCGGGACAGGTCATTGCCGCGACGTTTCCGGGCGGCACCATCACCGGCTGTCCCAAGCTGCGCTGCATGGAAATCATCGCCGAACTGGAAGGCGAGGGACGCGGCGCCTACACCGGCGCCATCGGCTACATCGACCGCAACGGCGACATGGATTTGAACATCCTTATCCGCACCCTGGTGCAAACGGGATCGACCCTGCGCTTTCGCGCCGGTGCCGGCATCGTGGTGGATTCCGTCGCTGAGCACGAACTGGATGAGACGCGCGCCAAGGCACTCGGTCTGTTGCGTGCCCTCGGAGTTGCCGCGTGAACCCGCATCGACGCATCAATGGCCAGCCCGGGGATCGGATTGCCGCCGATGATCGCGGCCTGAGTTACGGCGATGGATTGTTCGAGACCGTCTGGGTACACGAACATCAGGCACCATTGTGGCCACGACACATGGCGCGACTGGCCGAGGGCTGCCGACGTCTGGACTTGCCACTCCCCGACCCGGACTGGCTCTGGCAGGAAACCCTGCTGGTCGTGGCCGATCTTGCCTGCGCCGTGGTTCGCATCACCTGGACGCGGGGCGGCGGTCCGCGCGGTTACGCGACGCCGGTGCAGGTGCAGCCGACGTGCATCGTCAGCGCCGCGTCGCATACGCCGTGGCCGGCGGATTGGTACCATCACGGCATTCGCATGCACGTGTGCCGGACACGCCTGGCCAGTCAGCCGGCGTTGGCGGGGATCAAGCATCTCAATCGTCTGGAACAGGTGCTGGCACGCCGTGAATGGCAAGATCCAACCGTGGGTGAAGGCCTGATGCTTGATTTCGATGACCGCGTGATCTCGGCCACCGCTGCCAACATGTTCGCGTTGGTGGATGGTCGCCTGCACACACCGGCACTGGATCGTTGCGGCGTCGCCGGCACGGCGCGTGCCCGATTGCTGGACGACTGTCCCGATGCGGTCGAGACCGACATGACACTCGACACCTTGCTGGCTGCCGATGCCGTGTTCATCACTTCCGCGGTGCGCGGCATCGTGCCGGTATGCGAGTTGGCGGGACGCATCTGGCCACCATCGGCGCAAGTTGCGCAGATCCAGACCGCATGGCGGGACGCCGGTCTGCCGCCGGGGCAGGTATCTGCATGAAGCATATCGACGGAAAAGCCTGGGTACGCCTGCTGCTGAGTCTGGTGCTGCTGGTCATCATCGTCGTGATCGTTGCGGCCGGCGTGGCCTGGCAGCGTTATGCGCGCTTCGTGCGCACGCCGCTGGCCGTGCAGGGCACGTCGCAAACCCTGGACATTGCCCGCGGCAGCAGTCTGGATCGCATCGTCGCCACCCTGCGTGCGCGCAAACTGACTTCCGCGCGCACGCTGTACTGGCGCGCACTGGCCATGCGCATGGGCGTGGAGCATGCGCTGGATGCCGGCGAGTACGTGCTCAAGTCCGGCATGACGCCGCCACAGTTCCTGCAGATGCTGGCGTCTGGAAAAGTGCTGCAGCACGATTTCACCCTGGTCGACGGGTGGACCTTCAAGCAGGTGCGAGCTGCCCTGGCCAAGACACCCGAACTGGTTCACGCCAGTACCGGCCTGACCGGGGCGCAGATCATGCAGCGCATCGGCGCGGGCAACCGCAAACCCGAGGGCTGGTTCCTGCCGCAAACCTACGCCTACGTCAAAGGCGACACGGACCTTGATGTCCTCAAGCGCGCCTACCAGGCCATGCGCAAGGTGCTGGTCGTGCAGTGGGCGCAGCGCGATCCGGACGTGCCGCTGACCACGCCGTACCAGGCCCTGATCCTCGCATCCCTGGTGGAAAAAGAGACGGCCAACGCGTCGGAGCGTCCGCGCATCGCCGGCGTGTTCGTGCGTCGGTTGAAACTCGGCATGCCGTTGCAGACCGATCCGACCATCATTTACGGCTTGGGTGACCGGTACAACGGTGACATCACGTTCAAGGACCTGCGCATCGACACGCCCTACAACACCTATCTGCACAAGGGCCTGCCGCCGACACCCATCGCCATGCCAGGCCTGCCGGCCATCCATGCCGCCCTGCATCCGGCCGAGGGCAATGCGCTGTACTTCGTGGCGCGCGGCGACGGCAGCGGCCGGCACGTGTTTTCCGCTACGCTGGCCGAACAGAATCGTGCCGTGGCGTGTTATCAGCTGAAGAAAAAGAACCAATGTCGATGATGGCTCGCGTCAATCCGCCTCGATTCAGTGCCGGCCCGAACACGATGTCCGCGGGAATCGGCTCGTGAACGCGCGATTCATCACCTTCGAAGGCGGCGAGGGCGCCGGCAAAAGCACGCTGCTGGCCGGCCTGCGCACGCATCTGGAAATCCGCGGCATCCAGCCCGTGCTGACCCGCGAACCCGGCGGTACCGCTCTGGGCGAAGGCGTGCGCGCGCTGGTGCTGGGGGCAGGACACGGACCGGTGTGCGCCGAGTCGGAACTGTTGCTGATGTTCGCCGCCCGCGCGCAACTGGTACGCGAAGTGATACGGCCCGCGCTGGCGGCGGGGAGGGTGGTGCTGTGCGACCGTTTTGCCGATGCCAGTTACGCCTACCAGGGCGGCGGACGCGGACAGCCCGCCGAACGCATCGCGGCGTTGGAACATTGGGCAGTGGACGGTCTCGAACCCGATCTCACCTTGCTGCTGGATGTGCCGGTGCAAACCGGACGCGAACGCATCGCCGGCCGCGCCAGCAGCGATCGCATCGAAAGCGAAAACGACGCCTTTTTCGAGCGCGTACGTGCGGTGTATCGGCAACGGGCAGCGTCCGAGCCGCAGCGCTTTTGCGTGATCGACGCCAGCCAGACGCCTGCGCAAGTGTTGACGCAGGCCGTGGCCGCCCTCGACCGTTTGCTGGACGGGCCGGAGCCATGAGCGCGCCGGCCTGGCATCGGGAAGCCTGGGATGTGCTGCGTGCGCGCCGCGAACGTGGCGCCATGCCGCACGCACTCTTGCTGGCGGGACCATCCGGTCTTGGCAAGCGGGCCTTTGCCGAACGTCTGGTGCGTGCACTGCTGTGCAGCGAGTCGGTCGATAGTGAGGCCTGTGGCCATTGCCGCACCTGCAAGCTGCTGGATGCCGGCACCCACCCCGATCGCGTGGCCATCACCTTCGAACTCAATACCAGCAAAACCCTGCGCAAGACCCTGGTGGTCGAACAGATCCGCGATTTGTCGGCGCGTCTGGCCATGGCCAGCCAATTGGGCGGCTGGCAGGTGGCCACGATCGATCCGGCCGATGCCATGACGCCGGCGGCCGCGAATGCCTTGCTCAAGACGCTGGAAGAACCCACGCCATCCAGCCTGCTGATCCTCGTGGCCGATGCGCCATGGCGGTTGCCGGCCACCATCCGCAGTCGCTGCCAGCGGATGGATTTTCGTTTGCCGTCGCGCGAGGACGCCATGGCCTGGTTGCACGCGCAAAAGATTTCCGACGCCGACGAAGCCTTGACCGCGGCCGCAGGCAATCCCGGCCTGGCACTGGCCTGGTCCACGCAGGATCTGCTCGCGGAGCGCCAGCAGGTGCAATCGGATCTGCGTGCGCTCGCGCAAGGCAAGGCGGATGCCTACGGCGTCATGCGGCGCTGGAACGACGAAAACCTGTCGCAGCGGTTGTGGTTTGCCGCAAGCATGGCGGCCGATGCATCCAAAGCACGCGCGGGCCGATCGCCGGACACGTTGACCAGTCGGCTGTCCGACGAAGCGCTGACGACCTGGTTCGAGCAAGCCAACCGCGCGCGCGAAGCCCTGCGCGGGCCACTGCGCGCCGATCTGGTGGTGCTGGACCTGCTGTCGCATTGGCATTGAAACATGGCCGACGATCACCCCGAATCGTGGCCCTCGGACCTGCCGCTGGCAGGCGCCCGGCTATTGCTGATATCGCCCCATCCCGATGACGAATCGCTGGCCATGGGCGGGTTGATCCAGCATGCCGTGCGGCAGGGCGCCGTGGTTACGCTCGTCCAGATCACCGATGGCGACAACAACCCGTGGCCTCAGCGCTGGCTGGAACGGCGCTGGCGCATCGGTCCGCGCGAACGCCTGCGCTGGGGCGAACGCCGCACCGACGAAGTGCGCGCGGCCATCAGTCAACTCGGGCTGCCGGTCATGGCTCTGCAACGCCTCGGCTGGCCCGACCTTGGCGTGTGGTCACGTTTGCGCGATGACGACCCGCGAGCGGTGGGCGTCTTTGCCAACCTGTTGCGCAGCGTGCAACCCGATGTCGTCGTCATGCCCGATCTTGCCGATCGTCACCCCGACCATGGCGCCAGCCATGTGCTGATGCGGCTGGCCATGGCGCAGCAGGGCCGGCTCCCGGCGTGCCTGACCTATCTGGTGCATGGCCAGCCCGGTGGCGGCGGGCAGCCGGTCACCGTGACTCTGGATGCGGCCGAACAGGCAGCCAAGCGGCAGGCGGCACTGGCCCATCAAACCCAGATGGCCTTGTCGCGACGCCGGCTGATGCGGCTGGTTGGCCCCGTCGAACACTTTCAGCGCGCGCCTGCCACATGCGCGTCGACATCTTCACTGCCGGCGGTCGTGGCCTTGCCATGGCGCCCGCCGCGCGTGCTTGCGCGCTGGTTGCAGCTGACGTTGGTCCACGCCGGCGGGCTGCAAACCTGGCGCTGGCGCGATGCGCCCCTGCAGCCCGACGGGAAAAGCTGGCAATTGACCCTGCCTGCCGATGTTCGCCGTGGGCCAGTCTTTGCGAAGTTGGAACTGCGATGCCCGTCACCCTGGATCTTCGATCACTGGGACTGGTGCGACTTGACCGTTCCCGTCCGCGCGAGTCAAGCTGTCGCGTGATCCGTCCAGCTGAGGCAAGACCATGTCCGGGAATGCGCGACAAGGCATCCTGTCGTTGAAAATCAATGACAAGCACGAACTTTACAATGCCTACATGAGTTTCCTGAAAAGCGGCGGCCTGTTCGTCCCCACCAAGCAGCATTACGACCTCGGAGACGAAGTGGTGTTGCTGGTGTCGCTGGTCGAGGCCAATGAGCGCCTGTCCGTGGCCGGCAAGGTGGCCTGGGTGACACCGATCGGCGCGGGTGGTCGCACCCCCGGCATCGGCGTGCAGTTCAGCTCCACCAACGGTGATGGTGAAACCGCGCGTACCAAGATCGAAGCCATACTGGGCGGCATGCTCGGCTCCGAGCGGCCCACGCAGACAATGTAGTGGCCGGCAGGCCCGCCCTGTTCGGCAGACATCCACCTTGGTGCGCAAGAGACAGGCATGCCGGACGTGAAACTGCAATCGACCATCACATGCCCCGCGTGTGGACACGCTGCCATCGAGACCATGCCCGTCGACGCGTGCCAGTGGTTCTACGAGTGCACGGCCTGCCACGCGATCCTGCGACCCATGCCCGGAGACTGCTGCGTGTTTTGTTCGTACGGCACGGTTCCGTGCCCGCCAATCCAGCAGAAGCAGACGTGTTGCCGCTGACCGGTCCGGCAGCGCAGCCCTGCATCACATGAGCGACAAGGCCGCCATCACCGATCCCGGCCTGCTGCGGCGCTTGCTGCGCGCCAAGGACCGCATGGATGCCAACTTCCACGAAGACTGGCCGATCCAGCGTCTGGCACGCATCAGCCACGTTTCCGAAGCCCA